>CAIQCJ010000041.1 GCA_903870315.1 uncultured bacterium | reverse complement strand
TATATCAGACCATCTGGCAGTACAACCACACTAGAATCCATTCTGTATTGAAAATGCCGCCTATGCAGTTTGCGCGAAAAGTGTTGGCGGCGTACAATTCAGCTAACAAGGATGGCGTGCAATGAAAGGGGTCCAGTACAACCCGTATCAGAAGAGGAGTATTTTGTGGAGGAATTAAAAGAAATAAAAATATTAGAATCCTTTATCTCTAATAAGATTTCTCCTTTTATTTCGAAACTTGTATGTTCAATAAATAACGGTAATTTTGTACCTATTGTAAAATTTACCCTTTCAGGATGAATCTTTCCAGTTAATTGATATGTGTACATAAAAAAGTTGATAACAATTCTTGTGCTATCGTGGCATTCCTCAACCCCTCTCGGACTCCGAACCTATCACTAGAGTGTGCGCCGGGCTGGACTCGAACCAGCGATGCCCATTGGGCCGCGGATTTACAGTCCGCTGCAATAGCCGCTATGCGACCGGCGCAAATATAACGAAGAAAGCCTAAGTGAACACACAAATAACGACCTTGTAAGAGTTTACCAGATTTTAAGTTTAGAACAAGTGCTTGGTTGACTTATATATAAAATGTAATAAGCTAACATTAGAAAAAAGGAGGCTTGAAATGATTCGATTCATCAGAGGAAAAATCAAGATAGTCAGTATTCCGGCCGGTGAGGCACCAGTCAGTGTCCGTAAAAAATGGGTTGGCCTTGAGTTGCCAGTAATAGCTATCCGGAATACTGGTTGTAGAGGCGCACTTACAAAAAAAGGGGGGCCGAAAGAAGTTGTCTACTATGTCGACCAGACAGCTGCTATCGAAATATTGATGCAAGCACACCCTGATGCGGTGGTCTGGTGGAATGACCATAGCTACCCCAAAAGAGAAAATGTCTTCTGCTTTAAGAAAGATGAAGTGGAAGAAATTGGACATCTCAAAAAGGTCCGCCTTGGTGTGGTTGCATTCTTCGGCATCCTCGAGGAAGGTGGTGGAGCTGTAGATGACGCTAGAAATATGACCGGTAGTAGCAACTAGTCCGCCTGAAAATGACATGGATAAAATCCGTGTCGTAAGGCGGATTTTCCATTTCCAGAAATACTAAAAATTACTTATTATTTTGACTTCAATTCCTCTGAACCAACCAAAACTGAACTACCACTCTTGCGGCGACGGCGAGACGACTCACCTTTTTGTGCTATAAAATCAAACTCAATACTAAGATCCGTTGGTTTGGCAATGTTTACACCAGCATTAGTTTTTTTGACAGAGATATCGATCCTACCACCAGATTCAACCTCTTGGCTGATGAGCAACTTAGCTACTGGAGTCAAGATCTTATTCTGGATCAGACGTTTGAGCGGACGGGCACCATACTGTGGGTTGTAACCTTCCTTAGCCAGATAATTTAGAACATCGTCTGATAAGGCCATAGTCACACCCTTATCTGCTAGACGCTTTACTACTTGATCAACTTGTATCTTCACAATCTCCTTTATAGCTTCTGGTGATAATATATCGAAGATAATAGTGTCGTCGACACGATTCAAAAACTCTGGACGGAAATAATCCTTGAGAGAAGCCGTCACTTTGGCCTTGGTAGCTTCGTAGTTATCGACATCGCTGGTCTTAACATTACTAGTGAATCCAAGTTTCTCCATACGCTCTATATGTTGAGCACCGATATTTGAAGTCATTATAATCACAGAGTTGCGGAAATTTACTAGACGGCCTTTAGAATCAGTAAGACGACCATTGTCCAAGACTTGAAGCAAGATATTGAAAACCTCTGGATGGGCCTTTTCGATCTCATCGAACAAGATTACCGAGTAAGGTCTGTGACGAATAGTCTCAGTCAAACCACCACCTTCATCGTGACCGACATAACCTGGAGGTGAACCGATGAGCTTAGAAACAGAATGTTTCTCCATAAACTCTGACATATCGACACGTATAAGAGCCTTCTCGTCATTGAACATAAACTCTGCCAAAGCTTTAGTCAACTCGGTCTTACCAACACCAGTAGGACCAAGAAATATAAAGGAACCGATCGGTCTGTTCGGATCAGCAATACCCGCACGAGAGCGGCGAATAGTATCTGCGATCTTGGTGACAGCTTCATCCTGACCAACTATACGCTTCTTCAGATCTTCCTCCATACGGACAAGCTTCTTGGCTTCGGACTCGAGCATGCGCGAAACTGGAATACCCGTCCAACGTGAAACTACTGCGGCTATATCCTCAGAGTTTATCTCCTCTTTCAAAATACGACGTGATGACTGAAGCTTCTTTAGGCGCTTGGTTTTCTGTTCTAGCTCTTTTTCTAATGCTGGCAAACGTCCATAACGTATCTCAGCCGCTTTGGCTAGATCAACACGTGCCTCGGCCATATCAGCTTCTATACGTATAGCTTCGAGATCTTTCTTGATACGTTTGATCTCGGTGATAGTTTCTTTCTCATTTTTCCATTTGAGTTCAAGTTCCGAGGTGCTTTCTTTGAGATCCGCGATCTCCTGTTCGATCTTGGACATACGAGCCTTGGCGACTTTGTCAGTCTCTTTCTTGAGTGCTTCACGCTCTATCTCTAGACGCATAATTTTGCGGCGAGTCTCCTCGAGTAGTGGTGGCATATTCTCTAATGAAATGCGTAAAGATGAAGCGGCCTCATCTATAAGGTCGACGACTTTGTCTGGCAAAAATCTGTCCGTTATATAACGGCTAGCAAGATTTACTGCAGAAACTATGGCGTCATCTGTTATGTGTACGCCATGGAAAAGTTCATACTTCTCTTTCAGACCGCGCAATATAGCCACAGCATCATCTAGCGTTGGCTCAGAAACATGAACTGGCTGGAAGCGACGAGTTAAAGCTGGATCCTTCTCTATATATTTCTGGTATTCCTTAATAGTCGTGGCACCTATAGCTCGGAGTTCTCCGCGAGCCAGGGCTGGCTTCAACATGTTGGACGCGTCCATAGAGCCTTCGGAGGCGCCAGCACCGACTATGGTGTGGATCTCATCGACGAATAGAATAATCTTACCGTCTGACTTCTCTACTTCTTTCAAAATATTCTTGAGGCGCTCTTCGAATTCACCACGATATTTCGTACCGGCGATAAGTGATCCGAGATCGAGAGAGACTAGTTCTTTGTCTTTGAGAGATTCTGGGACATCCCCTTGTGCCATTCTCAAAGCTAAGCCTTCAACAATAGCTGTCTTACCAACACCAGCTTCTCCTATAAGAATCGGGTTATTCTTTGTGCGGCGTGAAAGTATCTGAATAATACGCATAATCTCATCATCACGACCTATGACTGGATCAAGCTTATTTCCATGGGCAAGCTTCGTCAGACTGCGAGCGTATTTATACAAAGTACGAAACTTCTTTGGTTGATTATCCTTTGATGGTGGACTCTTCTTGAGTTCTCCAATAACACGCGAAACTTGCTCTTTATCTATCTTGAAACGGCCGAGTATATCGCGAGCCGTACAAGGTATATCGAAAAATGACAAGAAAAGATGTTCTGTAGATATGAACTCATCTTTGAGATCAGCTGCTACTTTTACGGAATTGTCTAAGACCTGTGCTAGATCTGGAGTCAGATATATCTGATATGAAGGAGAAAGGACGTTTGGTCCCTCAGGAGCTTCAATATGCTCAAGTGTAACATCGGTCAACATTGGAGTATCAACCTCTAGTTTGTCCAAAATAGACGCCACCATACTCTCTTCTTGGAGCAAAAGTGCTATCAGGAGATGGACTGGATTGACGTGATTCTGACCACGCTCAATAGCCATCTCATGCGCTCTACGCAAGGCTTCTCTGGCTTTTGTGGTTAGTTTGTTTAGTGGTGGCATAGGAATAAGTTTCTACGGCTTATGCATATAATACAATGCAAAACCTGATTAGTTGTTACGTAAATATAATAATACAAATAATATCAATTGGCAAATTTACAGCTGTGGGTAATTACCTCCATATAATACGAAATATTCAACGCAGTGGTGCGAGTATTTAAGCACGAGCAAGCTCAAGCTTTCTCACGAAGAGCTGGGTGGCTCTTGCTTCTACTTCGCCACCTTAACCGCTTCCTCAAAAGCAATCGACAATAGTCGTGATGCGCCATCAGCACCCATAGTGACTCCATAGAGTACACCAGCGCGTGACATAGTCTCGCGATTGTGAGTGATGAGAATCAATTGAGAATGTTTGGAAAGATTTTCAATCATGTCGCTATACTTTCTTGAATTGGCTTCATCGAGTGCGGCATCTGTCTCATCGAGAATGATAAATGGAGGTGGATTGACTTGAGAGATCGCAAACAACAAAGCTATCGAGGTCAGGGCACGTTCACCACCAGAGAGCATCATTAGACCCTTCACTTTCTTGCGCGGAAGACTGACATTGACGTCGAGACCTTCTGGACCTTCATCATTGTCATCAAAATCTCCAGCATCACCAAGCGCACCAGATGGCATATCGCCTGACAGAACGTCTCCAAGTTCTTCACTATCACTCTTCTTACGACGGCGTGCTTCTTTTACTACAGTAAGTTCTGCACGACCTCCACCGAACATTAGAGAAAAATATTTCTGGAATTCCGCATTGATCTTCAAGATACCAGTCTTAAACTCTACATCGATGCGTGTGTTGAGGTCTATTATAAGTTTCTCCAGTTCTTCCTTAGCTTTTTCGAGATCTACAAGTTCATGGGCTAAGAACGCATCACGTTCTTCAGTCTCTTTATACTCCTTCATGACCTCAGCGCCACCTCCAGCACCGGCATCCTCTAGGCGAATCTTGAGCTTCTCTATCTGCTTGCGACGGACATCTTGGTCTGTACGAGAATTTGCTATTGTACCACTTTCATCTTGTACCTTTTCATTTGCACTTCTTTTATAATCCAACGCTTCCCTTCCAGCCATTATGCCAGCTTCACCAAGTTCGTGCTTCAGAGCCTCTTCCTCACGTAAAACTATATTGAGTTTATTGGTCAAATCCGCGATAGTATTACGTACCTCGTTTTGGCGTGCAATTATTCTAAAGACATCCTTCTCCGCATCGCGATTTGTGTCTTTTTCTTTTTCGATGCTCTGCTTGAGCTCATTGTATTCATGAGTGAGTTTGGCTTCATCATGAGATAGACTCTTCAAGTTTTCATCTTGATCCGATTTCTCTTTATCAAGCTTTGATATCTCAACCTCAGCATCAGCTATCATGGCCGAATCATTTATAGAATGGTGTTTGGAAATGAAAGCCCTCAAGACACGTACAACTTCGCCAAAAATATTTTTGGCTTCATCGAGTGAGACGAATGTCTTGGAACTACCAAGTCCTTCAACAGACAAAACTACTTCCTCAACATCCTTCAAATAAACAGTCTTGAATTCTTCTTTCTTCTGTTTATCTTTCTCCTTTTCGATAGCGCGCCTGTTGGCAGAAATCTCACCTTCTATACGGCCAAGTTCACGCATGACCAAGTCTTTCTGGTTTCGAACATTTGCAATGCTATTTTCCAAAGTAATAACCGCATCACTCTTGGTATCTTTTCCCTTCGACAAGGCCAGTATATTCTTTGAATTTTCAAGAGCTTGATCAAGATCATTCAACTCCTTCTTTGGTTCAGTCAGCTCGTGCGACAAATGCGCCTTTTCAGTATTTACATAATTTTCCTCAATATAAAAATATTCCCTATATATGGCTATGAGTTCGCGACGCATTTCCTCAGCCTTTTCAACTTTCTCAACCTGCTTTTTCAAGAAACGTAGGTGTGGAGCAATTTCGCGACGCAAAGACTCGACTTGCTTCATGTTTTCATCAGTCTTCTCGAGTTTACGAATACTTTCCAGTTTTTTCCATTGGAATATCTTGAGACCGAGAGCGTCTTCTACCATCTCACGACGTTCGCGGATATTTGCTGAAAGTATGCGGTCCGCCTCACCCTGAGAGATGATGTGGTGACCAGTCGCACCTATGTGTGCGCCAGCTAAAAGTTCAACCACATCCTTCAAGCGAACTTGGCTACTATTCAAAAGATACTCGTTGGCGTTATCGCGATGGACTATGCGTTCTATAGTGACTTCGTCAAAATCAATGCTAGGAAATATTCTTCGAGAATTATCGAAAGTCAATTTGACATTTGCACGGTTGGCACGACCACTAACAGAGCTTCCTGGACCAGCTGAATCGCCTCCACCACCATTCCAAATCATATCTTCGCCACGTTTACCACGTAGAGACTTTATGGATTGTTCACCGAGAACAAACCTGAAAGCCTCAGCAACATTCGACTTACCTGAACCATTCGGTCCGACTATGCCCGTTATCGCCGAGGTGAAATTGAGAGTCGCCTTCTTGGCGAATGATTTGAAACCAGAAAGTTCAAGGGATTTGAGATACATTTTATTGGTATGCTTGGCAGTTCTACGTCTGGTGATACGGCTTTTTATTGTGAGTATATTATAGCAAAAAAGATATGGTCGGACGAATTTATACGACGAGGATTGATCATGCTTTGACACTTATTACCACTTCTTCGCTTCCAAAGCCTTTTCAGCCGCCTTTTGCTCAGCTTCTTGCTTACTTGGACCACTTCCAGTAGCTATCTGTATATCACCTAAAAATACACCAAGAGTAAACTGCTTATCATGATCTGGACCAACCTCCTTCAAAGTCTTATAGGAAGGCGTGGTACCAACTTTCTCTTGTGCTTTCTCCTGAAAACGACTCTTAGCATCAAGCCAAAGTTTCTTTGAAACTATCTCATCTATATCGAGAATATCTAGCAGATGGTCAGCGATAAAGTTGGCTGCTGGATTGTAACCCTGATCTAGATATATGGCACCGATAACAGCTTCGACAGCATTTGCTAAGATGATGGAGCGAGCACGTCCTGTATCCTTCGCTTCACCACGAGAAAGCATAATGAAATCATTTAGACTGATATGATCAGCGACTTTCATAAGACTATTTGCGTTGACCAAAGCTGCACGATAAGCAGTCAGATCACCCTCGGCTTTGTGTGGATATTTACGGAAAAGAAAACTGGTGATGATAAGTTCTAGGACTGCGTCACCGAGAAACTCCAAACGCTCGTTGTGCTCTAGTCCAGCAGACTTGTTTTCATTCAAATATGACCTGTGTGTACAAGCTGTACGCAACAAAGAGATGTCATTGAATGTGACACTTATACTCTTTGCCAATTTTTCTACGTCGGTTTTCATTTCAATAAAACTGCGGCCCATTATTTCCCTTCACTCAACAAAGTAACCGCCTTCGTCACTATTGGTAAAATATCATTATAAAAATTCAATTTTAAAATATCTGACAACTTGAACCATTTTGCATCATCGAGCCCCGGCTTCTTTACCAAAACTAATTTTTCAAATGCAGACTCCGCCATATAATAATGCACTTGCTTGCGAAGCTTACCAATCTCTGGATCGTTGGCGATGTATTCATTGCTACCAAGATCTGAAATAATCTTTACATCCAAACCTATCTCTTCTTTTACTTTGGCAATGGTCCCATCTTTTGGATCTATCCCCTCAGGTATCTTCCCCTTCGACAGAGTCCAGTGGCCGAAAACATCATGAACAAAGGCTAGATATATCTCCTTACCATTCTTCGCATAGACGACAGCACCACCCAGGTGTTGAATAGGCATCTTCTCATACGGAACATCGGGAATCTTTTTCTTGGCTGGCAAAGCATCTTTACCGGGTTCGCCAAGCTCCTTATAAACCGCACCGAGAACACCATTTACGAAACGGCCACTAGTCTCACCACCAAATGTCTTTGCCAATTCTATAGATTCATTGATAGCTACTTTAGCTGGAACCTGATCACGATCAGCGAAAAGTAGTTCAAAAAGTCCAACACGTAGGACATTGCGATCTACAGGTGATATCTTGTCTATAGGCCAATCTGGCGCCGCCTTGATCATGATATCATCTAGCTCAACACGCTTGGCGACTATACCTTTGAACAATGACTCTATGAACGAAATATCAGCGAGTCCTGGAGCAAACTCTTTTACATCGCGGGCTATGATGGAGGAAGCTTTTTCATCGTGCTGACCAGAAACATCCCATTCGAAGAGAGCCTGTAAGACTATTGAACGTGATAGATGTCTATTTGCCATTTTGATGAAAGAACTTTTTGTAAACTCTAAATTCTAAGCTCTAAACCTTGCTTTAGATAAAACTCAAAGCTCAAAATTCAAACTGTACTACACAACTAACAACTCAATGATACCAAACTACTTGGCAGCAACCTTCTTGGTCTTAGCCTTGACGACAGACTTGGTAACCTTAGCAGAAAGATCTATGATCACACGGCCGTTGTAAGTACCGCAGTTCATACAAAGCTGGTGGCTCTTATGAGGAGCGCCACATTTGCCACACTTCGAAACACGCACTGCGTCGAGAGCATGATGTGAACGTCTATTGTTGCGATGTGATCGCGTTGCGCGCATCCTGTTTACCATGGAGACTAGTATTGCATATTATAGTTTATCGTGCAAGATGGTTCATAGCGTAAGATGATAAAGTATGTTATATTTTTTGGGTTAGTTTAAGCACTTGACACATGCGCCCATAGCTCAGCTGGTAGAGCAGATCCCTCTTAAGGATAAGGTCGTAGGTTCGATCCCTACTGGGCGCACAGAGAGTATGATAAATGCCGGGGTGGCGAAATTGGTAGACGCACGTGGCTTAGGACCACGCGGAGCAATCTATGGAGGTTCGAGTCCTCTCCCCGGCACAGATATGTACCCCATAAAGTAGACGTATTGACCTCAATACAAAACAATAACCTCCAGAAATCTGGAGGTTATTGTTTTAGCTATATCAAGATTACCTTAGAAAGACTTGATAGTATTGGATATGAGATAGACTATACCCCAAGCCGACACCATAATGAACATACCAATGATCCCGTAAAGAATGCTCTTCTGACCAGAAGTTCTGGCTTCAGGGTCGTTACCCTTTATAACCATCTGCAATACTCCATAGGTGAACACAACAGCCGCTACTCCAAACATCAGCCAAACAACAGGGTTCACGATGTTACTCATGATAGGATTCACGACATTACCAAACTTCTGCATATCTACAGCAGCATTGGCTATAGGGATAACATTGAACATATCCGAATTTAGTTAAGCTGTATAGGAGGGACTGTTGGGAAATTCCTTGTATCAGCAGTATTACTTCCTGTGTTAAATGTGTTTCTGATGAGTGCAACTATTCCCCAGATAGACAATATGATAACTAGACCTACGATACCCCAAAGAACTCCTTCTCTATGAGCCTTCCTGTTCTCTGGATCTGAAGCCTTGAGAATAAACATAACTGCGTGCCAGATAATGAAGATAACGGCAACTGCAATGAGTAAACCTATCAACTGGTTACCAAGATTGGCCAGTTTTATGGTCAATGAGGTGGCATCTATGATGGTCGTCTGAGCCATGGTTACTGAAGGAACCAAAACTGCTAGAACTGCTATAATTTTTTTCATATTTATTATGATTTTTAATAATATTAACTCGCTTGGGTATATTATATCACAATTTTCCAAATAAACAGCCGTGGCTGTGGATTATTGGAATGACCTAAAATGTATTACTGCGTAGGAAACATAGACTGATAACTAGACCATGATTGAGGAGAATTGCTGAAATTGAAGGTGTGCATGAGGATATTGACCAAACCCCAAAGAGATAATATAACGAAGAATCCTATGATGGCATACATAACGTACTTACCAGCCTCTTTCCTCTCTGAACCATCACTTGGAGCAATGAAGTACTTTATGACATAAAAGACAAACATAACAACAGCTACGGCTATAAGGAGATATATAGATTGGTTGAGATAATTTAATATAAGGCCTATCAAACCTTTGAGGTTTTTACCGGAACCACCAGACGATGAATAATTCGACGACCCTGAGTTTACGTTAGTATTGAGTGGAACGGAGTTTGTCTGAAATACGCTCGAATTGTTTGTAGGAGAAAGACTCGTATCGACAGTAAATGGTACTGAGTTATTGGTTGCAGCGTTACCAGAAGATCCTGATGGTGGAGTAACTGGTGCACTGTTACTACTCCCACCAGAGGTATTTGTGGATGGTGACTGAGCTGGTGGAGTGGTGGTAAGTGACGGTGCAGAGAAAAAGTCACCAGATGTTGTGTCCAGTGTCTGGGCCCTTGAGACATTAACGAAAATCAACACCAAACAAGCTATCAAAACTACTGTACTCAAATCTCTAAATATCTTTTTCATGTTTGATTTCATATTTATTTAACTAGTGAGAACTGTTAGCACTCTCCGCACTATTGATAACATTTGGACTAACAATACCCGTAGCTGACAAAGTATTTATAACTACAGACACTATAATCCTTGCACCTATAACTATCGCTATACCTATAACTATCCAAAGAAGCTGAGTCTTAAGCTCTTTGACTTTCTCAGCGTTACCTTGAGCCAAGACGTATTGCAGACCAGTATAGATAAGAGCTAAAACTCCAAATAAGACGACCGTATAACTAAATATAGATGTACCTGTGCTTACAATCTCACCAATAGTGTTGGCTTGTAGAGGATTTGTAATCTTTGCGTATGTCGTGTTGGAACCACTGCCTGCAGCCGCAGCCGCGGGTACTGCAGGTTTTGCGATAGTTTGGGAGCCAAGGTTTGCAGAGTTTCTGGGAGCAGTGGCACCAGTCTGTCCGGCACAATATGTTGGAGTATGACCAGCAGCCATACAATCATTGTAGACTTTATTGCCGGTACCACTTGTACCAGCTGGTGCACTTGAGCCTGGTTGTGTTGCACAATATGTTGGAGAACCTCCTGATGCCATACAATCATTGTAGACTTTATTGCCGGTACCACTTG
>CAIQCJ010000040.1 GCA_903870315.1 uncultured bacterium | reverse complement strand
TATATCAGACCATCTGGCAGTACAACCACACTAGAATCCATTCTGTATTGAAAATGCCGCCTATGCAGTTTGCGCGAAAAGTGTTGGCGGCGTACAATTCAGCTAACAAGGATGGCGTGCAATGAAAGGGGTCCAGTACAAGGGCATTTTCAAGGATGTCTTTTACGAACTTGCGATAGTCAATATCTGATTTTTTATCGTCAGTGGTGCCTCCATAGTTTTTCGTACCACCTATACCGGAGCCGTAGTCCAAAGAAATATTGTACGGATAATCGATATTGATCACATCAATCTTGTTCTTACCGACAAGTTCTTTGACCGTATCTGGATTTGTACTATCCGAACAGATCAAGTAGTGTCTTCCAAGTTTGAATCTATCCCCAATTTTTATATTCGTCTTCTTGGCCTTATCCATTTCTTTTGTTTCGTCCCAGTCGGCATCGTCTTCTACTGTGAGGTCATCCCATATATGCGACATGTCGGCATCATCAAAGCCACTTATGAGCATGGTCTCAATATCAAAGTTTGCCGCGAGCTTTTCCCATGACCAGTCGCCATGAATTCGATTGCTTGAGAGTAGATAGCGATCATATTCACTCTTGGAAAGTTTTCTGCTAGGAACGCGCACATCAATTTCTTCTTGTTCGCGGCCAAGCAGTTTCAAGATCATGAGGCGTTGGTGCCCGGCGATCACCTTGTTATCAAGGTTTATGACGGGGATTTCGACAAGGTTAAATTTCTCGAGACTTTTCTTGAGATCATCTACTTGTTTCGGACTCATGACTCTGGGATTAGCATCGTTAGGCACGAGATTACTGACTTTGCGTCTCTCGTTATGCCATGTAAGTTTGCTTGAAGGACTACTAGCTTTTGGGGTTACTTTTGCTTTTAACGAAGGTTTTTTATTTTTCATAGGTGTAAATATTTATTGTTAATGCTTTCCCTATACCTCTAACTGCAAAGATTTCAACGCAGTACAGAAAAATGGCTCTGGATATGCATATTTTGATCTAAAAATTACACAGAAAAACCGCTGAAATCTCAGCGGTCACTTGGAATTATGTTTCTAGCTAATTAAATTTCCTCCTCTAAATCATCAGAATATGTTTCATCATGGAAATTACCTCCAGAGCGGTGCAATTCCTCTCCACTCAAAAGCATTTTGGCCCCGATTGAGAATTTTGGCTGGTATCCAGTCTTGGAATTATAGCGAAAAGGATCGTCAGTAATGCCGGTCGCTTTACATAATGTTCGGGACAAAAGCTCTTTCTGCTTGGCGACAGCATCGTCTTTTTTACCTATGTTTCTAGCCAAAATATAGGTAGTTAACGGCCCAGTCTTTTTCGCTATAGCGAGGGAAATGTGCTGAAATAGGTACCAAGCCACATTAGGCCTTTCATCATTCGTGTTCTTTCGCGCAAAATCAAGAGTTGTCCAATCATATTTACCGACAGGTTTTCCTTTATATAGAATGGAAATGATACGATCATTTACCCATTTCATTTCGACATTTTTCCACTCTGCATTATCAGGTAAACAGACAACAGGTTTATTTTTCTTGATAGGGAAGATAACTTTTTGAATATTATTCTGCGCGATTAAGACTGGAGTCGGTGCCGTCTTGACTGGTTCGGATATTTTTAAAGTTGGTTGGAGTTCAACCTGTGGATGAATACTCGGAAAGTCGTATAGGAAAGGACTCACTATCGAATCCGCAAGATCCGAAAAGACCTTTTGTTGTTTGGCCACTTCATCGAGAAATGGTTGCATCATTTTATGATATTCTTTTGTGGCTTCACGTATTGGAGCCATGGCCTTATCTGCCTCTTCAGCCACCCTCGCTACCATATCCAGAGATGGTTGTAGTGAAGACAGAATGCTGTTTGTTAATGATATTGATGCTTCCATAATTTCATTGTATCAAGAATATAATTGTGTGTCTTGAGATGGGACGTTGATACCATGCATAGAATATCTGAAATACCCTTATTGTTAGCCACATATTTGCAAAAATGGGATTTTTTCAAAATGCCCAAAAACTGTCCCATTCGTCCCATTCTAGTCCAGCGTTACGACACCGATCTCAGCAATTGCAACATTGTGAAAACCTCCTCATAGCGTTGCAATTGTTGCATTTGCGATTTTGACCCCCTATGCCGATGGGTCAGGATAATACTTGTGTGTTCACCGAAGAACCCTTACACTGTCCAGCATCAACCAGTCCGAGACACGGATGGGGCACAATGATTCGCGAGAGTGTCCTTATTTATAGGGTTATTTTGGTTCTAACTTCGTATATGGATCACCTGGAGCGGAATAACCTCTTGAGTCCTACTTCACTCCTAGTAATGAACCTATCCTAGACTCATCGAAACCTACTATAACTTCACCTCCTATATCTATGACGGGTACGCCCATCTGTCCGGTCTTGTCGATCATCTCTTTACGCTTGTCTAGGTCGGTAGCGACATTGTACTCAGTGTATTCTGCGCCGTTAGCCTTAAAGAAGTTTTTGGCCATATTGCAATATACGCAAGTTGGCGTGGAATAGATAAGGATTTTTTTCATAATTTTGATTGTTAGTGTTGTTTTTATGGTCAACACGATTTTAGATTTATATTGTAGCATGTTATAATCTTCAATTGTATGGGTTATTCACATTATATTGCTGACCTTACCAAGACCATAGAAACCATAGCGGTCGTCGGAGGATATCCTTTTTTGTTTCTGACGGTGCTTCTTGAGGGGGTACCGCTTCTCGGTACTCTTGTTCCTGGTCATATATCTATCATTGTGGCCGGATTCTTGATCAGGATAGGGGTATTCAATGTCTGGATGACCTGTCTTCTGGCTATATTGGCCGCTGTTTTGGGTGATTATATAGGATTCTTTCTTGGTAAAAAGTACGGTATTTCTCTTATAGATAGGATCAAACCGTACTTCTTCATAACTGACGATCATATTTCCAAGGTTCAAGGGCTTTTGAATAAACACACTGGCAAAGCCATGATACTTGGCAGACTCAATCCTATAACTAGAGCCCTGATGCCTTTTATGGTTGGAGCTAACCATGCTGACAAAAACCATACATCCGATTCTTCAAAGAAAGAAGAAAGGCGTTTTTGGGTATTCAATATTTTCGGTGGAAGTATATGGGCTATTGGCTCTATCTTTATCGGTTATGCTTTTGGTGCTGGATATCAAGTAGCAAACGTCTTTACAGGAAAATCAATCTTGATATTCGTTGGAGTAGCACTGATCATTGTCTGGGGATATCGTTTCGTTAATGTACGTTTTCGTGTATTCCAAAAATATGAACTATTCATACTTATATTAAATATAATATCTCTATGGGGATTGGCACAGACGGTACAAGGGACACTGGTATTGAATTCTCAGTTGGCTAACTTTGATATAGCCGTCAATGTATTTATATCAGGACACGTCACACCACTTATGGCCAATACAGCCTCGTGGATATCTGACGGCGGAGCTTTTCTTATGTTCATCATAGGTGTTATCTCGTTAGCCTTTCTCCTGCGTCGCGACAAGTGGCGTTCAGCCTCTATCTTTATCTTATCGCTTAGCTCATCTTCTATCATGATGTCCTTTCTGAAGGAATTCTTCATGAGAGCTAGACCGGGAGATGCTCTACAAGTTTTGTCCGATCCAAGTTTTCCAAGTGGACACGCGACTATGGCCGCCGCATTTTTCTTGGTAATGCTTTATTTATTGGTGCCGAAGATCCATTCTTGGATCAAGAGGGAACTATTTATCGTCTTATGTGTAGTCTCGATTATTGTCATCGGTCTATCTAGAGTAGTACTCTCTGTACATTGGTCATCAGATGTTATTGCCGGATGGTCTTTGGGAATATTTTGCACGACAGCTTCCATACTTTTGGTCAGGTACGTCGGTGGTATAGTCCACAGACAGATCATACAAGATAAATAATCTTAAAATATTTTATATATATTCTCTAAATATTTTCTATAATGGGCTTACCAGTCATGGCTTTTGGTATTTCTATACCAAATAAATTCAAGATTGTCGGAGCTATGTCCGCCAATCCTCCATCGTGAAGCTTTTGGCCTTTCGAAGTTAATATACATGGGACTGGATCAGTGGTATGGGCTGTATGACGAATACCAGTTTGTAGATCTATATTGACTTCAGCATTGCCATGATCTGCCGATATTAGGGCTATACCGTTATTCTCTTCTATGGCTGTTACGACACGTCTCAGCTGTGCGTCTATGGTTTCTATAGCTTTTATGATAGCTAGAGTATTGGCTGTATGACCGACCATATCTGCATTGGCGTAGTTTATAAATATAAAATCAGTTCCAGCTTTGATCTCTTCTATGGCTTTGTCGGTAATAGCTTCTGCACGCATCTCTGGAGCTTGGTCATGAGTCTTCACGTCTTTACGACTTTCTAGCAATATGTCTCGCTCACCGTCGTAAGGCTTCTCACGGCCACCATTTAAGAAATACGTGGCATGAGCAAATTTCTCAGTCTCAGCTATGTGAACTTGTTTCAATCCAGCTTTGGATATCTGCAGTCCAAGAGTTGTTTCTATTGGTTGAGGAGGGAAGGCCATATGACAAACGAAGTCGACGCAATATTCTGTGAGAGTGACCAACATGATATTCTCGGTCTTTTGTCTTTCTAGAAGTTTCTCTGAGAGCATACGAGCCCTGTCAGCTCTAAAGTTGAAGAAAAATACACCATCGTTTTTCTCTATAGCACAACCTACTCTACCAAAGTTGGCACATACCGTCGGTTCCAAGGTTTCATCAGAATGCCCAGCTTTGTATTGCGCATCCATATAAGAAGAAGGTTTGATGTCACAAACATTGCCCTTACATTCGAAAAGGGCCTGTTCAACTTTTGCCAAGCGATCCCAGTTGTTGTCGCGATCCATTGCAAAATATCTACCAGATATCGTCGCTATGAAGAAGTTCGGTCCGAGCTCTGTGATGACTGCTTCAAGTTTGCGCAGGTATTCTGAAGCACTTTGTGGCGGCGTGTCGCGTCCGTCAGTGAAGACGTGTATAGCGACTTTTGGTATGGAGTTTTTCTCAGCCAATCGCAAAAATGCATATAGATGATCTTGATGGCTATGAACTCCGCCAGGACTGACTAATCCTTGTACATGCAAAGTCGATCCGTACTTTTTTACATGTTCAAATAGAGTTAAGAATTCTGGGTTGGTATCGAAGGATCCGTCTTGTATAGCCTTGTCTATACGGACGATGTCGGTATCTACGGGTTTACCAGCACCGATAGTCATATGGCCGACCTCACTATTTCCCATTTGGCCTTCTGGAAGTCCTACGGCTTCACCTGAAGCCTTAAGTATACAGTGAGGATAAGCCTTCCACATATAGTCCCAAAACGGTTTTTTGGCTGAGGCGATAGCATTATTCCTCGTATCTTCACGATATCCCCAACCATCTAGTATTATCAAAGCTATTTGTTTCTTTGTCATTTTGATCAGTTATTTATATTTTTTCATAACACATCTTGCCTCGAATCTTTCTAGTCTCGATCTGCAAAAACAGCATATCAATGTCTAAGCTCTTCTTCTATACGAAGGAGTTGGTTGTATTTTGCCACTCTATCTGTCCTAGATAATGAGCCAGTCTTGATCTGACCGACACCTGTTCCGACAGCGAAGTCAGCGATAGTGACATCCTCAGTTTCTCCAGAGCGGTGTGAGATTATCGAAGTGTAGCCAGCCTTTTTTGCCATAGCGATAGTAGCTAGAGTCTCCGAGATCGTGCCTATCTGGTTCAGCTTGATCAGGATCGAATTGGCTACATTCATAGCAATGCCTTTTTCTAGGCGCTCTATATTTGTCACGAACAAGTCGTCGCCGACTAGCTGAGTCTTTTTCTTGGTGCTATCAGTGTCACTCTTCGTCTTACCTACACCACCGAGAACCTTAGTCATCTTCACATAACTATCCCAGTCATCTTCTGCTAGACCGTCTTCTATAGATATGATAGGGTAGTTACTAAGTAGTTCTTCGTACCAAGCGATGAGCTCCTCTCCAGAAAATGTTTTGCTATCTCGTGTTAGGACATATTTACCATCTTTGTAAAATTCTGTTGCTGCAGCGTCTAGAGCTATAGCGACTTGTCCAGCAATCTTAGCATCTGTACCAGGTTTATATCCGGCGCTAGTTATAGCTTCGACGATAATCTGTAGAGCCGCTTCGTTCGACGGAAGGGCAGGGGCGAACCCTCCCTCATCACCGACTGTTGTCGCTAGTCCACGCTTATGAAGTATTTTCTTCAATGTGTGGAATATCTCTGCACCAGCACGTAGTCTTTCAGAGAAAATCTTGAAGCCGATAGGCACGATCATGAATTCCTGTATGTCTGTGGAGTTTTCCGCGTGTTGTCCTCCGTTTATGATATTCATCATCGGAACTGGAATATTCATAGTGACTTTCTTGTCAGTACTAGTCTTCAACGAGAGTTTGTTGAAGTATTTATACAATGGAATTCCAGCGCTCTTTGCTTTTGCGTGTGCGAAAGCCATCGAGACTCCCAATATAGCATTGGCTCCAAGTGAGCCCTTGTTGACTGTACCATCAAGCTTGATAAGTGTCGCATCTAGAGATGCTTGGTCAAACTCTTTACCTTTGATAGATTTGGCAATTTTCTTGTTCACATTTTCCACCGCCCTGAGGACGCCCTTACCTCCATAACGAGTTCTTCCGTCACGAAGTTCTATGGCCTCATGGCTACCAGTTGAGGCTCCAGAGGGGACTGCCGATCTCCCAAAAGAACCATCAGATAAAGTGATATCTACTTCAACTGTTGGGTTACCACGAGAATCTAGTATCTCTCGAGCATGAACTGATTTTATATTTTTCATATTACCTGAATTATATAGATTTTTGGCCGTAAATTCAAAGCCTTGACATGGGATAAGTCTTGGTTTATACTAGTAAAAGTCTAGTTTTCAGATCGTTTAAGTATTTTGGGGATCGGGAGCTGTGTGTTCTCAGTAGGGGTTTCCCACCCCCACCTCCTTGGGCATATGACTCCTGATCCCAAATGTACAGAGGGGGCCGAATTAGCACATTCTGGTGCCGGCCTCCTCTTTTTTCTTGTCTGAGTATATGTGGGGTGTCTTTTTTCATTGTGAACATATATAAAATCACGATTCTAGAATCTTACTGATTATTGGTAATTACTAGAGACTAGATTTTATACATTTCCGTGACGCAGATATTTCCTTGCTATGAAATTCCTAATGCTCGCGCCAGTCGCGCTCGCAATGTCCCTTCTGTGTATACAACCTAGTCTCACAATAAATAATCATTAAGTATGTCGATATGATAAGATATTAATGTCTGATATAAAATTATGAAAAACATCCCACCAAAAGACAAATCACAAAGTAAATCCCCACAGGGTACTTCTTGGGGTAATGTTGCTGGCTGGTACGATCATCTTCTGGAGAAATCTACCGACTCTTACCAAGAAAAGGTCATTATGCCGAACCTTCTGCGTATTCTCGATCCTAAACCAGGAGATAAGATATTGGATCTGGCTTGTGGTCAAGGATATTTCAGTCGGATTTTGGCTAGGAATGGAGCACAAGTGACAGGTTGCGATATTTCAGAAGAGCTTATAAGTCTTGCTAAGAAAAATTCTCCTCTGGAGATGTCGTATTTTGTCGCATCAGCAGAGAAATTCGCCGATGATATCGTTGCGAAGAATAAACAGGGAGCAAATCTAGAAACGACCTTTAATACCATTATGATAGTTTTAGCTATACAAAATATAGAAGACATGCGTACTGTATTTTTACAATGTTCTAAGTCTCTCTGCGGAGGCAACCTCAAAGAAGCTGGCCGTTTGATATTGATTATCAACCACCCAACATTTCGTATACCGCAGAGCTCGAGTTGGGGATGGGATGCAAAGACACAGAGACAATATCGCCGCATAGACTCTTATATGGCTGACGAAAAGATCAGGATAGATATGGCTCCAGGACAAAGCGCAAAAGTAAAAGGCGCAAGAGGTTCGCAAGTTGCGACGACTATTTCATTTCATAGACCATTGCAATCTTATTTTAAAGCATTGAATTCTGCTGGCTTGGCGGTGACTCGTATAGAGGAATGGATATCTCACAGACAGAGTCAGGAAGGTTCTCGTAGTGCCGAAGAAGATCGTACCAGGAAAGAGATACCTCTCTTTATGTGTATAGAGGCGCGCAAGATTTCATAGTTGTACATACTCGACCATAGAAGTGTGTCTGGGTCCTATTTGGTATCCTTGATAGTCATAGTAGGCCAGATTGCGAAGAGGGTTATGATCCCGATAATCATGAAGTTATAGGGATGTAGGCCATTAGAATTAGTGAGCATCATTACCAGGATAGATCCGGCCGGAGCGATGAAATACGATATCGGTCTGGTTATTCTGAAGAGTCCAAGAGCAGCCGAGTCGCGTGGTGATACTGTCTTAAAGAAATAAGTTTCTATCATGATTTCTGAGGCAGCTGCACCGATCCTTGTTATGAAGAGTACTAAAGCCCAAAGAGCCACGTTAGGTATATTTATAAATGACAATACTATGGTCGAGAGACCCATCAATACAAAGCCTCCAGTCATTATTTCTTTCTCTCCACATTTCTTGTCAGCCAATATACCGAGAGGGTATTGGATAAGAGGGAACGGTATCAGCATGATCACTAAGATTATGCCGATAGCTTCCCAACCGAAGCCTATAACCTTGTTCAGATATATCGGACTGTAAACAGTCATCCATGCATAGAAGACTTGTAATATAATATTTGCAATAAAGAGCTTGATCCAGTTTTTATTGTGGCTGACATGCTTCACTAACTGCCAAGGAGATAGGTGTGTATAGTTTGGATCTTTGAAACGCGGGAAGTTTCTGAATATTAGATATAGAAGTGGAAACAACATAGCTAAAGCCGCAACATAAGTGTTGTGATAGTTACTATTACCATTGATTATCATACTCCCTATAAGTGGTGCCATAACCCAGGAGGCATTTAGAGTTGCTGTATACATACCTCTCACGGCCCCGACATGTAGTCCGTCAGTATATGCTTCTAGGAAGATGTCGAGACATAGACCTATTACGGATATGACCGCTGTCTGTAAGACAAACAGGGCCGTCAATACTATAGGAGAAGTTTGAGCTATCAATCCCCAGAATAAAAATATTTGTACAACCACAGCCCACATAGCGACACGATAGTTTCCCATCTTTCGGATAAGCCATGGAGAAAATAGAAATGCTAGGACAGTTACAGCCGCTCCAGCCATATATATGTAGCTTATCGTTCTCTCATCAGCGAATAAGCCAAGGAAACTCGAGTTGGAGTACATCGGTATCACAAGGTGTAAAGTATATATAAATCCTATGACCGCGATGGTGTATATGACGTGGCTTCTGCTATGTGGATGATGGTTCGGATGTACGCTTTGTTTGATATTTTGTTCCATGATTTTGTGTGTATGCGGATTATTATAGCAAAGATCTTACTTTTGGTGTCAAAGGTTGCACATTACTCTATAACATGTTAAATTACCTCCACAATGAAAAAGGATATACACCCAAAGGATTATCGCCTCGTCATCTTCGCCGACAACTCAAGTGGTGTTAAATTCCTCATATCTTCCACTATCGCCACCAAGGAAACTATGAAATGGACTGACGGTAAGGATTACCCAGTATTTCATGTAGAAATATCCAGTGCATCACATCCTTTCTATACAAATCAAGACAAGACCATAGACACAGCCGGTCGCGTTGAAAAGTTTAAGAATCGTCAAGCCAAGGCAGTTGTCAAGACTAAGACAACAAAATAGGTAAGCTCACGAAACGCACGTAGGTCGTGCGTATTTTCGTGCTATCATAAAAGTAAATTAGGACAGAGAATCATCAAAATGGACTTAGAAAAATATAAAAATAACCCCAAGACATCTTTTCTGGCTGGTATGTATGAGAAGGCCGAACATGATGTCGCCGATCTTCGGGCTACAGTTACAAAAGATCCTTCTTATAAAGAACTGGCTGAAAGTGAGTTGGTGGATTTAGATAGTCAGAAAAAAGAACTACTAAAACAAATGGATGCTATTTTAGCTGCCGATGTCGAGGAAGAAGAGATGCCGAAAGAGATTATTTTGGAAGTTCGTGCTGGCGCCGGTGGAGATGAAGCGGCTTTATTCGCCTTTGAACTTGTGGAAATGTACCGTCGCTATGCTGAAACACGTGGTTGGTCTGCTCGTGTTACAGAAAAGTCCGAAAATGATATTGGTGGTTACAAAGATGCTTCACTCGAGATAAAGGGTGATGGTGTATATGAAGATCTACGCTGGGAGACTGGTGTACACCGTGTTCAACGTGTCCCTGAGACCGAGAAAATGGGTCGTATCCACACATCAACTATCACGATCGCCATCATGCCTATTCGTAAGAAGTCTACTTTTGTGGTAAACCCTGCAGACTTGGAAATGGAATTTTCTCGTGCTGGTGGTAAGGGTGGTCAAAACGTTAACAAGGTTGAGTCAGCTGTCCGTATCATTCACAAACCAACAGGACTCGATGTCCGTTCTACGGTTGAGCGTAGCCAAAATGCCAACCGCCAGCGCGCACTCATCTTGCTCACTGCACGTCTCGAGGCCAGACAAGAAGAAGAGGATGCCAAGAAATTCGCCGCACACCGCAAGGGTCAGATCGGTACAGGTGATCGCTCAGAGAAGATTCGTACTTACAATTTTCCACAAGATCGCGTCACCGACCACCGCATCAAGGAGTCTTGGCACAATATTCCAGGAATCCTCGAAGGTCGCATCCAGCCAATCGTTGACGCTCTGCATGAATTTGAGAAGACAGGTGGTGCGTCTGCTGGCGCCGCCGACGAAGGGAAGGAGGGGAATGAGGACGGGGAGTAATTATCACACGTCCCAATCTATTTTTCTTAGGTCCAACACAAAACTTGCGCTTTTTCGCTAGCTTTGATAAGCTACGCCCTACATTATGTCAACAGAAAAAAGTACTTCAAATGCCGCCGTGACCTCTATCGAGGCCATGTTTGCTGCAGGAACTCACTTCGGCCTTGGCCGCTCTCGTCGCAACCCTACTATCGCACCATTCATATTTGGAACCAAGAACTCTACAGATCTTTTCGATCTTGAGAAGACTAAGCCTACTCTAGATTCTGCCAAAAACTTCGTTACGAAGCTCGCCAGTGAAGGTAAAACTGTTATATTCGTCGGTGGTAAGCGTGAAGCTTCTACTATCGTGAAGAATTCTGCCATGTCTCTAAATATTCCTTATGTAGATGGTCGCTGGATCGGTGGCACATTTACAAACTTCCCACAAATCAGAAAGCGTATCGACCGTTACGAGAAGATAGTCTCTGACCGCGAGAAGGGTGAACTTTTGAAATACACCAAGCGAGAACGTATGCTCATTGGCAAAGAAGTCGAGAAACTAGAAAAGATGTTCTACGGTATAGTCTCATCCAAGAGACTTCCAGATGCGATGTTCGTCATAGACCCAAAGCGTGAACACAATGCTGTTAAGGAAGCAGAAGATATGGGCGTTCCAGTTATCGCTCTAGCAAACTCAGATTGTGATATTTCAGAGATAGATTTTCCTATTGTAGGCAATGACGGCTCCAGACAATCTATCCAATTCTTCGTGGAAGAGATTTCAAAAGCTTATCAAGCAGGTAAGAAGCTCGTGGTAGCTGCAAAGCCGGTTTAAGTTATAAGAGCTGACCGTTTTATTTACTTTATTATTAGTTCTTTAATCAATCAAATAAAAATATGCCAGTAGTTATCACCACAGAACAAATAAAATCTCTCCGAGATCAAACCGGAGTGTCTGTTATGCAATGTAAGAAAGCCCTGGAAGAGGCTGGTGGCGACGCGGAAAAAGCCATTGTCATACTTCGTAAGAAGAGCGGCGAGATATCAGCAAAGAAAGGTGATCGTACCTTCAAGTCAGGTATTATTCAGGCTTACATACATTCAAATGGAACTGTCGGCACGATGGTTGAACTCAACTGTGAATCCGATTTTGTAGCTAACAACGAAGAGTTCAAAACTCTTGCTCGCGACATAGCTATGCACATCACAGCTACAAACCCCAAGTTTATAACAGCCGCCGAAGTCACAGAAGCCGACAAGAAGATTGCTGGTGAAGTCTTTGCTAAGGAAGTTGAAGGTAAGCCTGAAGCGATGAAAGAGAAGATCCTTCAAGGTAAGCTAGATACTTATTTCGCCGAGATGGTTCTCGTAAATCAGCCTTTCATAAAGAATACTGATATGACTATCCAGAATCTCATAGACGCCGCTGTGCAGAAATTTGGTGAGAAGATGGCTGTTGGACGCTTCCAGCGTTTCAAGGTATTGGAACGCTAGTTTCTTGCTAAGATATATGTGCGCGGCATTCCGCGTCTTATGTATACAACTATCACAATCTTCTATGTATCGCTTGTAAGTATCATCTCTATGATACTGCTCAAACGTCGTGAGGTCACAACTGGAGAACAGAGCTTCATCTCTAAACTAGGAGAAGGAAGTGATCATATATTTGCTGCTTTCTTCAGAGGTATAAGACGTTGTATATCTTATATAAATAAGCACACCTTCATAGCCTTGGCGCAGTGGGTGGCTTTTCATGTACTAGTCCGTGTTCGTAAGATATATGTGGAGATAAAGCATCAAGCCCTACAGAATACTCATAGTAAGAAGGTTATAGATATGGTTCGCGGTAAGGGTGAGATCAAGAAGCACGGCGCTTCGTTTTATTTGCGTAGGATTTCTGGAGAAGATAAAAAGAATAAGTAAGCTAGCTTTTTGTTTTATTTTAAGGTATATTTTTTCAGTGCCGCCTTAGCTGTTTTGGTAGTAATGCAATGTCAGTTTGCCGCCTTAGCTCAGTTGGTAGAGCAACGCTTTTGTAAAGCGAAGGTCCCCAGTTCAAGCCTGGGAGGCGGCTCCAGAGAGTAGTTTTTATTTCTGTACTTGGTATACAACCTCACAAGCTGAAGGTATACGGAATAATCCGTTACAACGACTGCTCATCCATTTTATATCTAAAGTGATGATGTCTATAGGGCTACTGGACGCTGTTTTACTGATGCCATCTATATCCATAGCTTTTACCTGAGAGCTATAGGAACTAATGGCGTCTTTCTTCGTAGAGACTATGTCTGTATTGAGTGGTATGTATATAGGCGCATAGAAGTATTGTGAAGAATCTGCACTCAAGGTTTTCGTTATGTCAGTCTTAGGTATACCGGCCCATTTCGCATAAGGGAAGTCTTCATATATGAAGAATGTTACTATGCCACGCGGTTTGTATGTAGATATGACATTCATATAGGCTTCGTGCAATATTGTGTGGTCTGGATGGCCGACTTTACCATCAAATATAGCTGGACCATAGATCTCCATAGATGAAGTACTGGTGTCGGAGCTCTTTATGAGCTTTATAATATCAGCTGCGATCTTACTTTCGAGTGTACTGGTAGACAGCGCGACTGGGGTTTTTGTTGAGGTGGCATTTAGCCTACGATACTCATTGTCTAGATAACCGAAGTTAACAGTTGAAGCACCAAGTATGTATGCGGCGGAAGCATTTTCTGATATACGTTTCTTCATAGTTTCAGTACTATTCTTAAACCCTGGTTCACTGTCCCATTTCGTTATGACAGGAGTATTTGGTGTACCAGTAAATACTGTGACAATGACTGGTGAGCCTACAGAATGAGTAGATTTGGCTATAAGACCACCGATAGAGAGTGCGGCATCGTCCAAGTGTGGCGATAAGACTATGCGGGTGCGTGCTGAAGCTATCTGTGGTTTCAAAGCTAATATGTCATCTACAGAGTTAAATCCTTGATAAGTTGTTCCATCTATGACTATAGCCGGCAAAGGTTTACCGACTTTGTTGATGCTAGCCAATGTCTGGACAGCGCCAGTGTTTAGAGAATAATCGAAAGAATAAACCCTCACATTGTCCGGATAGTGTTGGCGCAGATAAGTCAGTACATCTCCTTGTTTGTCGCAGTCTGAACAGTTTGGTTCGTAGAAATACAGTACAGTTGTTGGTTTGAGAGGGCATTTGGTGGCAGATTTAATGAGTATATAGTCCTTAATCTCAAGAGTATAATAATATTGTCTTAAGCTTATGACATCAGCATCTGTATTGTGCCCATTTGATTCCATAAATGATAGGCGATCTCCAATATCTGACAATTGTGTTGCCAAATCGGAGTTAAACAGATCGCTACAGCTAGCGTCTTTCAGTAAGTTGAACTGTGTTTCGGAAGACAACATATCCATAGAGATATTGTCTTGTAATGTACGTATATTGTTCACTCGGGCATTGTCTATCCACATACTTATACCTATAGCTGTGATAAATATGACCAGAGTTATGGCCAAAGTGACTATGTATTTTCTCCATTCTCTGAATTTCATAAATTTTGTTTCTGTGTCTTTTTTATATTATCTCCACATGGTTTGTCTACTAGTAACAAGGTTGTATATAGAACGTATCAGCCACAGAGGAGCTACTATAGAATAAAGTGCTCCATACCACAAGAAGTCTGTGACTTTCGGCCATTTAGTTTTCGACAGTCTGGCACCTACCAAGACGAAAGTTATGATTATAGCAAGAGAGACGATGCCACCGATCATGATCGGTGAAGTATGGAAGAAGAACCAATTCCAAGATTTCCAATTGAATCCCGTCCATTCGAACATTCTTATGCCTAGAGCCTCGAAGCGGATGAGTATACCGTGCCAATATTTCCAGAAATCATATGTCCAACCCAATACGACAAATATGATACTAGCTGTAGAGATTATCATAACCGGCAAGACCAAGGTTCCCAAGTGACCATGTTTAGTGTTGAACACTAATTTTTTGTAATCTCTCAAGTTTTGTAGGAAACCAGAAGTCCAACGTACACGCTGTTTATAGAGTTTCGGTATAGTATGAGGTGAAGAAGTGTGAACGACGGCATCATTGGCACAGACGATTTTACATCCATGAGATTGGAGTCTCATAGCCATTTCCATATCTTCGGTGTTATGAGCTTTGTGATACAGACCGACTTTGTCGAAGACCGATTTTCTGAATATGGAAAATGGTCCAGGCGTTACATAAAGAGAATTGAGCTCTGCCAATATACTGCGCCAGAATACACCGAGAGTGTACTCAACCTTCTGCATCTTCTGAATAGGTGTACGAGCTTTATGTATATGCATTGACGGAACCACAGCCATAACTTCTGGGTCATTGAACCTCTTTATGATACGAAGTAGGGCGTCTTTGCTTACATAAGAATCAGCATCCAAACATCCGACGAAATCAGTCTTCGATCTTTCTATGCCCATATTGAGCACGGTATGTTTACCACCATTTTCTTTGTGTATGATCTCTACTTGAGGATTACCAGCAAATTCTTGCAAAGCTTGCATAGTGTTGTCTGTAGACCCATCATCAACGGCCATGATATGTAATTTTTCTTTCGGATAATTCAGATCCAATAGAGATTTTATGGTAGCTGAGAGAGTTTTATTTTCGTTGTAACATGGGACTATAATGGTCACTGCTGGTAGGTCCGGATGTATTTGTGGCTCCTTTTTCACTCGTCCATGCAATAGACGGCGCCTCCTTATGTAGGTCACTAGCATGAATACCTCGAAATAGAGTGACAAGAAAAGTATGCTCAAAGTTATGATATCTCTCCAAGAAGTCATTTTCGGTAGTATCGCATATCTTGGCCAAAATATCCATGAATATGTTAAAGTTATAGCCATGGAAAATAAGAATACCGAAACAGGCCATCTACACCCGATAACCTCGGTAATCCGCGAGATAGTCACGATTTTTAACAAGATCGGCTTTTCTGTTGCACAGGGTCCAGAACTTGAAGATGAATTCCACAACTTTGATGCATTGAATGTTCCGCCAGATCATCCAGCTAGGGATATGCAAGATACTTTCTGGGTAAAATCAGGCGCAAAGGGAAAAGCGCAAGGCGCAGAAAAACTTGTCTTGCGCACACATACTTCTTCGGTGCAAATTCGCTTCATGGAAGCTATGAAAGACAAGCAACAGCCGTTTAAGATAATAATCCCCGGAAAAGTTTATCGTAACGAAGCTACAGACGCAACTCACGAAGCACAATTTATCCAAATAGAAGGGCTTTTTGTTGCGGAGAAAGTTAGTATGGCAGAACTCAAGGGGGTCCTGGAACATTTGTTTAAAGAATTTCTTGGACCAGAAGCCAAGATTCGTTTCCGTGCTAGCTTCTTCGGTTTCGTCGAGCCTGGTGTGGAAGTCGATGTCTGGTACAAGGGTCGCTGGCTGGAGATCTTCGGTGCGGGACTTGTTCATCCGCATGTATTTGAGTCTGCTGGTTGGGATCCCAAGAAGTGGCAAGGCTTCGCTTTCGGTGGAGGATTAGATCGTCTGGTCTTGGCTCGTTATGGTGTAGATGATATACGCCATCTTTATTCTGGGGATTTGCGCCTCATAAATCAGTTTTAAAGATATGAAAATTTCCTACAACTGGCTACAAAAATATTTTGATAAACCGTTGCCAAAGGCGCATGATTTAGCGGAGCTTATAAATGCGCACGTTTTCGAGGTGGAATCAGAGCAAAAAATTAGTGGTCAAAATGGCGAGACGGCTGGCGTAGCTTTTGACATAAAAGTGATGCCAGATCGCGCTCACTATGCTCTGTGTCACAAAGGAATTGCCAGGGAAGTCAGAGCTATAACTGGTTTGGGGATGAAAGCTGCGGTGGCAAATTCTTCGTTAGCTGGCGTGTTTTCTATTGATAAAAATGTTCCAGCTGTAAAAGTGAATGTTGATGACAAAAAACTTTGTCGTCGTTATATGGCGCGCAGGATTGAAAATGTGACCATTGACAAATCGCCAAAGTGGTTAAAAGAAAATCTAGAATCGGTGGATTCGCGTTCTATTAATACAATTGTTGATGCTACGAACTATGTGATGCTTGATATTGGTCAACCACTTCACGCTTTCGATGCTGATAAAGTGAAAGGTGCTATCACGGTTCGTCTTGCGAAAAAAAATGAGAAAATTGAACTCTTGCCAGAGCGTGTTCTTGCAGATGGTGAAAATGGTGCAGAAAAGAAATGGGTTGAAAAAGAGCGCAATCTCGAACTTAGTGAGACGGATTTGGTTATTGCTGACGATGAAGGACCACTTGCAATCGCTGGTGTGAAAGGTGGTAAGCGTGCAGAGATATCTTCTACAACAAAAAATATTATCTTGGAATCTGCAAACTTCAATCCAGTTTCCGTGCGTAGAACGTCTACTCGTTTAGATGTGCGCAGTGATTCATCGAAGAGATTTGAAAATGAAATCATCCCTGAATTGGCGGAAGAAGCGATAAATATAGTGACGCTGCTTATTACCAAACTTTCACAAGAGACGAAGGTTGGTGCCACAACAGATATATTTTCGACTCCAACAAAGCCCTGGACAGTTTCGGTCACGTCGGATTTTATTTCAGAAAAATTGGGCGCGAATGTAACCAATGCTGATTTACAGGATATCCTTAGACGCTACGATTGCATAGTGAGAGAAAACGGAAAATCGCAAACCGGCGAAATATTTACCGTTACTCCACCACTAGACCGACTCGATCTTAAAATTCCTGAAGATTTCGTCGATGAAGTCGCTAGGGTTATGGGTTATGAATCATTATCTTCAGTTTTGCCGCCGAGCCTGCCAGCCAATGTAGCTGCAAATATTCACGATGACGCAACTTTCTATTTGTCTGAAAAAGTTAAGAATATATTGGTTGGGCTTGGCTTTTCCGAGGCGCTACTTTATTCTCTGGTGCCGAAGGGTTTTTATGAGATTACATATCCGCTTGCCAGCGATAAGTGTGCGCTGCGCGAGTCCATAATTCCTAGAATGAAAGAAGTTCTGGTTACAAATACATTAAACGCCGACCTACTTGGAGCTGACACCATAAAGATATTTGAGATAGGAAAAATATTTCCGAAAGAAGGCGAGAAGACGGTTTTGTGTCTCGGTGTGAAAAATGTAAAGAAGTCCAAGAAGAAAGAACTGGAGATATTGAAAGAAGTTTTTGTTGAGTTGAAAAAGACGCTTGGTGTAGAACTCAATCCCGATAAGATAGCCGACAATGTCATAGAGATAGACCTCGATGTACTTATTGGTAAGTTGAAGTCGAGCTCAATCGCGGATCTGAATTTCCAAGCCCTGCCAAGAGATCAGAGATATCATCCATTCTCTTTATATCCTTTTATTACTCGCGACATAGCTGTATTCGTTCCGGAGTCAGTTATTGGTGATGGTGTTTGGAATACAGTCAAGCAAGGTATCCAAGAAGCTGGAGCGGAAGATCTCCTTGCTCGAGGCTCACTTTTTGATGTTTTCAAGAAAGACAATAAAGTTTCATATGCATATCGTCTTGTATTCCAATCCTACAAAAAGACTTTGACCGACGCTGAAGTCGGCCAGATAATGGATAGAGTATATTCCGAGCTCAAGGAGCGCGGTTGGGAAGTTAGGTAAGTTGTTGGCGCGATATTGTAACTATATAAATAAAATATAAACAGAAATCCCGTCGTTGCCACATTTGGCCCGACGACGGGAACGAGCTCTTCCTGGTTAGTTGTTAGAACTTCACAAGTGATGCCACAAGCAACCACGGCTTAACCTTACAGACTATCCACACCTGACCAAGCATGCTTAGTGCTATGAAGATCCAGATGAGTGTCAATGGTCCACCAAGCACTTTTGCCCGGAAGATTAGGACATTTAGGTCTAATGGTAATTTAAGCAGTCTGTTTGCGTAGTATTTCAGTAGCAATCTTCCTGATTCTTTCTTTGCTTTTTCCGCGATGCGCGCCTAAAAGATTCTTGAGGCGACTCCAATAACCGTCCAATGAATTGGTC
>CAIQCJ010000039.1 GCA_903870315.1 uncultured bacterium | reverse complement strand
TATATCAGACCATCTGGCAGTACAACCACACTAGAATCCATTCTGTATTGAAAATGCCGCCTATGCAGTTTGCGCGAAAAGTGTTGGCGGCGTACAATTCAGCTAACAAGGATGGCGTGCAATGAAAGGGGTCCAGTACACGTCGTCTCTCCCAATCAGAATCATCTCTATGCCTATCAACAAAGTTTTCATAAAGATTACAATTCATTCTCCAACCGAAATCTTGTGTAGCATTTCCGTCCCTCTCATTAAAGTTCTCTTTATTCTTATTCCAGAAGTCACATAGGATGGAAATGAGTTCGTTTCTCATGGCGTTCTCTAGTTCCTTAGTATTTGGGGACTTAATCTCTAGCCTATCAGAAAAACCTTCCCTCGGTTTATTCATATTAGAATATGTTTTGGAACCAACCTCCTATAGATTTAAACATACGAATTATGAACGAATCATGAGAAGTACCACCTGTCGTAGTGCTGGTGGTTATTGGCGTAAGGGTGGTGGAGGTTGACTGATTTGAAGATGTTGAGGCTTGAAAGTTTGTACTGAATGGATTAGATGATGTTGCTACGTGGGGTTTAGGAATATGACGAGGTGGCGTTTTTATAGAAGTAGGGGCAAAAATGTTCTCAAGGCCGGTAATTGGTGTGGGGATGGAGTCTGTTGCTGGTGACGTACTAGTTGGTATGTCTGAAACACATGAACTAGTATTTGCTACGGGTATGGTTTCAATATGGGAACCAGTAGGGCAAGTACATTGGCTCGAGGTACTATCATATGACTCACCGAGCTTTGAGCAGTAGTCACGCATAGCTTGAGCCTTTTGAAGAATATCCTGAACTGCTTGTGCCGCTCGTTGGTCGGCTTGTTGTTGCATCAATTGTTGGTTTAAAATCGTCTGAGCTCTATCTGACGCCCCATACAAGCACTGGTTGTACGACTTAACCTCGGCATTATAGTCATCTATTTCCGCCCGGCACGAGGCGACCTCAGAACAGACTTCTGGTTGGCTATCAGAAAAACTGGACCCTAGTAGACCGTGTGCTGCCTCGAGAGCTCTCTGGCTACCCAGTTCTTGAGTACATTGATTTTGTTTCTGAATATATTGGTCCTCAGTGGTGCAACCGATAGCCATTGGCACGGCTGGGCAGTATGGTGTGACTGACTGGGTGCATTCTGACATTGAACTATAGCTAACAGAACTACCAGTCCACCCATCATTACATATTGCTTGGCCATAGATACCAGCACCAGCAGAACAGTCTACTCCTCCATGGTATGAACATGCCCCAGATGTTGCATAAGCGTAGTTATGTATTGAAATGAGTGCAAAAACAAGAAGTAAAACTTTTTTCATATTTTTAATTTCTTAATCTCATAATCTTTTATTCGCTTTACTGCAAAATATCCAATCAATATTCCAATAACTAAAAACCAAAATAGACCTAGTAACCCATTTAAAATAAATAGTTTTCTTCCAGATAATTTATATGATGTGTATCCAATCAAACAGACCATCATTAATACGGGAATAATTTGTAACAACCAAATGCCGAAGTTGTGAGACATACCAGCATAACTTCCTAGTGTTAGTTTCATAACCACGATCAACCAGAAAGCGATGTTGAAGTTTCCCCATTCTTTTTTGATTCTATCGGCATCTGTGATTGTTTGTATTTTCATTTTATTTTAGGAGTTAAAGGTAATCTTAAACGCAAAAAGCCCACCACCAGATGACCTTGCGGCCACATACCAGTTTCCTAGTATGGCGCGAACAGCGACCCTGATGATGGGTTCTTTACGCTGTTCGCGACTTCTTTTGCCGTGCCAACAAAGTTGGTTTAGGCCATATTTGATTGTGCCTTCAATATACAATTTTTAGCTATCGTTGTATAGTCATGTGATGTAGATGCGGCATTTGGTGTCTTTGTGAGATCGATAGACTAGAATATATGAAAATCGACAAAAATAAAGTATCAGATATAGACATATCGAACATAAAAAAATTGTCTAAAAAGGGTCTAGGGATAGCACTGGCTTTTTTGGACATTATTCACGCTAAAAGCGAAGTGCAGGAGTTGGGTAAGGTCAGTACTGTCTTAATAGATTTTGCCAGATTAGCAGACATAGGTATTAATTATCATGATGCCGTCTCTCTCATAGAAACAATAAATTCGTGCTATCGGAATAAGGATAATGAGTCTCGGCCTGTTATTTCGATCAAAAATGAAAATATAAGGAGAGCCCTAAGTAAGCCTAATATAAGAGGACGAATAGATGTGGAGAGCGCCTCTTCCTTTGGAACATTGCTGGGGCCTAGTCTCCCAGAGAAAGAGCTTCGAGAATATAATTCTTTGCATAAATATCAAAATATATCGCTGGATGAGATATCATCAAACCTCATTCTGGCTGTAAATAAAGAAGCCTTAAAAAAGCTTTACACTAAATGCTTAGTACTAAGTGCTAGTGTGGCTGAACCGATGGACAGGATGCGCGTCACCATCCTGAGAGATACTAACGAGATCAAGTGCTCAAAAGGATCAAGAGAATATTCTTGCATATTTCGTAAGACTGGTGGTAAAAATAAGCGCTTCGAATATATATTAAAGATTGCTCAGGGGTCAAAGATGGCTGCGTCTAAGCTCAATTCAAATTTTCAGACACTAAGTAAGGAGATAGACGAAATTAATAACAGGATTGAAATCGATTTAGCGCTTACGAAGAGGTTTATTGTTAATGATAAGAATAGCGGGTATGAGATCAACGAACGGTATTATCTTATAGAGATTCTATAGTTGACCCTTTGTAGGGGTTAATTAGTGTTCAAAACACCTTGTGAAATAAGGCGTTTTTTCATATTACCCCAACATAAACTCAACTATTTTTATTTGTCTCATAAGCGGACAATTGGTCCATGACCGATAAGCAGAAGTACATAGACCGATTAAAAGATATTCATTCTAAAAAAACTGGCAAAGTTTTGTCGGATGACGAAGCATTATCTCTTTTCGAAAGTCTTATTGTGCTTGTCGGAGCCATTTATAAACCAGTAATTTTAGATAATAAAGCCTCATGAACCATTTTATTGAAAAATTTAAAGATCAACCTCGCTGGGTGGCATGGAGGTTGGAGACGCGTAATGGTAATCAAACAAAGGTCCCATATACCGTATCGGGCAAGTTGGCGGCATCAGATAATCCGGCGACATGGTCCACATATGATGAAGTAAAAGGTGTTGCGGAAAATACAGGCATTATTCTTTTGCCTAATAAGACGTTGGTCTGTATCGATATTGATCATGTCATTGAGGGTGGACAGATTGTTCATGCTGACAAAGAATTAATTGCCAATCTACTTCTTGAGGTGGATACATATATTGAAATAAGCCAGAGCGGCACAGGCCTCCATATCTTTATAGAAGTAGAAGAAGGTTTTTTGCCCGTAAGAAATAGACATGAGCCGTATGAGATTTACACATGCGGGCGCTACATAGCTGTTACTGGAAACTGCTATGGTGAATCGAGGGAGGTAAGGGCCGTCAGACTAGAAGAAATGCTCCATTTGCTTTCGATTATCGGATACCCATGGGAAGAAAAGTCACCGGCATTCACATCACGATCACCTGCAACACCGTCTTTAACCGATGAGAAATTATTACAAAAAATGTTTTCTTCTAAGAATGGTGACAAAATAAAAAGTCTTTACGCTGGTAATATTGCTGCATATGGCAATGATGATTCAGCTGCAGATATGGCACTGGTTACTCACTTGTCATTTTGGACTGGTAAAGATCGGGGCCAGATGGAGAGACTGTGGGTAAACTCATCGCTCGGATCACGGGTAAAGACACAAGATCGAAAAGATTATCGAGACCGTACAATTAAAAAAGCTATAGAATCATGCACCGAAAGTTATTCAGACGTAGAACACGATAAAGAGAATCAGACAAAAGAAAATGGAAGTCTGGTTACGGTGCTAGCCTCAGATATTGTCCCCAAGAAAATACAATGGCTTTGGGACGGTAAAATTGCCAAAGGAAAACTTACTTTACTTGTGGGCGACCCCGGTCTTGGTAAGTCCCAAATAACAGCGTATCTTTCAGCATGTTCTTCTACTGGTAACCCATGGCCATTACATAGCGAAGGACGCAAACCTGCCAAGGTGTTGATCTTATCAGGAGAAGATGATTTTGAAGATACTATTGTCCCACGATTGATTGCATATGAAGCTAATCTTGCAAATATCTCATTGATTCAATTTGCGGAGGAAATCGATAACAAAGGCGGAAAGGCTCAACGATCATTTAATTTAACATTGGATGTGCCAAGGCTTGAACGAGAATTCTCTAGACTAAAAGACGTTGCTCTTTTAGTTGTGGATCCAATAACTGCATATATGGGCAATACGGATTCTCATAAAAATGCTGATGTGCGTTCAGTGTTAACCCATTTGTCGATAATTGCTTCAAAGTATAAGGTAGCGGTATTGGCGGTCACTCATTTCAATAAGAGCGGCAACACAAATGCTCAAATGAAAGTGATGGGGTCCTTGGCTTTCGTCGCGGCAGCTCGAGCAGCATTTCTGGTAATGAAGGATGAGGCAGATGAAGGAAAGAGACTGTTTTTGCCCATGAAGAATAACTTAGCAAAAGATACTGGTGGATTATCTTACACACTGGAACCTAAAATTATCTATGCTCATGACGAGGAGATTAGTACATCTATAGTAGTGTGGGGGAATACTGAGGTGAAGATGACTGCGAATGAGGCAATGCGAGGTGGTCCGAAGAAGAAAACTCCTCAGATAATAGAGGCGGAGGAGTTTCTGAATGATGCACTGACCAATAAAAAGGAGGGTATAGATGCGATTACGATCAAAAAAATGGCATCAGATGTTGGTGTCTCACCCAAAAACTTATATGAAGCCGCAAAAAATATTGATGCCGTACAGACTCCTAACGGTTTTGGAAAGCCTCGCATTTGGCAATTATTACAGTACGTTTATAAGCCTGATGACCAAGCCGGTAAATAAAAATACATATAACACACATGATACACATGGGGGGATATATCATCATCTGTGTCATGTGTGTTGGTGTGAATAGGACAGAGTTAAATGATACAATAAAAGTACTTACACTATGAATAATGAACTCAAATACTTTGTATACTGTCGCAAAAGCTCTGAAGATAGTCAGAGACAGATTGCCTCGATTGGAGACCAAACTAATGCCCTTAAGTTGATTGCGGAACGCGAAGTGTTGTCTGTGGTGAAAACGTTTACTGAAGAGAGAAGCGCAAAGGATCCGGGTCGAACTGTGTTCAATGATATGTTGGATCGTATTCAGAAAGGTGAAGCTAATGGTCTTCTTTGTTGGGATACAGATAGGCTTTCCCGCAACCCAATAGATAACGGCCGTTTGCAATGGATGCTCCAGAAATCAGTCATAAGGGTTATAAAGACCCCTGGGCGCTCTTATTACCCAGAAGACGCAGGACTTCTCATGAGTATTGAAGGTGGCCGTGCTACAGACTATGTGATGCGTCTCTCAAAAAATGTTAAGCGAGGTCTAAACTCGCGTGTGGCAAAAGGATGGCGCCCCGGACTTGGCCCTATTGGTTACCTAAACAAGGGAGAAAAGGGCGATAAGGTAGTCATTGTGGATGAAAAGAATTTTGAAATTGTTCGGAAGATGTGGGATCTGTTTCTCACAGGAACATATCAAGTTTCAGATATTTTAGAAATAGCTAATACCAAATGGGGTCTGAGAACTACTGTGAGGCGCAAGCTTGGCGGCAAGCCATTGAGCAGGTCTCAGTTGTATAAGATATTCGTAGACCCTTTCTATTATGGGTATTTCTGGTGGAAGAATCCTGATACGGGTACAAAAGAGCTCATGAAGGGTAACCATACGCCGATGATTACTGAAAAGGAATACGTGAGGGCGCAAATTCTCCTAGGTAGAAAAGGTAAACAGCAGCCACAGACCAGAAATTTTTATGCCACAGGCATTATGAAATGCGGTGAATGCAGCGGCACCGTGACCGCAGAAGAGAAGCATCAGCTTATCTGTACTGTGTGCAAGAATAAGTTTGGATATGAAAACAAGACAGCTTGTCCGAGGTGCCAAGTCGATATATCAGACATGGTGAACCCTACAATTCTTGAGTATACGTATTTTCGCTGCACAAAAAGACCTTGCAAGACTTGCACACAAGGATCAATACGGCTTGAGGATCTCGAAGCTCAATTCAACGAAGTCTTATCTGGACTAACCTTTGACAAGGACTATTTAGACCTTGCTTTAGAATACCTTAATGAAAAACAGAGCAACTCCGGCAGTGAAGAGGAAAAGATCAGAACTCTTTTGCAAGAAGCATATGGCAACGTTCAGACCCGACTCAAGAATCTTTCACGAGAATTTTCATCACCCCAAAACTCAAACTATGATATTTATACTCAAGACGAGTACATTTTACAGAAGAAAGTTCTAATTAAAGAGCGTACCGACATTGAAAAACAGTTGACTGAAGTAAAGGCGCAGTTTGATCAGTCCGTCGAAGCAAGTGAAAGAACGTTCAATTTCTGTGCGTTCGCAAAGTATCATTTCAATAATACGGAAGACATACAGAAAAAGCGCAACATATTTAGCACTATCGGCTCGAACTTAACTATAAAAGACAAAATACTGAGCATTGAACGGCTACATCCTTATTTACTCATTGAAAATGAGTTGAAGTCTCAGAAAGCTCTCTTCGCTTCGTTAGAACCTAAAAACAAAGGCTATGATAAGAGACGAAATGAAGCTTTGGTCGCTTCTCGTCTCACTTGGCGGTAGATTTGAGATTCGGAACTATGATAGAATAATTGTAATATGAAATTAATATCATTAAACGCTTGGGGATGTCGGGTTGAAGAACCTCTTTTGGAATATATACAAGAACAATCTAAAACAGTTGATGTTTTTTGTTTTCAAGAGATTTTAAAAGGTGGGGTTGGTAAGACACATAGAGATGAAGTGAGAAGTGGTTTTGAAGACATTTCAAAAATACTTTCAGACTATACTGGTTATTTTTCAGAATATGGTGAAGGTGGATATTACAACGAAAGTTCTGATAGCCTTAATTTTAAATATGGAGTTGCTTGTTTTGTCCGGACAAGTTTAAAACAAAGTTTTGTTGGCGGTATTACTTTGTATGACCTAGAAAGAAAGTGGAGTGACTACTCTGGAAAATTCGCAGCGGGTGCATCTATGGCTGTCAAAGTAGAAGATTATGTAATAGAAAATGTCCACGGAATGTGGCAGGAAAGTATAAAGACAGATACAGAAGCAAAAATAGAACAAAGTAAAAAAATTCTTGAATTAGCTAATAAAGCCGATGGAAAAAAGGTTATCTGTGGAGATTTTAATATGCTTCCAGATACTAAATCAATTCAAATGTTAGCAGACGAGTATGTAGATTTAATTAAGGAATATAAGATAGAGAATACAAGAAGCTCTCTATACCCTAAAGAACTTAGACATTCTGATTATGCTTTTGCAGATAAAAGTATAACCGTAAATAGTTTTTTAGTTCCAGACTTGGATATTTCAGACCATTTGCCTCTATTGCTAGATTTTAATTGATTTTTTACTTTGCAAAATCAGGACAATGATAATAAAACTCGCTCTCTCCTCGCAATAAAAGGGTTCTAACTTCGGTTAGGAGGTCCAGCCAGTTTGAGCTAGCTCGAGTCGCTTATAAAATGCCTTATTTCATGATAAAATTGTTCTTATGAAAAACAAGACTTTAATAATATCCTGCATAATATCAGCCTATTTTCTGTCAAACAAGCAATCAGAAACAAAACCTATTCTCGGGGTAATTATTCCACTAACAGGTCCAGTCGCACCTATCGCAGAAGGTTTAAAAAACACAATAGACATAACTCCTGTTAAAAATATAAAAATTGAATACGCCGATGACGCTTGCGACGGCAAACAAGCTTTGTCCGCATATCAACAATCAAAGACATGATAAAAGTTCAAGAGAAAGCACCCAATACTACAATCCTATTTCTGAACCGTCTGTGACTAAAATGGTAGAAATGAGTCACAGATCCATCATTGCTTTATCTGTCAAAATGCTTTACAGTTTATGACATAAATATATGTTCAACCTCTCAAAAGCTATGTCAGTGAATACTGATCCTAAGAAGATTGAAGAACTTTTAACTCGTGGAGTCTCTGAAGTGATAAACAGAGATAATCTAGAAAAGAAACTTAAGGGCGGCAAAGTGTTACGTGTGAAGTTTGGCATAGATCCGACTAGTCCAAATATCCATATCGGTAGATCGGTCCCTCTTCTGAAGTTAAGAGATTTCCAAAATCTTGGTCACAAGATAATATTCATAATAGGAGATTTTACTGGAGTTATCGGCGATACCTCTGACAAAGATAGTGAGAGACCTATGCTCGACGAAGAGACGATCACGAAGAATCTCAGGGATTATATAGAACAAGCTGAAAAGATTATCGACACGAAGAAGTGTGAGATCTATCACAACAGTAAGTGGCTCAGCAAGCTTGATTATCACGAGATTGGTAAGCAAGCCAACTCTTTTTCATTGAATGAATTTATTTCAAGAGAAAATATCAAAAAGCGTCTAGACATCGGAAAGCGTGTTTCATTGCGTGAGCTTCTTTATCCGATGATGCAGGGCTATGACTCAGTAGCTGTCAAAGCCGATGTGGAGTTGGGTGGCACAGATCAGAAGTTTAATCTTTTGGCTGGTCGAGAGCTTCAACGTCTGTACGGTCAAGAGCCACAAGATATCATCACTGGCCCACTTGTAGAGGGACTAGATGGTCGCAAGATGAGCTCTAGTTGGGGTAATACGATCAACCTTATAGATACCGCCAACGACATGTTTGGTAAGGTTATGTCACTCAAAGACGAATTCATTATCAAATATTTCACCTTGGTCACTCGAGTTGAAATATCTATTATAGATAAATTTAACAAAGACTTATCTTCCGGCGTCAATCCAAAAGACATCAAGATTAAACTGGCTCATGAGTTGGTACGCTTCTATCATGGCGAAGATGAAGCTCAAAAGGCTGAGGCATATTTCATAAGTACATTTAGTAAGAAGGAGGTCCCAACAGATATACCAAAATTTAAGCCAGAAAAGTATGACATAGTTTCCGTTTTGGTAGATAGTAAGCTTATACCTTCTAAGTCTGAAGCCAGAAGGGCCATAGACCAAGGTGGAGTCAGGGTCGACAACATTGTAGTGAAAGATGCTAAACATACAATCTCTGTTGGATCTATTTTACAGAAAGGGAAGATCCACTTTTTGGAAATCTTATAATAGCCGTAGATATGTTCAATATCTTCAAGTATACAGCGTTCGTATCTATTATTTCGGTTCTTTTTTCACTTTTACACCTGGCGATATATCAATCTTTCATCTCTGCATTCAATCCTTCCCAGACGATGCGTATGATAGCTATGTGGTCTTTAGTCTTTCTTGGTGGTAGTTTTTTACTGTCATCTATACTGACATTTTTCTTAGACGACCGGTTCACTCAGGCCTACTATACTTTCTCGGCTGTCTGGATGGGTTTTGCCTCATATATTTTCTTGGCGACTATCTTGTACGCGGTTGTGCATCTTATAGTCGGTTGGTTTGCTCCAGGACTATCCGTCTCTTGGTTTGGTATGTTGTGCTTCCTCGTTGCTATAGTGGCGTCTTCTTACGGGCTTATTCATGCAAGAAATATAATCATAAAAGACGTACAGATATCTCTACCAAATATTTCATCCGCTTGGTCTGACAAGAAGATAGTCTGGATAAGTGACATACATCTAGGTGCTGTACATGGAGCCGGATTTACCAGTAAGATAGTTTATGAGATCAATTCTATAAATCCAGATCTAGTCTTCATTGGTGGAGACTTGTTCGATGGAGTGAAGGTTGAAACATCTGCTGTCATAGCACCATTTTCAGGTTTACATCCAGCACTTGGGACATATTTCATAACTGGCAACCACGAAGAGTTTCGTGACAATAGCCTTTTATTACAATCTATACGAGATATTGGAATAAGAGTTCTAGATAATAAGATGGTCACTTTGGATGGCTTACAAATCATTGGTGTCGACGATCGAGACTCCATAGATAAAGATAAGTTTAGTTCTATTTTGACCAGTCTCAATATGGACAAAGCCAAACCATCGCTCTTACTCAAACATCAGCCATCACAGTTGGATATAGCTGAAAAAGCTGGTATATCTATGCAAATATCAGGACATACTCACCGTGCCCAGATGTTTCCACTTAATATCTTTTCTTACTTTATATTCAATGGTTATGACTACGGTTTGAACAGATGGGGAAATATGTTGGAGTACACATCTAGTGGTGTTGGGACCTGGGGTCCACCAATCCGCGTTGGTAGCGATAGTGAAATAGTGGTTATGCACATTTCTAACAAATAGAGTCGAATATATCTCGGTATAGTGTTACAATAGTAACCTGGCCCGGACCCCAAAAGTTGCACGTTGACCTTGTATAATTAATAGCACTAATATACAAGCATATGACAAAACATCGCATCGCTCCTGAAGTAAAGGAGCAGATTATTAATCGCATCAAGAATGACGGGATCACTGTTGT
>CAIQCJ010000038.1 GCA_903870315.1 uncultured bacterium | reverse complement strand
TATATCAGACCATCTGGCAGTACAACCACACTAGAATCCATTCTGTATTGAAAATGCCGCCTATGCAGTTTGCGCGAAAAGTGTTGGCGGCGTACAATTCAGCTAACAAGGATGGCGTGCAATGAAAGGGGTCCAGTACATTACCTTAAGAAATGAAGACGAGTCCGTAAGCGTGAATATTCGCCGCTCAGGATTTTCTATAGGCACAAAAGATGGTAAAAGACTACTTTTCCATAAGCTCAATGAATCAGTGATTACTGAATTGGAAATCAGATTTGAAAAAGCTTATATGGCAGAATGGTCAGAACTAGCAATAGAATTAAAAGCTCGAGATGAATATATTGAGCAAGTGTCACGGCGAGGCAATGTTCCCATAGAAAGAGTGAGGAAAACCGTCGCGGGTGTTAAGGGTAATGAGTCGATGGGATACAAATGGGTGAGCTATCCATACCATGAAGAGCGACAGCAGTTTAATTCTTTAGTTGATGAATTGTATGAGAAAAATAAGGATGATTTTGAGTCGAGAGAAGACGTATTTAAATTATTTGCCGAAGCGACAATGGTCGGAAGACTCCTGCCTGTAGCGCGGCTTATTGAAAAAACTTTTGGCAAAGGATCATTCAGAATGATCGGTGAAAGAAGCGCGAACAAGCCAGACCGAGCGGGTTAGATTTGATATAACAAAATTCTTCAAATAACCTTTACAGGCTCTCATTGTGCATTATCCGAGACCGAGCAAGGGCACCTCAAGATTCATTTCATCGTTATACTGTGTTTTTACGTTGTAGATAGGACATACTTCACGGGTTTTAATAGATGGATACTCGTAAGTTAGGTTATTAGGAAAAAGCAGAGGTCTGGTCGCTGTCTCGCCTCCTTGGCAGAGTGCGATTCTTTCTTTACCTCTACAATTCGTGTATTTTTGATGTTATAATCCCACAATGCAACAGTGGCTCATATCCTTCTCCACCATCCACGCGCCCTGGGTTTATGTTTTTATTATAGTTATGTCTTGTGCTGAAGGGCCAGTCTTCACTATGGTTTTTGGCCTTCTAATTCGTCTTGGCTATTTCAGCTTTCTACCAGTATATACTGCTCTTATGTTTGGAGATCTGGTGGGAGACATTTTATGGTATGAGATTGGTCGTCATGCTGGACACCGCTTCATAACGAGATTTGGAAAATATTTCAGTATAACCGAAGAGGGAGTAGAGAAGGTTAAGAGAATATTCCATAAATATCACGAACGAATACTCTTTGTTTCCAAGATAACCAACGGTTTTGGATTTGCCTTGGTGACTCTCATGACTGCTGGTATGGCACGCATACCTTTTTGGAGGTATCTCTCTATAAATATCGTTGGCCAATTCATCTGGACCGGACTCTTGATATCTATAGGATATTTCTTCGGTAATATGTATACTAGTGTCGATTCTGTGTTGGGTAAAATGTCGATACTAGCACTTTTCGTGATAGTATTTGCAGCTTTCTGGGGATATAAAAACTACTTGAAGACTAGGGCTGATAATATGGATATATAGGTGAGCCTATAAATATTGTATCTAGAAGCCAAGCCACTCAAATGCGTGATTTAGTAGTTGCTGGTGATGTTCTGTCTCGGCGATATATTTCAATAAAACCTCCCGCACTTCCTCAGGGTCGGCTTCTTCTATAAGGATGACAATAAGAGGCATAAAAGTCTTGTGAGATTTCAGTAGGATCTTGTCTGGCTTTATCTCATGAGAGATCCAGAATGATTCTAAAGATAAAAATGGGTACAAGACGCTGTCGACGATGATGCCACGGTCATTAATCTCGTGATAGACAACTTTTGCTGGTTTCGAGGCGTGTAAGACTAGAGTTATCGCGGCTACGATAACGAATATACCAGTTAACACTTGGCTAAATATGAAACAGACAACCGCTATAGCCAAGGTGATGATGCCTACTGACCAATACCAGTCAGTGGTTTTTTCTCTGTATGTATGAGTTGGAGCATTCCAAGAGATGAGAGCTTCTGTTGCCATGGGTTTATTTTAGCACTATTTTGCAATAGTAAAAACCATTTCATGGTGTGTATAAGAATCATGTGCTATTGGCATAGTGTTTGACACAAGATGTCGCACTATGTCAGGCTTAAGGCTGAACCAGTATAAAGGTAGTAAAACAAAAGGGGGTGTGAGATGAAGACATTGCAAAGTATTTTGTTAGTCTTGTTGCTAGCATCGTTAGCTGTAGGTTTGTGTGTCGCTGAACCACACTTGGCGGTTCCGCTGGAAGTTCCACGTCCTGATAATCAGTCCCAGTGGGAGAATACAGTAGCTGCTGCCAAGGTTTTGAATGATTGGAAGAGCAGCAACACTAACAGTCGAGTAGTCTCTGTCGAGTATGTTAAAGAGATCGATCGTCCCAGGGGTTGTAAGGTGACTGCGTGGCTTATGATCAAAGCGGTCATCGTCATCCATGAACCGAAGTGTGATTGTAAATAAGTTCAATGGAGCACCTGCTTTAAGAGAGGTGCTCCATTTTTGTTTGGCGGTGTATGTGAGTTAAGTACCCCACGAGTGAGGCACCACAAGGGTATTCTAGCACATTTTGGAAATGAGAAATGAGGCACGAAGGTCGGGGTCTTGGTTATGTAAATGTTACAAATGAGACACAAAACGGGGTGTCTCGAAATCGTGTCTCACTTGCGAGTTCTGACGAAAATACCAAGCCCCGTAAGGACAGATTTTAATGAGACAAAATAAGACACAAAAAAATGACTGTAACATTTGCCTTTACTACACACATATTTTCTAATATGATTCCAAGTATACATGGAGGACAAAATGACAACCAAAGACCACTTAGCCCTTCTCAGGACCATAGCTCGAAACTGGTGGCTTTTTTGGAACAAAACGTGGAACAATCCAAGGTTTTTCAAGGACCTAGAACAGATAGCAAATATGGAGAGATTGGAGAGTATCCGAGAGGATCTGCCTTTCCCTAACACAGAAATATCAATGATCGAGTGGTATGCACACCACCCTGAAAGCTATGAGAAGATATTGCAAATAGGTAGAAAAATTGAATCACAGATGAGCATAGGACACATCATGAAGATGGAGGAAATGCTTTCAGTGTGGATGGACAAATTGGACCTTGGACCAGAATGGAAAGATACGCTCGTGACATTCGTCACCACAGGTATACTCTGCCCGCCGATATACACCTTCCATTTTGAAATGATACGAGCAAAAAATGATATAAAATCAGATAAAAGATTGGTGAAAATAATACTCAGTCCTGAAACATCGATTGATGAAATTCGTCTGGCGTGGAAACTCCAAATACAGAAAATGAAGAAAGGTGGCTGGCCTGATTTCGATGCAAAGAAACTCTCCAAGGGTTTGAAGAATAACCTTGTGGAAGAGCTTGCTGTGACTAAGGTAAAAAGTAATCTCACACATGAATTCATGTTTCCAAATCTGAATGAAATGGAACGACAAGCAGTCCGAGGTAGTAAGGATCCAGAAGTTGTCAAGAAAATTGCATCGGTATATCGCAGGAAAATGCGTGAGATTGAGCATGTAAAGGTTAAGCCTGTTAAAGTAAGAACAAAGAAAACATATGGTGATGTCGTCGTTGAACTTCATGGTGTGTTGAAAAACAAGGATATAAAGAAGAAAGCAAATCTGCTCCGACAACATAAGCACCGACTGAAAATGTAACAGATATGTGACACTTTCTCAGCCGAGTTTCTGTCACAGGATAAATGAAACAGCGTGATGTAATACTCTCAGAATTTCCTGAGAGTATTTTCATATATACATACTCAGAACAATTCTCCCACCATGAATCGACACGGTGAGGATTAATAACGAAACATATAACCATATGTCTAAAGAAAAGTTAGTCTGGCGTACTGAAAAACGCCGAGTCAACAGCTTGCTTCCTTACGATAAAAATCCTCGTAAGATTACTGACAAGCAGATGGAAGATTTAAAAGTAAGTTTAACCAAGTTCAATCTAGCAGAGCTACCAGCCATTAATCTCGACGGAAAGATCTGTGCAGGACATCAACGCATCAAAGCACTTCAACTCCTCGGTCGTGGGGAAGAATTAATTGAGGTAAGAAGTCCAAACAGAAAACTCACACCGAGAGAGTTCAAGCAGTACCTGCTAACAAGTAATCGTAGCGGTGGTTCGTGGGACTTCGACATCCTTGCGAGCGACTTTGATATCGATACCCTGCTCATATCAGGTTTTGACTCAAATGATCTCACCAACATCTTCGACGATTCACTCGAAGTATCAGATGACAATTTTGACGAAGAAAAAGAAATTAAAAAAGCGAAGAATACGGATATTAAAACTGGTGACTACTTTGCATTAGGACGACATCGATTACTTTGTGGCAATTCCACCGACCAAGCTACTGTAAAGAAACTGATGGATGGCAAACAAGCAGACATGGTAAACGATGACCCACCATTCAATATTAATTTAAGCTACGACAAAGGTGTCGGCAATAAAGCAAAATATGGTGGTACAACTGACGACAACAAGTCTGAAACTGAATACAGAAATTTCCTCAAGACACTTATTCAAAACGCTCTTTCGGTATCAAAGAAAGATTCACACGTAATGTTTTGGTGTGATGAGCGATATGTACTGGACCCCTTTCATTGCACGCCATCCTTGTTAGCTGAATTGTACGCCGCCAACACTTTTCGCGCAAACTGCATAGGCGGCATTTTCAATACAGAATGGATTCTAGTGTGGTTGTACTGCCAGATGGTCTGATATA
>CAIQCJ010000037.1 GCA_903870315.1 uncultured bacterium | reverse complement strand
ATATATCAGACCATCTGGCAGTACAACCACACTAGAATCCATTCTGTATTGAAAATGCCGCCTATGCAGTTTGCGCGAAAAGTGTTGGCGGCGTACAATTCAGCTAACAAGGATGGCGTGCAATGAAAGGGGTCCAGTACAGAAACATTCACGCATTAAACAAAGCCCTCAAGAATTACCTTGAGTACTACAACAACGAACGACTTCACATGGGAATTTCACTTCGCCCGCCGATGCAATTAATCACAAAGTGATGCCAAGCTATTGACTAGAAAACGTATAAAGTGTAACATCCAGTCCGGTGTATTTATTACCACATACTTCGTCGTCTTACTGCGTGGTGGACTAAAAGGTGCTATTCAACAACAACTCTCCTCAAGTGTTCTGGTATTTTGACGACTATTTCATAAGGAATAGTGTCACATATTTTGGCTATATTACTTACTGAGTTTGTTGCTACCGGGTTATTACTTATGACTATGACAGGATTCTCTAAGACAACCTCTGGTATAGAAGATATATCTATACTGGACATATTCATACTGACCCTACCTATGATCGGACAGGTTACTGAGGTTTTACTGTAATTTTCTTTTCTATTTATCAATACAGATCCAGTGTTTGACAATCTTCTATCTAAGCCTTCAGAATAGCCAACTGGTATCGTAGCGATGGCCATATTTTTATTGGCTGTAAATGCATTACTATAACCGACATGTTCTCCAGCTAGGATATTCTTTTTACTTGTTACGACACTCTTCATCTCTAACACTGGTTTTATGTCTACTTTTTTCAGAAGTGCGGGATTTTGTGATAGACCGTAGAGACCAATACCCAACCTAGAGACGTTGGCATTTATATCTCCAGAAAATACGTGTCCGTCAGTGTTACTTAGGTGTATGTATTTGATATCTGGGAATTCTTTTTTGAATTGTCTTATGATTTTATTCCAAATACTTATCTGTGATTCTGTGAATGATTCATCGGCATTATCAGCATCACCTAGATGTGAACAGATACCTTCCAGGATGATAGAAGGACTGCCCCGTACTATCTCTATGGCTTCTTCTATTTCGCTAGGCAATATACCTTGGCGATGCATACCGGTGTCTATCTTGATATGTACACGATGTGCCTTCTTGTTTCTTGGTAGATAGCCGCTGATCTTACCATTACCACCAGTTTCCCAGTCCCATGGAGTGTATTTGATATCACGGATCTTCTTGAGCATATCCAGACTTGTTATGGTAAATGCTGTATTTGGGCCCTTAGCTTTTCTTATAGTTTCTGGTCTTGTATAACCAATGATGAGTATGTGAGTCCTGATCTTATTTGCTCTGAGTATGGCTGCTTCATAATAGGAATCCACTACGAAGAATGGCGTTCTCGACCCACGATTTGGTCCATGAGACCAATTTTCCTTATCCAATATCTGCGCAACTTCGACGATGCCGTGGCCATAGGCATTGCTTTTCAAAACAGGTGCGACTGCACCGACACGAGTCTTGACATCAGTCCAAGGAGCAATCTTCCTAAATTCGTTCAGATTATGTAATAAACTGGATCTAGATATCTCTACCGTGATGAGCGGGTCATAGAGTGAAACGTGGCGGGATATGTTTCTAAGCCAGTTTCTTAGCATACTTGCATTATGTGCCAGTTTAAGATATATTACAAGCTCATTAATCAGAGGATAAATCAACCAATATGTCACAGGATTCACTCATACAAATACGAAATAAGTCTACCGGAGAGGTGTATTTCACTCGCAAGAACAAGAAGTTGGTCGAGCGTAAGATCGAACTCAAGAAATACAGCGCTAAGCTTCGTAAGCACGTCGTCTTCAAAGAGGCTAAGAAATAAGCTATACTAGTCGCACTGGGCGATTAGTTAAGTGGTATAACTGCGGTCTCCAAAACCGCTGTCCGAGGTTCGATTCCTCGATCGCCCGCAGAGGATTTATAAATCATTGACTTCTGTCTATTTGGTAGTGATATCAATTTTGGATTGCGACCATTCAGGCGCAGTAAATTACAGGTACTTAGTACTAGAAAGAGTTTAGTATGAAGATTGGTATTGATCAAAACCTCATTAAAAAAGGAACCAGACGATAAGTTTAGGCAGATCCTTCATTACCGCCTTATCACATCTGACTTATCCACAGGCAATACCCTTGCAGGTGAACGTACGTTCACCTATAATAAACTTATTACAAACAGCCAGTAAAATTATTACTACTATGAGCAGATACAGAACAATCAAAGTCATACAAATGGAGATAGAGCGCTTGAACCGCGACATTGATCTCAAGATCATCCACGGTCTTTCTTATCGCCGAGAGGCTCATAGACACAAGACATTGACCTCTCAACTCAGACATATGGTTCCAAGTAGACTACAATGGCTTCGCAATTCACTTAGTTTTGTCTCGCTTATGCTATTCTAAAGACATGGAGACCAATCATAGCCAAAAGATATTAGATTTCTACAAGGACAACAAGCGTATGCCTGTCTATACAGAGATCATGAAGCTTGTTGGCTTCAGGTCGAAAAATGCTGTTCACAAACTCATAAACAAATTAGTCGAGAAGGACATACTAGACAAAGATTCTCGTGGCCGTCTCATTCCAAACAATCTCTTTGGTGAAGTACCCATGCTTGGTCTAGTCGAAGCCGGTTTTCCGTCTGTTGCCGAAGAGGCCATACTAGACACCATAAACTTAGATGATTATCTGATCAAGAACAAAGCCGCGACATATCTTCTGACAGTCAAAGGTGATTCTATGATCGACGCCGGTATACAAGAAGGTGATCTAGTCATCGCTGAGCGCAAAGATGAAGCCAAGGTAGGCGATATTGTTATAGCTGAAGTAGATGGTGGTTGGACTATGAAATTTTTTCGCAAAAAGGGCCAAGTCGCTTATCTCGAACCAGCCAACAAAGCTTACAAACCCATATATCCAGAAGCTAGTATGCATATAGCTGCCGTCGTGAAGGGCGTCATTAGGAAGTATTGACAATATAGCAAAAAAGAAGTATTCTTTTGTTAGAGTTCTAACAACAAAAACTTAACAAATCTCATATCTTAAGATGTGAGTGGGGGAAAATTATGGTTGTGGATGTCGTCAATGGTAGGTTTGCGATCGGTCATCTCCGGTTTCATATCAGTATCTTCAAAGATGAAAATGACCAACCTGAGCAGGTATCGGTCACCTTAGCCGAAGGAAATGATCCTGTTTCCAAGTTCTTGCCAGCACTTGGAATGCTGATCACTCTCTGTCTCCAAAATAAAGTCCCGGTGACAGACTTGGTACAGCAGATGCTGCGGGTTCCATTCGAACCGGCAGGGCAGACCAATGATAGTTATATCCCACAAGTTGTTTCTGTAGCGGATTATGTCTGTCAACGGATCGCTCTAGAGATTGATCCAGAGTCTAGGTCGCAGGCAGAATCACAGCCGGAGCTTAGTCTCTAAGTTGTTCCCAAGCCTTAACTCAAAAGGAGGTTTATTTAGCACAACAGTGCTTTATGAACCTCCTTTTCTATTTGTTTGATTTCTGTGTTTATCAGATTTACCATCTTTTTTAGTACAGCAGGGTCTGTTGGATTTAACCAATTTATATTTTTATCTCTTTTGAACCAGGTCTTTTGTCGGCGTGCATACTGCCAAATCTTTGTCGCCAATGTACTCACGAGCGTCTCTTTCGTCAGCTGCCCTTGTAGATATTGTGCCAGATAGCGATATTCAAGTCCAAGTTCGTCCATTCTCTCGTAAGACAAGCCAGCTTTTTCTGAAGTATTTTTATGCAGTCTCTCAGCTTCTTTCAACATACCGATATCGATTCTCTTCAATATCCTTGTCATGATGCGTTCCTTGAGCACATCATCGGACAAGATGAGACCAAATATCAAAGGCTTGTATTTATGTTTGGTGCCATTGTCCAATGTGACAGATTTCATTAGCGGTACTTTTCCCAGTTCTCGAGCTACAAGCACCGCCCTTACTAGTCTGCGAATATTTTTTGCGTCACCATTGGACGACATATCTTGAGCTCGTCTCGGGTCAATCTTCGCTAACTCCATCAGTAATTCATCAGCAGTTTTTGTATCTAGTGTATTTTTCTCTTTCATATCTATCTCTATATCAGGAAATTCTAGGCCATATATTAGTGTTGATATATAAAATCCAGTCCCACCACATATGATCGGTATCTTATTGCGTTGAGCGATTTCTGTGATAGCTTTTTCTGCACACTTTTGCCAATCTACTACAGTGAAGCGTTTGTTGACTTCGCTTATATATGGATTTGTTATATCTAAGCAATAATGTCTGACTCCGCACATCTCATCTTTTGTGATCTTGCCAGTGCCGATATCTAGTCCTTCGTAGACTTGTCTCGAGTCAGCTGATATTATCTCAGCCCCTTCATACCCACCAAGCCTGTTTTTTTCTATCTCTTTAGCCAACGAAACCGCTAGGTCACTTTTTCCGGCGGCGGTTGGCCCAAGTATGACTATGACAGGCATATTATTTATAATGTTACTTTTTATCATAGAGATACAAAAATATTTATCTGATTATTCAGATCTATCAAAATAGTCTGATTTCTTATGTGCCGGGAGGGAGAATCGAACTCCCATGGATTTCTCCGCACGATTTTGAGTCGTGTGCGTCTACCAATTCCGCCATCCCGGCATATATCTATCAAAGTATCCCAATCAGTCTATCTGAAAATATATATAAGTCAAAGGGGAGTGGCTAGCATCTTGCCAGCCACTCCCATTTTCACTCTCACTGATTGAACATCTTTGGTTCTTCGGTGATCATCACACCGATTTCTTGTATCACCTCTGGTGTGCCTTGGCATACCAAGATCAATCTGTTGTGGTAATTACAGAACACCTCCATCACCACCTGAGTACTGTCTTTCGCTACCAATTCCCAGTGTAGATCGATCCTGTTCAACCACTTACCAAACGCGATCTGTAAATCCAACACCCTACTAAATGTCTGTGTGTGTGGTTTTGGAATACCGTTGTTGATACCTATCAGGCTCATTCTCATTTTTTCCTCCTTTGATACTATACCACCATTGTATGTACTATGTCAATATGCTATAAAATCCTTAATATTATTGCCAAATCACGCTATGATAGCTGTATGAAGGCTGTCTCAATGATTCTACCAAGACAAGAAGTCAAAATCGAAGTCGATAAGTTCGATTTTTCTCATCACGCTTATTATCTTGTCGGCGACGATGCTACTAGAGAGAAGCTGGTTTCTATCTTGCATGATAAGCACAGCATAAAATCCCACGGTAATCCGGATCTCTATATCAAGAAATACGAAACCTTTACCATAGATGAAGCTCGTAAACTCAAGTCTGCCGCAGAAGTATTACCATCAATCACCGATGCGAAAAAGATCTTTGTATTGCAGATAGACAATATAACTTTAGAAGCTCAAAATGCTTTGTTGAAACTTTTCGAAGAGCCGGGAGACTCGGTGCATTTTTTCTTGATAATTTCTTCTGCTCATATTTTGTTACAGACAGTAAAGTCTAGGATGAGTTTGCTTAGAAGCTCACATTTACAAGATTCAGGCATAGCTCAGGAAGCTAAGGTGTTCCTGGACTCTTCTATACCAAAAAGGCTTGAACAGATCAAGAAGTTTGTCGATGCTATAGCCGATGAAAAAAGACCAAGACAAGATGCAGCAGATTTTCTAAATGAGATAGAAAGATTTGTATATGTGTCTGGTGACGGCGTAAGACCTGCAAGAAAGCTTGAAGTGATAAGTAAAGTAAGGGAGTATATGAACGACAGGGCTCCCTCATTTAAGATGTTGTTAGAGTACGTGGCATTGAATATTTGATAGGTTTTTCGGTAGTTTAGGGTTTGGGGCTTATTGTGATACAATCATTTATATAATAATTAACCTATAAAAACATGGCATACGACTTTTCAGCTTTCAAAAAACAGATGACTACCGTAGAAGAATGGATGAAAAAAGAGTTCCAACAAATAAGAACAGGACAAGCTTCTCCTTCCATATTGGATAGCGTGAAGGTTGAGTCTTATGGGTCCCCAACAAATATTCAGGCAGTTGCAGCAGTTACTATAGAGGGCGCACGGACGATACGTATAACACCTTGGGATAAGAGCCAGACAAAGGAGATAGAGAAGGCTATCAGCATGGCAAACTTGGGTTTGTCGGTTGTTGTAGATGATCAAGGTTTGAGGGTAAATTTTCCCGAGTTGACTGCAGAGAGGCGTACTCAGATAGCTAAGATCGCAAAAGAGAAGTTGGAAGAAGCTAAGAAGCAGGTTAGACAGCATCGTGATGTTGTAGTACGAGATCTGCAGATGAAAGAGAAAGACGGAAAGATGGGCAAAGATGACGCTTTTCGTGGTACTAAGGATGCACAGAAGATTGTCGATGATTGTAATAAGAAGCTCGAAGCCGATCTTTCCAAGAAAGAGAAAGAGATTCTCGGTTAATAGTGTGACCAAGCAAAATGACCATAATTATTTTTTTGATTGTTCTGGCGATACTTATATTCGTCCATGAGTTTGGGCATTTTGTCGCAGCCAGGTCTTTCGGTATAAGAGTTGATGCCTTCGCTCTAGGTTTTGGACCGAAGATATTTGCTTGGAGGACATTTAAAAGAGATGCCTCTGGTCATATCTCAAAAGGCGAGACGGAATATTCTATACGCCTCATCCCGTTTGGCGGATTTGTGAAGATATTTGGCGAGAATCCAGATGAAGAAAATACACATGGCCCAGATGCCAAGCGTAGTTTCGTCAACAAGCCGCGATGGCAACAAGCCATAGTTTTGGCTGCTGGAGTTATCTGCAATTTCATTTTTGCCTGGGTTTTGTATGCTGTTGTTTTTACAAGCGGAGTCACTGCTACTCCAGGGGATTTTTCTCAATATACTGGATATTTCGACAATGACAGGATTATGGTAACTGAAGTTATGCCTGACTCACCAGCCTCAAAAGCTGGTCTTAGAGTTGGAGATGTGATAAATGGATTTAGCTCTGTGGAATCTGTTCAGCAGACTATAAGAAATGGTGGTGGTAAGACTATTGCTTTGAATTATTCTAGTCACGGCCAAGTAATAGAAAAAGATATAGTTCCCGCGCTGACCTCTTCTAAAAGTGACAATGTATATATGATAGGTATAGCTATGGAGAAAGTATCAGATATGCATCTTCCTTTTTATATTTCCATATTGGAAGGGTTTAAATATACATGTCTTATGATAAAAAATACCATTGTCGGAATGGTTGGTTTCATCGTAGCTATGGCTAGAGGTTTAGCGGATTATTCCCAGATATCTGGGCCAATAGGTATTGCTGGTATAGTCGGAGATGCTGCTGGACTGGGATTTACTTATCTAGTCATGGTCACAGCGATCATCTCTATAAATCTTGGAGTTATAAACCTAGTACCATTCCCAGCTCTCGACGGTGGAAGGATCGTCGTCGTGGCTATAGAAGCATTGATTCGTCGTCGTATATCTTCGAAGTTCATAAATATAGTAAACATCATCGGATTTGCTCTACTTATGGCGCTTATGGTTTTGGTGACATATAAGGATATAGTTAAATTGGTAAAGTAGAATTTTTAGTCTATAATAATACCCATGAAACAATCACAACTATTTACCAAGACACGACGTGAAGCACCAAAGGATGAAGTCTCCCAAAATGCTCAGTTACTCATCCGTGCTGGATATATACACAAAGAGATGGCTGGGGTCTATGATTTCTTGCCTTTAGGTTTGCGTGTTTTGAACAAGATTGTGAACATTATAAGAGAAGAGATGAATGCTCTAGGTGGAGTCGAACTTCAGATGAGCGCTCTTCAAGATAGAACACATTGGGAGACTAGTGGTCGTTGGGATGACGAAGTTCTAGATGTTTGGTTCAAGACCAGGCTTAAGAATGGCAATGAAACCGGCCTTGGCACAACACACGAGGAACCTCTTACTGCAGTTATGAAAGATCATATAAGATCCTTCAGGGATTTACCGGTTTATGCTTACCAATTCCAGACAAAATTTCGTAACGAGGTTCGTGCAAAATCTGGCATTATGCGCGGAAGAGAGTTTTTGATGAAAGACCTGTATTCATTTTGTAGTACCAAAGCTGAGCAGGATTATTTCTATGAAAAAGCCAAAGCTGCTTATGTGAAGATATTCGAGCGCCTAGGACTAGGAGAAAAGACATACCTTACGTTTTCTAGTGGAGGATCTTTCTCCAAGTATTCTCATGAATTTCAAACCTTAACCGAGGCTGGCGAAGATACTATATATGTCCACAAAGCGAAGAAACTTGCCATAAACAAAGAAGTCTTGAATGAAGAAGTCTTGTCCGATCTTGGAATTAAGAGAGAGGATTTGGTTGAAAAGAAAGCTGTTGAGGTTGGTAATATATTTAATTTAGGTACGCGCTTTTCTGATTCTTTAGGACTTGTTTACAATGATGAACAAGGAAAATCTCAACCTGTCGTCATGGGAAGTTATGGTATAGGTCCTAGTCGAGTGATGGGAACTATTGTTGAGACCTTTGCAGATGAGAAAGGAATAGTTTGGCCAGAAGCTGTTGCTCCATTTAATATACATTTGATCGGTTTATTCAATAATTCCGGTTCCGTCAGAGCTGCCGCTGATAAGATTTATAGAGATATGACTTCGAAAGGCGTAGAAGTTCTCTTCGATGATCGAGACGTTTCTGCTGGAGAGAAATTTTCTGATTCCGATCTCATAGGTATACCGACTAGATATATTGTGAGTGAGAAGACGCTCGCAGCAACTGTTGATGGTTCTATCGGGGCTATAGAAGTCAAAGATCGTAAGACTGGTAAGGTGGAAATGATAAAAATATAGCCCAGTCTGGCTATACACAAAAAGTTGTCCTAAATATACCTTTTATGCTAAGGTTGAGCCATGAAAGGCAAGAAACTACTGGATATAAAAGGCCATAAAGAGCGCTTTTTCAATAAGTTTTCCAATGATATAGGTATAGACCTAGGAACGGCTAATACGCTTGTTTATGTGCGTGGAAAAGGCATAGTGGTCAACGAGCCATCTGTTGTCGCTGTAAACCAGAAGACTGGTCAGGTTGTGGCTGTTGGTGCCGCTGCAAAAGATATGCTTGGAAGAACACCAACGCACATAACTGCTGTGAGGCCTCTTGTAGACGGTGTTATATCTGATTTTGAGATTACGGAAGAGATGCTTTCATATCTTATGCGTCGTGCTAGTGAGTTTATGCCAAAGAAATTCTTGGGTCCACGTGTCGTCGTCGGTGTTCCGTCTGGTGTGACAAATGTCGAGGTACGCGCCGTCAGAGACGCGACGAAAAATGCTGGCGCCAGAGAAGTCTATATTGTTGAACAGCCTATGGCTGGTGCTATTGGTATAAGATTACCGGTGCACGACCCTGTTGGTTCTATGGTTATCGATATTGGCGGAGGTACTACAGATATAGCTATTATATCTCTCGGTGGCATAGTCCGTTCAAAAAATATCAAGATAGCTGGAGACAGACTTAACAATGACATCATCTCTTATATCCGCAATGAGTTTAAAATTCTTATAGGAGAAAGTACCGCTGAACAGGTTAAGAAGACTGTTGGATCGGTTGTTGCTGGAGAGCCATTGGAAACTACTATACGCGGACGTGATCTTATAACTGGTCTACCTCGTGAAGTTATCATAACTGACTCAGATATACGCGAAGCTATGGGACAGTCTATAGAAACACTACTCGAAGCATCAAGGGAAGTCCTGGAGACTACACCACCAGAGATACTTTCCGATGTTATGCGTCGAGGTTTATATCTTGTTGGTGGGGGTGCATTGATAAAAGGTCTAGATACACTATTGGCTGATACTCTCAAGTTGCCAGTATATATTGCTGAAGATCCCCTGACTGCTATAGCTCGCGGAGCCGGCATCATCTTGGAAGATTTGGAACACTATAGATCTGTACTTATAGAAAGCGAAGATGAATTACCTTCAAACTCATAATGAACGAGACAAATCCAAGCACCGCGGCCTTTGGGGTGGTGTCATAGTTTTTGCTGTATTTATTTTTTTGATACAGATGATGGCACCACATTTCTTGCCAGCTATATTTACTACTATAGCCAGACCTTTTTGGAGAGTTGAATTTTCTATATCCAGCGGCTCACTACGTTCCCAGGAGTACCTCCTGAATGAAAATGAAGCATTACGACGCCAGTTAGCAGATATCACCATACGCCTTGAGACAAATCAGAGTGTAGTCAATGAAAATGACGAACTGAAAGCTCTTCTCAAAAGACCGGTCACATCAACTTCTACACAAGGGTTAGCGTCTTCGACTACAGTGTCTTCGTCGGCAGTACTAGCATCGACAGGATTCGTAGACCCATTGTTTGGCCTGAAGCCGTCGCCATATACTTTGTCAGCTGTATTGAAGCGCCCACCCCTAGCTCCTTATGATGAGTTGATCATAGATATTGGTACATACCAAAATGTTGCTGTCGGTGATTTGGTGTATGCTTCTGGTAATGTTCTGGTCGGAAGGGTCGCTGACACTCTCAGTGATACTTCGAAAGTAAATCTTCTATCTTCTACAAATACAACCTACGATGTTCTTATCGGTGATAGCAACACATCTAGTAAGAATCATTCCGTTCCAGCGGTGGCACACGGGCTCGGTGGCGGACAATTTTCCGTACAGGTTCCTCGTGATGTAGTCACCAATATTGGCGATATAGTGACAGTTCCTTCGATCAATAATAAAACTATCGGTATAGTTGGTGGGGTTATAACAGATCCTACTCAGCCTTTTGAGACTATACTCTTCACTTCTTTGGCCAATATTTACGATCTTAAATGGGCACTTGTAGATACCAACACAGCCACAAGTACTCCAACTATAAAAAATGCAAAAAAATAGTATCATCAGGTTGGTAGTTAACATATTATTGTTCGTTTCCGTATTGAACGGCTGGTGGCCAATCGCTTTTATAGTTGGTGTTGGTGGAGCTTGGTACTGGCCACATTTCATAGAAATCATCGTGGCCGGAGTGGCTTATGATGCCCTCTTCGGTATGATCTCTGGCACATCTATACATGGCTGGATCGGTACTATTGTATCTATAGTGTTATATACTGTTATTCTACTAATAAAGAAAATAGTACGCTAATGCTGTCATCTTTTAGAAAAAGAAAAAATAAATACAGAGAGATAGATCCGGATGAGGTTCTTATAGACTCTAGTAATATTCCCGGTTTCAATACCAGTCAATTTGAAGGACGGTTGGAAAGGCCTATTTCTAGAGTTGTCCTGTATGGTATCGGAGCCATCGGCGTGCTTGTCATGATCATTTTTTTGGCTCGTGCTGGTAGTATGCAGATCACCGATGGTGATTATTATCGTACTCGCAGTGAGAATAACCTCCTTCGGCCAGTTCCTATATTTGCTGGTAGAGGAGTTATATACGACAGAGACGAAGTGCTTCTTGCTTGGAACGCTCCTTCAGATAATGCTAGTTCCTCTCTAGAGACAGATTCTTCTGTCGCGTCTACTTCCGTTGCGTCTATCTTTACAGAAGAACCAGTGGCACATCGTGAATATGCCACTTCTACTGGTTTGGCACATACTCTAGGCTATGTACAATATCCATCGAAAGATTCCAGCGGCTTTTATTATCAAGAGGATTTTCAGGGAGTAGCCGGCGTTGAGAAATATTATAATGAACTTTTGAGTGGTGTAAATGGTTCTCGTCTAGTTGAAGTCGATGCTCGCGGGAAAGTCATATCACAAAACGTGGTTAAGCCAGCTGATCAAGGAGGTAGCATAACCCTCTCTATAGACAGTCGTGTTCAGTCGGCTTTGTATAATAATCTGAGCGACATAGCTAACCGAGTCGGTTTTTCTGGCGGTGCTGGTGTCATTATGGATGTCCGGACTGGTGAGATTTTGGCTATGACCAGTTATCCAGAGTATAGCTCCCAAGCCATGTCAGACAAAACAGATAAGGCTATTATCAATAGCTATATAAATGATATTGCTGGTAGACCATTTCTAGATAGAATTACAGACGGTCTATATACTCCAGGGTCTATAGTCAAACCTTATATGGCTATGGGAGCTCTTACGGAGAATGTTATAGATCCAAGTACAGTCATAGTGACGAAAGGATCTATTTCTTTACCAAACCCTTATGATTCAAGCTTGTCTACAGTTTTCAGAGACTGGAAGAATCTTGGACCACTAGATATACGCCATGCTATAGCTATGTCTTCAGACGTTTTCTTCTATACTATTGGTGGTGGATATAAGGACCAGAAAGGTCTCGGTATTACTAATATAGATAAGTATCTTCAGTTATTTGGCTTTGGTCATGATATACCGACTTCTTTCTTCACCAGCCAGCACGGGACGATACCGACTCCGGAATGGAAAAAGAAAACCTTTGGAGAAGATTGGTATATAGGTGATACTTATCATACCGTTATCGGTCAATATGGAACCCAAGTCACACCCATACAGGTTGTTAGGGCTGTGGCTTCTATAGCTAATAGTGGTTCTCTAATTGTACCGACTATTATGAAGGGTGGTGAGTCTGAAGATCCAAGCCAGTTGCCCCAAGTAGAAAGAACTATTGACCTTCCACAGAAAAATTTCCAGATAGTAAGAGAAGGTATGAGGTTGGGTGTCTTGCAGGGAACAAGTGTGGCCTTAAATGTCTCGTATGTTAACGTCGCTGGTAAATCCGGAACAGCTGAACTTGGTGTAAGTAAAGCTAGAGTTAACTCATGGATAACTGGCTTTTGGCCATATGAGAATCCGCATTATGCTTTTGCGGTGATGTTGGAAAGTGGCTCAGTTCACAACCTTATAGGTGCCGCCGCAGCTATGAGACAAGAACTTGACTGGATGCATATACATACTCCAGAGTATTTCAAATAATAGCCAATCTTGTTATAATATAAACCTAATACCAGTCGCATTATTTATCATTGTATTTTTTATTTATAAAAATATGTCTATAGACACCCAGTATCTTACTAGTGAGAAATTCTCGGAACTAAAGAAGGAGTTGGAGTACTTGAAGACAGATCGTCGCAAGGAAGTCGCAGAACATCTAGAATATGCCAAGAAGCTGGGAGACCTCTCAGAAAACGCCGAATATCATCAGGCTCGTGAAGAACAGGCTGAAGTAGAAGATCGTATTGGCCGTTTGGATCAACTTCTCAAAAATGCAGTTCTTGCTGAGGCGCATGGTAGTGACGTGGTACTTGTGGGTTCGACTGTGCACATAGAAAAGACCGGTGAGAATAAATCTGGCATTTACACAATAGTTGGATCCGAAGAAGCCGACATGGCACATGGTAAGATTTCCAACTTATCTCCTTTGGGATCAGCTTTGCTTGGCCGCCGACAAGGTGATAAGGTGAAAGTGACTACTCCAAAAGGGACAAATGAATACAAGATAGTCATGGTCAGATAGTCTCAATAAATATCATATGGCATCTATAGAAGAATTACGCACTACCAGAACTGCTAAACTTGAAGCTTTACGCAAATTTGGTATGGATTCATATCCAGCCAAGGTTCCACGCACTTTTGCTTTGTCAGATGCGCGTAGTAATTTTGCAGAATACGAAAAGTCTACTCGACTAGTTTCTTTGGTCGGTAGAGTTATGGCTATACGCGGCCAAGGAGCAATATTGTTCTTAGTCTTAAACGATGGCAAGTCTACCTTTCAGGCGGTTGTGAAGAAAGACACTTTGGATGTTAAGTTTTTTGAACTTTTGACTCAGGCTGTAGATATCGGAGATATTATAAGCGTGACTGGTACATTGTTCACTACCCAAAGAGGAGAGCAGAGTATACTCGTAGTCTCTTGGACCATGGCCACCAAGGCACTTTTACCATTACCAGAAAAATGGCATGGTTTAGCAGATCCAGATGAAAAAATCCGTAAGCGCTATCTAGACTTCATCATGGACCCAGAGCTTCGTGAGATTTTCAATAAAAAATCCAAGTTCTGGCAAGTCACTCGCAGATTCTTAGAAGACGAAGGATTCCAAGAAGTAGAGACGCCGACACTAGAGCTAACTACTGGCGGTGCGGAGGCTACGCCATTTAGGACACATCTGAACGATTATGATATAGATGTTTATCTCCGTATTTCAATAGGTGAGCTTTGGCAGAAACGTCTTATGGCTGCAGGTTTCTCTAAGACCTTTGAGATTGGTCGTGCCTATCGCAATGAAGGCACAAGCCCAGAGCATGCTCAAGAATTTACCAATATGGAATTTTACTGGTCATATGCTGACTACAAAGACGGTATGGAGCTAGTCACTAGGATGTATCGTAAGATAGCCACAGACGTCTTTGGTACTACTAAGTTTGAGACACGGGGTCATAAGTTCGACCTTGCTGACGAGTGGAAACTTGTAGACTATTCCGAAGAGATCAAGAACCAGACTGGTATAGATATACACAAAGCTACAGACGAAGAACTTCGCAAAAAGCTCATAGAGCTAAAGGTTACTTACGACGGTGCAAACCGTGAACGCTTCATAGATACTCTTTGGAAATATTGTCGCAAAAATATCTCCGGGCCAGCTTTCTTAGTGAATCATCCAACTTTAGTTGCTCCACTAGCAAAAAATGTTTCTGGTAACACGGATATAGTTCAGATGTTCCAACCTATCATCGCTGGAAGTGAGATAGGCCGTGGTTACTCTGAGCTCAATGATCCTATAGACCAGCGTATGCGTTTCGAGCGGCAGAGGAAGCTCTTGGAGAAAGGTGATACTGAAGCTATGATGCCAGATTGGGAATTTGTAGAGATGCTCGATCATGGTATGCCACCGACTTGCGGTTTCGGCTTCGGTGAAAGACTTTTCGCTGTCCTTGTAGGTAAACCTTTGCGTGATGTTCAGATGTTTCCATTTGTAAGGCCAAAGAAGCTGTAGTTTTTCATACAGAAATCTACCAGTAAAGTAGGTGTCTGGGAGAGTGGGCATGATTGTTCAGGTGGGGGTTTCTTTGTCAAAAATTAAATGCTGTCGAAGATTTATTAGTGTATGAGTGTACCAGCTGCCATATACCCAGGAGCTATAAATAGAATCGACACCAGCATGATAAGAAGGAGAATATAATAGTTTATGCCATTAGTCAGAAGTGGCCCGGACCCCAAAAGTTGCACGTTGACCTTGTATAATTAATAGCACTAATATACAAGCATATGACAAAACATCGCATCGCTCCTGAAGTAAAGGAGCAGATTATTAATCGCATCAAGAATGACGGGATCACTGTTGTT
>CAIQCJ010000036.1 GCA_903870315.1 uncultured bacterium | reverse complement strand
TATGAATAATAAAACACCACCAATAAAATACTTCCTGTACGCTCGTAAATCGAGTGAGGCGGAAGACAGACAAGCGGCATCGATAGATGCTCAAAAAGATGAACTCTTAAAGATTGCTCAAGAGCAAGGTTTGACGATAGTCGAAGTACTAGAAGAATCTCAATCAGCAAAGAAACCCGGAAGACCAATATTCAACAGAATGCTTGAGAGAATATATAAGGGCGAGGCAAACGGAATCATCTGTTGGAAGTTGGACCGACTGGCTCGTAACCCAGTAGACGGCGGACAAGTAAGTTGGATGCTACAGCAATGTGCAATCGCACAAATTGTGACATTCGGCAGAACATACTATCCGACTGATAACGTGCTTATGATGCAGGTAGAGCTTGGTATGGCAAATCAATACATCAGAGACCTATCTGTAAACGTAAAGCGAGGACTGTCAAAAAAAGTGCGTGAAGGTTGGATGCCAAGCGGTTGTCCTATCGGATACATGAGCACGCCAGATAGAAATAAAGGTTTCAAAACAATTAGTGTAGATCCTGAAAAGTTTCCAGTGGTCCGCAGACTCTTTGACCTTATGCTTACAGGAACATATACGGTCCCACAGCTTTGGAATATTTCTAGAAAAGAATTGAATTTGAAGACGGTCCAAAAGAGAAATATCGGTGGCAAGCATTTATCAAAAAGTGCAATGTATGCAACGTTAAATAACCCATTTTATTACGGCTGGTTTGAATATCCTGCGGGTAGGGGTGAATGGCATAAAGGCGCACATGAGGCGATGATTACCGAGGATGAATTCAATAAGGTCCAAATGCTTATGGGCAGAAAAGGCAGACCTTGTCTTGAGAAGAACTTACACTTTGCTTTTACAGGACTGATGAAATGTGGAAGTTGTGGTTGTAGTATCACTGCTCAAGCCAAAGTAAAGAGATGTAAGAATGGAAATGTACATCATTATATTTATTACAATTGCACAAAGAAGAAGGTTGACGTGAAGTGTCCGGAGAAAGTTATAGAACTCAAAAAGCTTAACCTCGAAATCAAAGGCAAACTAAGTGAGCTCACCATTTCAGAGAAATTCAAGAATTGGGCTATCAAACATCTCCATGAATTACGAAAGACAGAGGCTGATAGCGATACTGTGGTCCTAAAGGGTAAACACAAAGAGCTTGAAGAAGTAACAAAGAATTTACAATCACTAACGCTCAACTTCACCTCACCAAAGAATCAAGAACGCACACTGATATCAGACGAAGAATATCAAAATCTAAAAATGGGAATGGTGAAAAGAAAGCTGATCCTTGAAGATGAACTCAAAGTCACAAACAAGCAGGTCCTTGAATGGGTAGAGCTTACAGAAAAGACCTTTGACTTCGCTTGCTACGCCCACATTTGGTTTGAAAAAGGAGACGATAAGACCAAGCGAGCGATACTTTCATGTTTAGGCTCGAACCTCACCATAAAAGGCAAAAAACTCTTTGTTAATTACCATTCTTTCATAAAGACGATGATAAAAAGTCGAGAGGCGGTTATCAAAGAATTAGACTCCGCTCGAACCTCAAAACTATCAAGCCATATAAGACAAAACCCCACAAATTGTGAGGTTTCGTCACTAGGGCTCCTCGGGTAGGATTCGAACCTACGACCAACTCGTTAACAGCGAGCTGCTCTACCAGCTGAGCTACCGAGGAATGTATTTAGCTGCGCGGGCCAACTCTCTTTTTCAAAGAATGTTCGCCATGATGCCATTTGCGAACATATCAAAATGTATCACATCTCCAGGTTAAAATCAAAAGCTTCTCAAGTCTTTATATGCACCAAGTGGATGGTCTCTATGGTATACTTTTATAGGTGGTCGTATTATCCATTAATTATAAATAAACTCCCATGAATACACACATCAAGACAACTGCGGTTACGCTTACGCCCGCTATTTCAGAATATATAAAAGTCCACCTTTCTAAGATCGAACGCCTATTTAACGCCGACGAATCTGTAAAATGTGATATAGAACTTGCTCGTACGACCAACCACCACAACAAAGGGGACATCTTTAGAGCCGAGATACATATAGTTGGTCACAAGCAGAATATATTTGCAGCATCAGATAAGGCAGATCTTCTCATCGCTATAGATGAAGTCTTTTCAGACGCTCTCTATAGTATGACATCGAAGAGAAAGAAATTTATTGCTTTAGCTCGTCACGGTGGTGCTAAAGTGAAGTCTATGGTTCGAGGTATGTGGCCTTTCGGCAATGATGGGATCGAGGGGGTTTAGCTTTTGGTATTGATTCGATATCCTCTGAAAAAATCTTCGTAAGACATCTCTCTACTGCCTTCCGGTATAACTTTTTCTATTATCAGATGAGGTTTATTTTTCTTGTCTATGCTAGTCGTGTCGGAGCTGGTATCCCAAGAAGCTTTGGTAATCTTCACGCGGATTTTCTTACCACTATGTTCTATGAAGAAATAAGCATGAGGCCATTCATGTAAAGCTTGGATCTTTCTGAAAGCTAGATATTGAGCATTTTGATCAACGGCACCGAGTTCTTCTGATCTAGTAGAGTCTATGACGGATAGGTCTATCAGCCCGTCTTCTTTCTTGATCTTTTTTGTAAATGTAGCCAAGCCGTGATCTTGTTCTGATGCTTTCATGTTACCAGTTATCCACTCTGGTAAGACCTTAGCAAATAGTTGTGCACCAGCTTTGGCCATAAGCTCTTTGAAGGCTCCATAATGAGGCCAGACGTCTATATGTATCTTTTCTTGTGCCACTATAGGTCCATGGTCCATATCAGCGTCTATAACCATAATACTGACACCGGTATCTTTCACATCTTCCAATATAGCCGACTGTAAAGGCGAAGCCCCGCGGAATCTTGGTAGGAGAGATGGATGTATGTTCAAGACTTTGTGTTTCGGTATGTCTAGGATCTCTTGTGGTATCATCTTTCCGTAAGATGCAACTAGATACATATCAACATCTTTATTTGCTCGCAATTTTTCTACAATAGAAGAGTCTAGTTTCTCTGGATCGTATACTGGTATTTTCCTAGATACTGCCCAGGATTTCACTGGAGTGGGAGTGATGATCATCTTACGGCCTTGGGGTTTGTCACTGGTAGTCACAACATAAGTTGGTACTAGGCCGAGAGTCTCTAGTTCGTCTAGTACTATGAGAGAAAAACCGGACGACCCGAAGAAGGTGAATCTAGTTTGTTTCTGGTTGTTCATGTATCGTTTTATTTCTTCTGCAGTTCAGCTATCTCTTCATCAGTCATCTCCCAAACCTCCTTTGCATTGTCGGTGAAGAGAGTACCATCTAGATGATCTGTTTCGTGTTGGAATATCTGCGCCAGAAGACCACTTGCTCCACGCTCTATCTTCTCACCGGTCTGATCATAAGCTTGTAGAGTTACACGTGCTGAACGGTTGATTGCTCCATATAGCCAGCGTACGGACAGACATCCTTCCTCAACTTCTTTTTTCTCTTTTGATCGTCTGATGATAACTGGATTTATGAAGACCAGATCTGTCGTTGGGCCAGAGTAGCTCTTGTCCGCTTGTGCCAATAGTCCTCCAGCCACTACGAATATACGTAGAGAAGCACCAACTTGTGGTGCGGCTATAGCGACACCATCTTTCTGAGAGGCTAGTGCCTCACACATCTCGAGGATAAGGTCATTTATCTTCTTGGAACCAATGTCAGATACAGGAACTTCCTTGGCGATCTTTCGGAGAACCGGGTTGTCTCTCTGGACTATGTTTTGCATGATATCTTCTTTTGACATTTGGATATTATAGCAAACTTTCTGGATCTATCTTCACACTTATGTGTGGTGGAAGTATGCGCAGTTTTTCGACCAATTCCTTCTTTGGCCATCTTGTTGCTGGTATCTTAACTAGACCATGAATAGCTGACTTACCATTTGCAGCAGAAGTAAAGGCTGGGAATATGTCCAACTCGTTTGGGGCTATATCTGGAGCTATGAGAGTACGTATGTTTGCCATTTCTTTAGCGATTTCTTCTTTTTTGCCTTCCATGGATATTTTCAAAAGAAGTGAAAATGGTGGGTACGAGAATTGTTTTCTTTCTTTGATCATATTTCTATAGAAGTCTCCAAGGTTTCCTTTCATACCATAACTGAACACCCCCTCTTCTATACGCCTAGTTTGTACGATAAATGTTCTTTCTGCCAAGTTGCGCAAGCGAGTGAGAGCATACATCATCCTTTCTTGTATACGGAAATCTGGTAATGCCAAAAGTGAATCTATAGAGGCTATCGCCACATGTTCTACTGGTAGAGATATATGCATCATGGCCATCTCTGTACCGACCAATATGCTTCCTGGCTTATCTCGGAACTTCTTAAGTGCTATCTGTATTTGTTTTTCAGTTTTGGTATTGTCTGAGTCGATACTTACTATCTCCGCCTCTTTGAATTTCGACCTGATCTCTTCAACCACGCGCTCAGTGCCTATACCCAGTGGAGTCAGTCTCCATCCTCCACAGTTCATACATAGTTCCTCAGCATTTCTACGAGATCCACAGTTGTGACACATGAAGAAATTGCGGCCTGTTTCTTTTGAAGCATGTAAGACTACTGGTGCAGTACAATCTTTGCAGGAGACTATCGTCTCACAGTCGTCACAGACAGTGAGCGATGAAAGTCCTCTACGTGCTGTCATTATAAAAATGTGGCTGTTATCCTCGCGACTCTGTCGAATAATTTCCTCAAGTCTTTCAGATAGGACGCGGAAGTTCTTTTTATTGATATGTGGTTTTGATGCTGGTGTCAGTGTGCCATCATGTATTGGTGTACGCATATCTATAAGCTCATCTTTGGCTGTAGATATGGATCTCCATTTAAATGGAGATCCTTCAGCTATCTCATGATTCTCTACGCGATGCAGAGTCTCTAGTCGCAACAGACAGTCAGCTAGATATACTTTCAGACCCATTTTTCTGGAAATTTTTTCTATAGCAAGTCGCATATCCATATAAGGATTATTACGTGTGATCCAACCACGCCCATTCTCACGTTCTATAATCACGGTATCGATATCTATTCTTGGCAGATAAGCGAAAGACCCAGTAGCGACGATGACTATAGGATGTTCGGCTTTCGCTATAGCTTCCCATGTCTCCAAAATTTTTTTACTAGTTAGGTTTCCATTTAATATAAATATGTATTCTTCTATACCTTTTGCTAGAGATGCGTGTATGTTCCTGATATCTTCTAAAGTCGGAGCATATATTGCCACAGACCTCTTCTGTGCGAATTCTTGACGGATAAGGCTACGCCAGGCGCTCATACGATCATTATCATCTCCTTGAACAGCATATGTCTCATCCATACGGACTTCTTTGTTCTGATTTTGATTATCATACCTTGCTCCAGATACAGCCAGATTTGGAAATTTTATCTTTTGGATATTGTCCAGGACATTTTTCGAAGTGAGGGTGCGAATGATATTCCCAACAGATGTTGCATAATGGTCAGCCAATCCTTTTGCGGCGAGTATAAAAGTAACAGGGAAGAAAGAATTTGTTTTCACTTTACCAAGTTTCCTTATGACGAAATCAGCACTTCTGATGGCGGACTTAGCATCTTCTACAGGTTTTGCACCTATGACTATGGCGGTTATATCCCTGGCTCTTACGGGCACTGATACTATAGCTCCAATATCTATATCTGAAGCCGTAAAATAGGAAAGTTCGTCCAAGTTTCTTGTATTAGTGAGTGGTATGACGGTGATAAGTTTCATGGGTTTTATATAAATATGTGGGCGCAGTGTCTTATTTATAGCGCATTTGGTTGGTTTTTGAGAGGTTGACAACGTGGTGAAAGTGATATATTACATTTGTGCTACTTACCAAAACCTACTACAATACAGCGACTGAATACCATACATCCATGTCGACCACAAAATCTACAGAGTCAACCACAAAGAAATCCACCAATCCAGCCCTTATCATAAAGGGGTTAGCTGGTAAGAAGACCTTGAAAGGTCGCGTTTCTATCAACGGCGCTAAGAATGCCGCATTGAAAGCTATGGCGGCTGCAGTTTTATTTAATAAAAAAGTCCGTCTAGAAAATGTCCCACATACTGCAGATATAGATACACTGACGACTATTTTGGAGAAGCTGGGAGCCAAAGTATCTTGGGTCGGTGCGCGTAGCCACGATGGTGAAGTGAAACGCAATCACATCATGGAGATAGATACTTCGACCATAAACTCAACAGACATAGATCCTAAACTAGCGGCTGGTATGCGTGCGTCTATTGTCTTGACCGGACCTCTTCTGGCGCGCTTTGGTAAAGTGACTTTTCCTGCACCGGGTGGTTGTGTTATTGGGGCCAGACCGATAGATCTTTTCATAGAAGGATATAAAAAGATTGGTGCAAAAGTGACTTTGAAAGATGGTCTATATCACATCTCTGCTCCCAACGGGCTCTCTGGTATGGATAATTTTTTCCATATTATTTCTGTTGGCGGTACTGAGACTCTTATGATGGCGGCTGTACTGGCGAAAGGAAAAACTATATTGAGTAACTGTGCCAAGGAACCAGAGATCGCCAATGTGGCAGAGTGGTTGGTCTCTTGTGGTGCCAAGATCAAAGGGGCTGGTACTTCTACTATAGAAATTGTTGGTAATGGTAGGAACCTACACCCAACTGACAACTTTAGTAATCATGACAAACTTCTTGATCCTATTGAACATTTCGTGACTATACCAGACCGTATCGAGACTGGAAGTTTTCTACTCCTTGGAGCTTTGTGTGCAAATGATCTTAGTATTGATGACTGCGAACCCAAACATATAGAATCTCTATTACATCTTCTAGATGATTCGGGTGTTTCTGTGACGATAAAGAAAGCTAGAAAGATTGATGGTAAGTCCAGCATTATTATAAAAGATGTAGAAGATCCCCAGAAGATATACAAGGCTTTCGATATCCGAACAAAAGAATACCCAGGATTCCCGACAGACTTACAAGCGCCAGTGGTGGCATTCCTAACCCAAGCTACTGGTGAAAGTCATATTATGGAGACCATATTTGAGGGACGTTTCAAATATGTCGAAGACTTATGTATGCTCGGCGCAAATATCACGGTGTTAAATCCTCATGAGATCAAGGTTATAGGTCCGACACCTCTTATTCAACAGACTGAGCTATACGCGCATGATATCCGTGCTGGCTTCGCTATAGTCATGGCGGCACTCGTGGCAAAAGGGCAGTTTATAGTGCACAATGCCCATCTTATAGATCGTGGTTATGAAGATATAGAAAAAAGACTTTGTGCTCTTGGCGCAGATGTGAAGCGTATGCTATAGTCGGATTATAAACTACAGAAAGCCAATATGAAGACATTTTTCTCACCAAAACTCGGTATAGATCTAGGTACGGCCAATACACTTGTATTCGTTCCTGGCAAAGGCATAGTGTTAAACGAACCTTCAGTTGTGGCTGTCTCCGAGCCTGAGAGAAGAGTCTTAGCTGTCGGAAATGAAGCCAAAGAGATGGTTGGTCGTACACCAGATAATATTGTTGCTTACAGACCGATGCGTGACGGCGTCATTGCTGATTATCGTATCACCGAAGCGATGCTACGATATTTCATCGACAAGGCTCTTGGTCGTTTCAGTATATTTAAGCCCGATGTCATGGTCTCTGTTCCAGCTAGTGTAACTTCTACAGAAAGACGTGCTGTCATAGAAGCCGCTATCCGAGCTGGCGCCAAAAATGCTTATGTAGTGAAAGAGCCGATACTCGCAGCTATCGGTGCTGGCATACCTATACACGAAGCTCGTGGTCATATGGTCGTAGACATCGGCGGTGGTACTACAGATGTCGCCGTTATCTCACTTGGAGGGATTGTGGCTTGCACTTCAGTCAAAGTTGCTGGTAACAAGATCGATGCCGCTATCGCTGATTATGTTAAAAAGGTTTTCAATCTAGCTATCGGTGATCATATGGCAGAGATTATCAAAATAAATATCGGTTCAGCCATTCCACTAGATCAAGAGTTGCTCATGACAGTCAAAGGTCGTGATTTTGTATCTGGTCTACCACGTTCTACAGAGATCAAAACTAATGAGATAGTCAAAGCAGTTTCGAAGGAGTTGCGTGATATGGTCAAAGCTATAAAAGATGTTTTGCAGGAAACTCCTCCAGAACTCGCTGCAGATATCATAGATCAAGGTATCATCATGACTGGTGGTTCTTCGCTTCTCAGGAATCTTCCAGAACTCGTATTTCGTCGTACTGGTGTCAAAGCGCGTCTTGCTGAAGATCCATTGCTTTGTGTAGTGAAGGGAACTGGTCTTGCTCTAGACCATCTAGATGTCTACAAGAAGACAATCATAAGCAAGAGATAATAGAAAATCGGCCAGTATTGAGCTGGCCGACCCCGTTCTTACTGGCCGATTTTTTTGAAGTTTTTTTCTGAGAGAAACTTCTGTTCATAAATAGTATCAACTCGCTCAATGAACGTGTTCAGGTGGTGCTGGTTGATGAAATTCCAAAACCAGAACCGTCGACTCCTCAACGGGATTACTGGGATGAAATCGGTCAACTGAGTAGATTTTGATATATATTCCTGACCTTTTTTGATATCCAGTCCACAGCAATCACAGAAGAGGTCCTGTGAAGCTGTCTTTGTTGAGGTTGGCAACACAGGGAAACATATAAGTGACCGCTCATTCATGTGGTCAACCACGCTAAACCATTTCTTTTTACGTTGTACTATTTTTTTGCTTTTTCGTACCGTCATATTTTCTTTCACTCCTTGTTACGAAACTCATCTAACCTTCCAATTTGTATGGAACTTAGATGTGCACCAAAGCTTCTGTACATAAGGTACATCATCATTTTGTATTTGTCAAATACATCGCTAATAAGCTTAACAAGTAAGCGTAGCACCCCTTGAATACCTCACATATATTTACCCACACTTTTTGCATCAAATTTTTCTTCTAGATGTTATAATGCTTCCATGTCAACAACATACGTCAACGATGCTATCTTCTGGATTGAGATAGAAAAAGTCCATCCGAATCCTTATCAGCCACGCCGTGAGTTCGATGAAGTTAAACTCAAGGATCTTTCAGAGTCCATCCGTATGTATGGTATCTTGCAACCCCTGGTTGTGACGCGCAAAGAGGTTTATCATGAACATGGCGGTATGTCAGTAGAATATGAGCTCATATCTGGTGAACGACGTTTGCGCGCTTCGAAGTTGGCCGGCCTTTCGCAGGTTCCTGTCTTGATCAAAAATGGTGAAGAAGACGCTCAGCTCAAGCTGGAGATGGCTATCATAGAAAACTTACAACGCGAAGATCTCAACGTTGTCGACCGCGCAAGATCATTTGAAAGATTGGCCAAAGAGTTTGGCTTGAAACAAGCACAGATAGCTGATAAAGTCGGCAAGAGTCGTGAATACGTTTCCAACTCTATGCGCATCTTATCACTTCCAGATGAGATGATTACCGCACTCTCAGAAGGTAAGATATCAGAAGGTCATACACGTCCACTACTTATGCTTGTAGATAAGCCTGAGGAACAGATGGTTTTATTTAAAGAGATTATGGCAAAGAAGTTGACTGTCCGTGAAGCTGAATCTCTTTCACGTCGCGTGGCCACAGAACGTATCCGCAACAAAGAGAAATACTTAGACCCTCAGATTATGGAGATGGAGCGTAATTTTACAGAATCTCTCGGTACTCGTGTACGCATAGAAAAAGGCAAAGAAGGAGGCAAAGTCACTATCGATTTCTTTAGTCCAGACGACCTGCGCGGATTACTGGAAAAGTTAAATGGGACTTCCACAAAAGTAAATATAGGAGACGCTACCACCATCACAGATGTGAGCTCTGCCACTATAGATATAGCAAATACAACACCAGTCGATGATCGTGCACCAGCAGACGCTAAGGTTGATCAAGAGAACGAGGACTTGTATTCTCTGAAGAATTTTAGTGTCTAGCCCACTAACCCTAACCCTTTGAGATTCTACTGACGATATCAGACTAAAGCATAGTCAAGTATCTTTTTGTCTAGATCAGCACTGACAACCTTGAAGCTGATTTTGTCGCCGAGAGTGAACTTTTTCTTGGTTTTGTCGCCGACTATGGAGTATGTCTTTTCATTGAATACAAAATAATCATTGCCAAGGCTTCTGATATTGATCATTCCTTCACATTTAGTGTTGACTTCTTCTACATATATACCAGATTGTGTGATTCCAGATATTGTTCCGTCAAATATTTTTCCTATATATCCGCTCATATATTCTACTTGCTTGAGTTTCTTTGAAGCACGTTCGGCTTCGGAGGCATTGATCTCACGTTCAGTTGAACTCTCAGCGATACGCTGGAAGCTGACTATATCATGATCACCGAACGGTTCATTGTTAAGATGTTTGGCCAAGACTCTATGTACCAACAAATCCGGATAACGTCTGATAGGTGATGTGAAGTGTGTATAGAATGGAAACGCTAATCCGAAGTGGCCGATATTTCTCGTAGAATACACCGCCTTTTGCATAGACCTGATCGTAGCTGTGCGTATAAGTGATGCATGTGGAGTATCTTCTATCTGATCCAAAAGGTGGTTGAGATCATTGGCTGTGACAACACCGTTCTTGGCTCTGAGTTCATATCCAAGTGCCTTCACAAATGTGGACAGGTTGGCTATCTTGTCTTTGTCTGGTACATCGTGAATACGATATATAGCACCAGTGTCACGACCACCTTTCTTCTTTATTGAGTCGAAGACGTATTTTGCAACTTCTCGGTTGGCTAGAAGCATATATTCCTCGACAAGTTTATGAGTATCCAGACGTTCCACCTTGTAGACACCTATAGGTTTGCCGTCTTTGTCTAGTTTGAATTTTATCTCTTCTTGAGCGAACTCTATAGCTCCTTTGGAGAATTTATCTTTTTGTAAGATCTTGGCCAGACGATTTAGGGTCACGAGTTCGTCGTGATATTTCATACCGGCCTCGGCTAAGGCGACAGGCTGTATACCTTTTGAATATTTTTCGATATTGTTGGCAGCTCCATCTATGACCGCTTGAGCTGCCTCATAAGTGAAACGGTGCGTTGAATTCATAACTGTTCTACCAAACCAGCGTCTGTGTATACGAGCACGATCATCAACTACGAATATTGCCGAAAAGCTTAGCTTATCTTCGTGTGGGTTAAGACTGCAGACATCATTGGAAAGGACTTCTGGAAGCATAGGGATTGTACGGTCTACGAGGTATATGGAACAACCACGCTTAACAGCTTCTTTGTCTAGAGCTGTTCCTTCTCTCACATAATGAGATACGTCGGCTATATGTACACCTATCTCATATAGAGTGCCAGTATTTTTTTCGTGAGAATTTTGGCCTATTTGGCGAGATTCTTCCAGTGATAACTTTCGGAATGATATAGCATCATCAAAATCCTTCGCATCAAAAGGGTCTATAGTAAAAGTCATAGTATCCCTCATATCTCGTCTTTTGCCAAACTCATCTTTGGATATAGCTTTGTTGTGCTCTATAGTCTCGGCCTCCTTTTCGACTTCGGCAGGGAAGCTAACCTCAAAACCTTTCTCCAGGACTATAGATTCCATCTCTACGTTGTTATCACCCTTTTTACCTAAGATTTTCAGTAGTTTTGCTTGAGGCAGTTTGCTCGGATCTGTCCATGGAAGCATCTTTACAAAGACTTTTACACCTTTTTCCAATTTAGCCTTTGTATGATTTTTCTGTGTACCGTCGTCGTCGATAATAGATATGTTCGTATACATTTTCCTATCATCTGGTATGAGGATAGCCGAACCGTTGATGGTATCAACGGTTCCAACAAAAGAGCTCTTAGCTCGGATTACTACTCTCAAAACTTTTCCGACGTTCTCTTTTTTGCCTCGGAAATTTTTTTCTTGTAAGGATACTTCTACGGTGTCACCGTTGAGAGCGGTATTTAGCATACCTGGCTCTATATATATAGAGTTTTGGCGAGACTTGGATGTACTCTTTACTCCATCTACTGATACATCTATGAAGCCAGCACCTTTTGCAATGGTTGATATAACTCCAGTTATCTTTTTTATATTTGTTTTTTTGGGCATTTTATTTTCTTGTATTTTCTAAATATCTTTCTGTTGGACTTATTTGGTTGCTTTATCTATATTCTTCTTGAATCCACGAGGCTTCTTAGCTATTGCCAGCATCTCAAGTGCTCGCTCAAGAGTTATGTCATAGACATTGTCTGGTACTTTGATCGATCTGAAGTTTCCATCTGATACCACGTAAGGGCCGAAACGTCCAGCTGAAGCTACAACATCTTTTCCTGTCTTTGGGTCAGGGCCAAGTGTTCGCGGTAAGCTGAGATATTTCAAAGCATCGGCAACAGTTATTTTGGATGGATCTATATTCTTGGGAATAGAGGCCATTTTCGGTTTCGTCGGTGTAGTAGATACTACTAGTGTTTCTGGCGTCGTAGGTTCTACTTGTGTAACGATCTTAGTTTTATTTTTCTTTGTGGCGCGTTTATTTTTCTCTTTCGGAAGTTTTAATCCAAGTTGAACATATGGTCCAAAACGGCCATTTAATACGAAGATAGGTAGACCAGTCGTAGGATCGTTGCCTATAGGCTCGTCTTTCTTGAATTCCATACCATCTATACTGAGAGCACCATCACAATCTGGATATTTGGAACAAGAGAGGAATTTACCTCCACGGCCGAGCTTGATCTCCATGCCATTTCCACATTTTGGACATTTGAATTTATCGTCAGCCTTACCGAGGTTGGTGGCTTTTGCAATCTTCTCTTTGGATTTTACATCTTTGTTGAAAGGGACATAAAATGTTTTCAATGTCTTCACATATTCACGTGTCCCAGCCGCGATCTCGTCGAGTTCATTTTCCATCTCAGCTGTGAAAGTGTCGCTTATATAAGTAGGAAAATATTCTTCCAAGAATGAAGAGACAACATCACCAGTGTCTGTAGGCTTGAGAGAGCGACCGTCTTTCTCGACATAGCCACGCTCTTCTATGGTTCTGGTTATAGAGGCGTATGTAGAAGGTCTACCAATACCCCTTTTTTCGAGTTCCTTGATGAGTCCAGCTTCTGTATATCTAGCTGGTGGCTTGGTCTGTTTTTCTAGTGAATCTATAGAGATTAGTTCCAGCGGTTCATCCTTTTTACATGTCGGTAGGGTTATTTCTTCACCGATTGATTCTGGATCGGCCTTCAACCAACCGTCATATATGACGCGTGATCCAATAGTAGAGAAATCTGGTATAGATCTTTTTCCATTGGTAGGTATAGTGTCTCCTTGAGACGATATGATATTGGCGATGATCTTTGTTTTCGCTATACGAGCATCGCTCATCTGCGAAGCGACGGCTCGAGACCAGATGAGTCTGTAGAGCTTCTTCTGTTCGTCATTTGCGCCAGCAGACTTCTTGTCCGCATGAGTCGGACGTATGGCTTCATGAGCTTCTTGAGCGTTTTTACTTTTTGTAGCATATGTTCTCAAGGCTAGATAATCTTTGCCATATTCTTTCTCAATAACACTGGCGATCTGACCAAGAGCTTGTTTGCCAAGGTTGGTAGAGTCAGTACGCATATAAGTTATATGTCCAGCTTCATAGAGTTTCTGGGCGATGCCCATAGTGCGTGAAGGCGAGAACCCTAGTCTTGAGCTAGCTGTTTGTTGCAAGGTAGATGTTATAAAAGGTGCACGAGGAGACCTCTTTTGTTCGGTTTCTTCTATGTCAACAACTTTCCATTTTGAGCTGCGTGCAATATCTAATATGCGCGTCACCTCCTTTATGTCTCGCGGTTCTTCCTTACACGTTAAAGTTATATGGGTAGTGTTTATACCAGCTTTCTTATCTCCAGAGGTTTTCCATATACCTTCTATAGTCCAAAACGTCTCTGGATTGAAAGCGCGTATTTCGCGTTCACGTTCCATAATGATGCGAAGAGCTGGGGATTGGACGCGCCCTGCCGAAAGTCCATATCGGACTTTTTTCCAGATAAGACCAGAAAGGTCATATCCGACTATGCGGTCTAGAACACGCCTAGCTTCCTGAGCTTCTCTCAAATGCTGATCTATATCACGTGGATTTGCTATAGCCTCCAAGACCGCCTCTTTTGTTATCTCATTGTAAGTAACGCGTTTGATGATCTTTTTCGCCTCTCGTGAAGATACTGTGCCACCAAGATCTTTGTTGGTGAGCAACTCTTCTATATGCCACGCGATCGCTTCTCCTTCACGGTCGGGGTCAGTTGCTAGTAATATTTCACTTGATCTCGAAGCTTCTTTTTGTATCTCTCTTATGACATCATATTTTTTCGAGACTACTTCATAATGTGGTATGAAACCTCCTTCTATATCTATGGCTTTTTTGTTTGATTTGGGAAGGTCGCGGACATGTCCGACTGAAGCTAGCACAGTAAAATCTCCGCCTAGATATTTCGATATAGTCTTGGCTTTCGAGGGTGACTCGACTATGAGTAATTTTCTTTTTGTATCGTTAGTTGTAGCCATTTTCTACGTCAAAACTGTTTGACGTTGCGCTAAGTATTACACGATATATGACAAATAGGCAATTTTGTCTATATTTATATCTTCCATAATCTGACTAAGAATCCTTCTTCTTCTGTTATGGCTCCTTGTAACTCCAGACTACTTATAAGAGCATTTAAGTCACTGATATCTATATCCATATCTCGGATCAATTCATCACGAAGTTTAGGATATGAAAGGTGATCCAATAGCTTCTTTTCCATATCATCCAGTTTTCTTAGATCAAACAAAGTCTGTGTTGCCAATGTCTCAGTCCTAGAAAGGCCTAGTGACTCCAAGACATCCTCTGCACAAGTCACAGCTATAGCACCTTGTCGGATTTTACTGTTCGTACCTTGCGATAGTTCGGAAAATACAGAACCAGGTACAGCCAATAAGTCGCGGCTGAACTCCAAAGCATTGTTGGCTGTGATCATAGTCCCAGAATCCCCGCGCGCTTCTATCATAAGTACTGCATGTGAACAGGCCGCCATAAGCGCATTACGTACTGGAAATGTCCAGTCAGCGCCACTTGTGTCATAGCCGAAAGGTGACATAAGTGCGCCACCAGCATCTAGTATCTGTTTAGCTAGACTTGTGTGACTTCTGGGATATAAGATCTGATCCGCTAGACCAGAACCAGGAACAGCTATAGTTGTGAGTCCAGCTTCAAGTGCGTACTTGTGTGCTAGAGAATCTATGCCTATAGCCAACCCAGACACGATGACTACTGGAGCTCCTCGTAGTCCAATGATAATCTGCTTACAGACCTCATCACCATATTTACTGTGTGCTCTAGACCCTATGACACACAAGAATTTATTGTTGTCAGATGGAAGTTTTCCACAGATGTATATTTTCCTTGGAGGTTTATCTATTTGTCGTAACAGAAAAGGGTAGTCGTCCTTATATATAACCTCGACTTCATATCCTAGACAATGCGGTTTATTGGCCATGGGTATATATTAATCTAGCTAGATAAAATACCTCTCAAAAAATCTTCAAGAAACGTTCAAGAAGTTCTCAAGAAGCTATGAAGAAATGTAGAAATTATGGTATTATGTTATCATTAAAATCATAAAATATGCTGGACATAAAGTTCATACGAGACAATAAAGACTTAATAGCTGGTGCAGCGAAGAAGAAGCGCATCAAGTTCGATGTTGAAGAGCTTATCGTTGCTGACGACAAGCGCCGTATCCTTATGGCTAGTACAGAGAATAAGCGCGCTGAACAAAATTCGGCTAGCGACAAAATCATGAAAGCAGCGACCCTTGAGGACCGTGCTAGTCTTATAGCTTCTATGAAATCAGTCAAAGCTGATCTTGAGAAAGAAGAAACAGAGCTCAAAGATATTATGGTGAAATGGCAAAATCTTATGCTCCATGTTCCCAATGTGCCAGATATGTCTGTTCCAGAAGGAGATACTGATGCGGATAATAAAGAGATCAAAGTTTGGGGCGAAAAGCCTAAGTTTGCCTTTGAGCCGAAAGATCATGTCGAGATTATGACTAACCTAAACATGGTTGACTTCGAACGCGGATCAAAGGTTCATGGATTTAGGGGATATTTCCTAACCGGGGAAGGGGTGAGGCTTTGTTTCGCTATTTGGAATTATGCTCTGGATTTCTTTTCGGCAAAAAACTTTGTACCAGTATTGCCTCCTATAGTAGTACGTAAGATAAACCTTTTTGGTTCTGGTTATTTACCACAAGGCGAAGAAGATCTTTATAAGACTCAAGATGGCGATTATCTTGCTGGAACGGCTGAAGTCCCAATAATGGGATTCCATGCTGATGAAGTCTTGACTGCCACACAACTTCCTAAGCGTTATCTGGGGTTCTCTCCATGTTATCGTCGTGAGGCTGGTGCCCACGGCAAGGATATTCGCGGCCTTATCCGTGTCAATGAATTTTACAAGTTCGAACAAGTTGTTTTATGTGAAGCCAACCATGAGACGACAGTGAAGTATCATGAAGAGGTCAATAGAAACACCGAAGAATTTATAGAGTCTCTTGGCATTCCTTATCATACGGTTGCGAACTGTGGTGGTGATCTAGGTCTTGGTCAGGTCAAGAAATACGACATTGAGCTTTGGGTTCCCAAGGAAGGTAAGTATCGTGAGATAAGCTCAGCTTCTTATTTCCATGATTTTCAATGTCGTCGTCTAAATATCCGCTACAAAGACCACGAAGGCAAATTCAAATATGCTCACTCTCTTAACTCGACAGCCATACCAACTCCCCGCATACTTGTCTCTCTGATAGAAAACTTCCAACAGGCCGACGGAACTATTAAGCTGCCACCACCATTGGTAAAATATTTCGGCAAAGAAGTCATAGCCGCTGCGTCTACAGATTCTACAACATCGTCTACAGTACAAAAATAATATGCACATCAGCCGCCGTACACGCCAATCGGCGTCATATGTGGAACATAGGCGCAAGAAAGCGGCTTGGGTCCTTGCTGGATTTATAGTTATCGTGACTCTAGGGGTTATTATCTTGTCGTGGGTGTCTAAACTTTCTATGTTCAAGATATACAACGTTCGTATAGATGGTGCTGATCCAGACATAACACCCTCTCTCCAATCTGCTGCTTTGTCAGTGTTGGACGGTTATTATTTCGGCTTTTTCTCTAAGTCCAACGCTCTTATATATCCAAGAGGTGCGATCATTCGATCAGTCAAAGAAGCCTCCGGAAGAATAGATAGTGTTGAGACACATCTAAATGATCTTCACCAGATATCTATATCTGTAATAGAAAAGACTCCTTCAGCTTTGGCTTGTCCAGACTTCCCAAATCTTGATAGTGATGATATTTCTTCGACTACTCATCCATCGACAATCTTGTCGCCTGTTTCTATCGACCAATGTTATTTCGCTGATAAGTCAGGACTTATATATGCTGTAGCTCCAGATATATCTGGAAATATATATCCAAGATATTATATTCCAGAAGTAAGTTCAGCTTCATCTACCGCTCTCATAGGAGATTATGCCACCTCGACAGAAGCATTTTTGAGATTGCAGTCGTTTTATAATAACGTTCAGGCTGCTGGTATAGAGATCGAATCTGTACTTATAAAAGAAAAAGGAGAGTATGAGATGTACGTTCAGAATCCCGATATGTCTATAGCCATCATATATTTTAATGAAAGCCGTCCACTGACAGATGAATTATCCAACCTGATTTCATTTTGGAATTATATGATCACTAATACTCGTGCCACGAAGAAAACTATATCGTTCGATTATATAGATGTGCGCTATGGTACGAATGTTTTCTACAGAGTCAACGGTGGAGTTATCTCCAGCAAATGAAGCATTTTTTCTACATAGTCTTTGGTGGGTTGGCACTCGTACTAGTGATTTTGTTTTCTATAAACGTCATCAAGGCGGTGAAGTCTGCTAAGCCTGTTCCTATAGAACAAATGACTTCGCCGAAGATGTTTTCGGCCATCTCAGAAGAAGATAGTGTCAACACGACTTCAGAACTTTGGCCTGCAGCTACTACTTCGGTCGGTATTTCCAAGAATACTATTAGCTCCATAGGAGCGAAAGCTTATGCTGTCATGGATACTAGTGACAGTTCTTTGGTCTTAAGTAATAACTCAGACATTCTTTTACCAGTGGCTTCTTTGACCAAACTAGTCACAGCTGTCATAGCCTACAAGGTTTTCTCTTCAGATGCTGAGATGACCATAACAAAAAAAGTCTTGGCAACTTATGGCAATACAGCCGATTTTCAAGAAGGTGAGACATTTACTGTCCATGATCTCTTATATCCACTTCTACTTGTTTCTTCGAACGATGCTGCAGAAGCTTTGGCACAGACGTATGGTCGTCAAGCCTTCATCAAAACTATGAATGACTTTACGCAGTCTATCGGCGCTTACAGGACTTATTTCGCTGATCCGGCTGGCTTATCTCCACAAAGTGTCTCTACTGCTCACGATGTAGCTATCATCTTGGATTGGATATATAAAAATCAGCCTGGGTTACTTGATATAACCCTAGAGAAGTCTAAGACAATCCGCTCACATACTTGGGTGAACCCGACCCATTTCTTGTCATGGTCATATTATCTTGGTGGTAAGAATGGTTATCTTCCAGAAGCCGACAAGACTGGCGCTTTACTTTTCCGTTTCAGCTCAACTACGCCAGTTTATGCTGTTGTCGTGCTAGGTAGCCAGTCGAGAGATTCTGATGTAGTATCGCTTGTAAGGTCGTTTATGAAATAGAACCGTCTTATATAATATGAACTTTTGGAAAAAACTTTATAAAGATAGACCATTTTTTGTGTTGGCACCAATGGCCAATGTTACCGACGCGGCATTCCGTAAAATGATAGCTAAATATGGTAAGCCAGATGTTATGTGGACGGAGTTTGTATCAGCAGAAGGACTTATGTCTTCCGGTAGATACAGGCTTCTGCCAGATCTTAAGTTTGGAGAAAAGGAGCGTCCTATCGTGGCACAACTTTTTTCTGGAAACATAGAGGCTATGCGTGGCGCAGCTAAACTAGTTGCAAAGCTAGGTTTCGATGGTCTTGATATAAACATGGGTTGTCCAGATCGTGCTGTTGAAAAGCAGGGTGGTGGCGCGGCGATGATGAAGGATCAGTGTGCGGCGATTGCAGTCTTGGAAGCGGCCCGCGGAGGAGTGCATGAATGTAAACAGATAATTCCGGTTTCTGTGAAGACTCGCCTAGGTTATAACAAAGTCGATTTTGGCTGGGTGAAGCTCTTACTACAAAATAGGTCTTCAGACGGACAAGCTCTGCCGGCTCTGACAGTACACCTACGTACTCGCAAGGAGATGTCAGACGTGCCGGCGCATTGGGAGATCGTGCCAGAGATAATGAAGATGCGTGATAGTGCACAGTCAGATATCTCTGCCAAAGATAGAACATTGATAATTGGCAATGGTGACGTCACTTCACTCGAAGATGCTCGAGAAAAAGTGCGACTAACTGGTTGTGATGGTGTGATGATTGGTCGTGGAATATTTGGTAAGCCGGGGCTTTTCAGTCAGAAGGTATATAAGGGTATACGTTCACAGAAAAAGATTGTAATAGATCCCACAACAGAAGTTAAGACTCGTTTGAAAGTGATGCTTGAGCACGCTGTTTTATTTGAAAAGATGTTTGGTAAAAAAAGAAAATCTGGTCGTATCAAGAATTTCGCGGTGATGAAAAAGCATTTTAAGGCTTACGTGAACGGCTTCGACGGTGCCAAAGATTTACGTGTCAAACTTATGGAAGCTAGTGATATAAAAGAGGTGAAGAAGCTGGTGGCGGAGTATTTATCTTATAAGGATTGATTGTGTTATTATGTCCATACATATAGAATAATCTCATGACAGTCCTCTATAGAACATATCGTCCTAGCAAATGGTCCGAAGTTGTTGGTCAGAATCAGATTGTTGTTGCACTTAAGGATGCTATATCTAGTAAGCATGTCGCTCATGCCTATCTGTTTTCTGGAAGCCGAGGTACTGGTAAGACCAGCATCGCTCGCATATTGGCTCACGCGCTCGATACTGCTGGTGAAGATGTTTATGAGATAGATGCCGCATCCAACCGTGGTATAGATGATATTCGTCACTTGCGCGATCATGTGGCTGTATTGCCATTTTCTTCTATGTACAAAGTCTATATCATAGACGAAGTTCATATGCTTTCTAAAGATGCTTGGAATGCATTGCTGAAAACTCTCGAAGAGCCACCAAGTCATGTCATCTTCATACTCGCTACAACTGAACTTGAGAAAGTTCCAGACACCATCATTTCTAGGTGTCAGACTTTTATTTTCAAGAGACCGTCGCGTGACATTGTTCGTATTCATATAAGTGACATCGCAAAGAGAGAAGGTTACTCACTAGACGCTGGTGCTGCCGATCTTATAGCTTTGCTTGGAGATGGATCATTTCGTGATGCGCTTGGTACGCTAGAGAAAGTCATAGCCTCTTCATCTGGATTGAAAGATAAGTCTATTATCAATCGTGCCGCTGTGGAAAATATCACCGGTGCGCCAAAGTCTGAGATCGTTAATGCTCTTATAGAGCAGATATCAGCCAAGGATGCCGACAAGGCCCTGGCGACTATAGGAAAAGCTGTGGAGTCTGGATTGTCTATGAACATCTTCATAACTTTAGTTCTAGAGAAGATGCGTTTTATATTACTCGTCCAGAACTCACCCTCATCTCAAGATCAAGTCAAAAGTCGCACATCTCTAGATGATTGGGCTTTCATATCCACTCAAGCGGGGAAGAAGACGATGACAGTTGTAGTACTGTCAGCTGTTCTTCAGGCCTCCATAGAGACTAGTCGAGCATCCATAGAAAGCTTACCTCTTGAGTTGGCTGTTTCGAAGATTTGTGTTTAAATGATGGTCTGGTAGCTGTATAGTTATCGGGAGATGTTGAGATGAGAGGTAGATATTGCGGGATCGTCTAATGGTAGGACACGAGCCTTTGAAGCTTGTTATCTTGGTTCGAATCCAAGTCCCGCAGCACTCTTGGATTATTGGAGTAGATTTCTCCCATATCCGTTGCATTTCTTGGCTTTTTTGTAGGTTCTAACCGTTCGTTTATCTCACGAACCTCTTTTGCCATTTCTTTTATTGGGAATAATAATTTATCCCAGTAAACACTCACTTTTCTGTCTTTCAAGATGAGGTCCGAACCTAATGTGGCAAAAATCTCTTTCTTTGTCTCAAGGTTCAATTTATCCTTTGCTTCTCCAAACACAGCAGATGCTCTTTCTGCAAAATTAAAACCACGCTCTGCAATCTCAAGCCAGTTTTCTACACGCTTATCTGTATCCTTGAGTAGCTCTTGAAATCTTGATTTTTCAGAAAGTAAAACTTGTTTGCGGTCCTTGAACTCGTCTTCTGTGATTTCACTGTTTGCACGCATATCAATCAGATTATCTATTCTACGCACACACGCATCATACTCACGCCTCTGTGAGCCGTATATCTTGTCTCTATCACTGACTTCTTGTGCGTTCTGATTTTTCAAATGTGAAAGAGCCCAGTCTTTGAAGTCCACAGGTATCTCAATTTTTGCGAGTTCAATAGCAATCTGTTTTTCAAGTTCTTTTTCTTCAATACATTTTTGAGAACATTTCTCATCCACTCGTTTTGTGCAGTGATAATAAGTATAGTGATGCACATTTCCATTTTTCTGGCGTTTAACTTTATCTTCTGCTGTAATCATAGCCCCACACTCGCCACACTTCATTGGACCTCTGTAAATTATCTCGTGCTTCTTTTGTCGGGGAGCATTTTTTCTGCCGATGATTATTTGTATTCGTTCATACTCGTCTTTGGTAATCATTGGCTTGTGGCTTCCTTGATGAAAGTTTCCACTCTTGAGAGGATACTCAAACTCTCCATAGTAAAAAGGACGAGTAAATAAGTTATACAATCCACTTCTGCTCAATTTCTTTCCGTTCGGTCCTTTGAACCCCCACTCTTTGTTCACTATATTAAGCACTTGTGGAACTGTGTATTGTCCTGTGAGTATCAAATCAAACATCTTGCGGACAACATCAAATCGCTCCGTATCGGGTCGCTTTATTTTCTTGCCTCGCTCCGCATATTTATCATCCAAGTATCCAAGAGGTGCAGGACAAGGATAAAAGCCCATTGGCCCGGACCCCAAAAGTTGCACGTTGACCTTGTATAATTAATAGCACTAATATACAAGCATATGACAAAACATCGCATCGCTCCTGAAGTAAAGGAGCAGATTATTAATCGCATCAAGAATGACGGGATCACTGTTG
>CAIQCJ010000035.1 GCA_903870315.1 uncultured bacterium | reverse complement strand
CAACAGTGATCCCGTCATTCTTGATGCGATTAATAATCTGCTCCTTTACTTCAGGAGCGATGCGATGTTTTGTCATATGCTTGTATATTAGTGCTATTAATTATACAAGGTCAACGTGCAACTTTTGGGGTCCGGGCCAGTCTGTATCATCTATAGGTGCAACAAATGTATATATTTTGTCTTGGTATTTTGTAATGATGAGGTCAACCTCTGCTTGATTCTCGTATGACTTGGCGGGTTTGCGCTTGTAATGAGTCCAGCGTTTCAAATATTTTCTTTCGAGTCCGTATGTGAACCTGTCCCAATCCACATGATCATTCTCAGTCCTAAAGTTTGTACGGATGAACTGGTATACAGAGGGAGAGTGGACAGAGATCCATGAACTACTAAATGTCTTAGGTTGTTCTTTTTCTAGAAGTGAATTAATTGTTTTAACCGCAATATCAAGATTCATTACATAATTATACAAATACAAAACAACACCGTAATAACGGCGTTGTTTTGGAAACCAAGTAAGGCATGTAGGTCGCACTTGCCTCTGGGGCAATAAGGACACACCGATACTTAGTTGTCAATGCGGATGGGGTGAGATTTGAACTCACGGTCCCCTTGCGAGGACGACAGTTTTCAAGACTGTTGCCTTAAACCACTCAGCCACCCATCCTTGTTTTTACATGTTCCGCGACTATTGCGGCAACTACGACATCATAAGAGAGAAATGACTTTTTTGCAATTTTTTGAATAGGTTGATTTTTCTATTTAGAAGATCAAAATTTATGATATGCTTAACGACACAATGAAACCACTTCATATAAAATCAAAACCAAATAGATTGTTGGGTATAGATTATGGTACCAAACGCGTAGGATTGGCTGTCTCAGACGAGAATAGGCAGTTTGCTTTACCATTGGTAGTCATCTTGAACACCAAAGAACTCTGTGCAGAGATCGTTAAGAATTCCGAAGAACATGAAGTGAAGGAGATTGTCATCGGCGAATCCAGAAACTACAAAGGCCAACCAAATGCTATATTTCTGGATGTGGATTCATTGAAACAAAACCTGGAAAAAGCCGGTTTCAAGGTTTATCTAGAACTGGAGTTCATGACTAGCCAGCAAGCTGAGCGTCTTCAAGGTAAAAACGATATGACCGATGCTTCGGCGGCGGCTCTTATACTACAAAGCTATCTAGATAGGAAAGCCAAGGAAACGGAATAATATTTTAGAATGGATTTATATTAAAAATAACAAAACACTATGATTTCATATGATGAGTTCAAGAAAGTAGAGATACGTGCTGGCAAGATATTGTCAGCAGAGAAAGTTCCAGACACTGACAAACTCTTGAAGCTGGCGGTCGATTTTGCTGAAAGTATAGAGATTGTTGACGTTGCCGGTGCCAAGGTTACTACTCCGAAAGTCCGTCAGATCATCTCTGGTATATCTCTTTATTTTCCAGATACGACAGTTCTAGTGGGGAAGACTTGTATGTTTGTGACAAACCTTGAACATAGAGTTATTAGGGGTTTAGAGAGTCAGGGTATGATTCTAGCTGTTTCAACTGAGGTTGTCGTAGATCCGGAAAGTAAAGAAGTTCTAAAGCCGGCAAACTTCTCTTTGCTTGAACCTAATAGTTCCATCCCAGCCGGAACATGCGCCAAATAAAACACCATATATAAACATCATGACTTCAATGCTTTTTTTTCTTCAGCCAGAACTCCTTGTCGGCACTTTAGGGATATTGGGTGTCATTGCCATCATATTTTCCGAGACAGGACTTCTCATTGGATTCTTCCTACCAGGAGATTCTTTGCTTTTCACTGCTGGATTCTTAGCTTCACAAGGTTATATATCGCTTCCTTGGTTACTAGTAGGGACTTTCCTGGCGGCAGTTATAGGTGACAGTGTCGGATATACCTTTGGTCGCAAAGTTGGTCCGTCTATATTTAACAAAGACGACTCGCTTTTATTCAATAAGAAATACATAGTAGACGCTCAAAGTTTCTATCAGAAACACGGTAAAAAGACGATCATTCTCGCTAGATTTATACCAGTAGTTAGGACATTTGCTCCTATAGTGGCAGGTGTGGGTAACATGGATTACAAGACTTTTTTGTCATTTAATATTATCGGCGGTTTTGTCTGGACCTGGGCATTACTTTTATTGGGATATGGTTTGGGGGCGGTTATACCAAACCCAGACAAGTACATCATACCAGTCATAGCGGTTATCATTATCATATCTATTGTGCCTGTTATCCGCGAGTTCTTGAAGCGTTGGAAATCTAAGTAACAGTGCTGCACAAGCTATTTTTGTAGTACAATATGGTCATGAGTTCCTCATTTTTGCTCAAGCTCTTTCCGCCACCAGAGTTTATGCTTATGGACTATGCTGGTTTGGAGATATCTGACGATGCTATTAGATGCATCTCATACAAGTCGACTTCTCATGGCCGCAAAGTTACAGGATTCTTGTCGATCGAACTACCGAAGAATCTGCTTATAGGTGGAGATACTGTGAATATGGACACATTACGAGCGGAATTACTGAAGTTCAAAGAGAAAACAAGCCTATCCTATGTAAGGGTTTCTATTCCTGAAGAAAAGGCGTATCTATTTCAGACAGATGTTATATCTGGGAATCTAGATGATATGCGCCAGAACATCGAGTCTAAGCTCGAGGAAAACATACCGCTCTTGGCACGCGACGCTGTCTTCGATTTCGATCTTATTCAGTCAGTAAGGAGTGGTTATGGTAAAGATATTGGGACATCACTTAGAGCAAGTGTGTCGGTCGTACCGAAGACTTATATTGAGAAGATGTTAGAATTGCTCCATGGTATTGGTCTAAAACCCCTCGGCTTCGAAGTGGTTCCTCGGTCTATCGGGCGAGTGCTTGTGCCAGCACATAGCGACAAGACAATCATGGTTATACACACCATGAGTCAAAAGGTCGGCATATATATCATATCTTCTGGAGTGGTCGTCTCTGCTTTTACAGTTTCTCACACTGAAGTTAGTAAAGAGATAATACGTATATACCAATATTGGGTTTCTAGACTAGATTCGACACCTATGCATGATTTGTTTGTTGTTGGTTCTGGAGTTGGGGAGGTCGAGTCAGTTATCAGAGAGTCCGCTAGTAGCCTCTCTTTGAATGTTTCGGTTCCAAATATTTGGAAAAATATCTTGGACAACAGACATGGATTGCCACCGCTGTCTCCGGAAGAATCCTCGGCTTATATCGTAGCGGCTGGTCTAGCCATGTTATGATTTGATATGTATTGAGTTTTTATCCTATAAAATGCATCACACACTTCTCACAGATAAAGAAAGAGCTAGGATACATCATGAATATCGCATTCGTGCAGCGATAGTCTTTTGCTTCTTGATGGCTGGTGCTGGCCTCGTAGGTATGGTTGCTTTGTTCCCGGCATACATAGCCTCTATTTCTTATGGTGCTACTATACCTCAAACCATCTCTAGTGAAATGAAACTGACTAGTCAGACCATAAATATGAAAGACGAGCTTGCTCGTGATAAGTTTCTAGCTTCTGCTTCCAAGGATTTTCCATACAAGACAGCACTTTCTGGGGTGCTATCTGATGTAGTTAGTATCAAAGGTTCCAATTTTTTTTCTTCTATATCTTTAGACAGAAAACTTATTTCCGATACAACGAGTTCATCATCTTTGGCTATAAGTATACAAGGCATATCTCCTACACGCGCAGCGCTACTCGATCTCAAAGCAAAGGCCGAGTCTCTACAGAAAGGGAATATTGTTGATCTTCCGATGTCAGCGTTAACTAAGAGTGAGGCAATCCCATTTTCTATGAAGGTTATAGAAAATATGCCATAAATATCATGGATATATCAAACCAACAGTTATATAAACCACACAATGTCCTTCTCGGAATTTCCTTTGGGCTACTCTTTTTTGTGGCTATAGCTTATGGATATATGAAAAGAACATTGGATATATCTGTAGCAGATATCATAGACAAAAGAACTATTTCTGCTAGATTGGACGCACTTAGATCGGAAGCTAAGGCGATATCTGGTTCATATAGCGCCACAGCTGTTACAAGAGCAGATATGCACTCACACATAATCTCTACGGATAAGGTCGTGGACCTTGTAGTGGCAATAGAAGCCATAGGTAAAGCTTCAGGTAGTAAGATTGTGATAGGGGATATAAGTCAACCAGACATAAAGCAGGTAGCATCTTCCAGTATGAGTTTTGTCGATTTGGCAATAATTGCTACAGGTTCTCATCTTTCAGTTATGAAAGCTTTGACTTTGGCAGAGAGTCTCAGCTATGTCTCTAGAATAGAAAATCTAAAACTAGATATATCTGATAAAGACACTTGGAATATTCATTTCCATATAAAAGTATTAACCATATGAAGACATCACATGCAAACAGAATAAGTAGAGATCCTTCCGTGGATTGGATATTTATGTTGTCTATAAGTCTAGTCGCCGTCTGTATATTTGTGGCAATAGGGGTGTTTTATTATATAGATGTTGGTACCATGATGTCTTCCAAGTCAGCAACAGATATATCATCTGCGAAAAAATAATAAATATGGTACGGTTATAGGGTGGCACGAGTCGTGCCAGATTTATCCCGCTTGTAGCTCAATGGATAGAGCAGTGCTCTTCTAAGGCATTGATGTAGGTTCGATTCCTACCAGGCGGACATGTTAGTGAGAGGTTCGGAGTATGAGAGGGGTATGGTAGTATTATCTTACAAAACATAGATTTAAAAATTTAATTATCAAACTATGCAGAACCAAGACGATAAAACTACAGGTATTTCATCAGGTGTACTTGAGTCATCTACAAGCGGTAAATCCTCAGTGTCTATTTTGGTTAGTAATAAATATTTTGAATTAATAAAATCTAATAAATTATTAACCTTAGCTTTCATCCTCTTCATTGTCTCACTTTTTTTACCATGCATATTTTATAGTCCAAGCCAATTTGATTCTAATCCATCCCCGAGTTATGGTTTGTTTCTGTTGGGCCTCGGTTGGTTATGGCCCGGACCCCAAAAGTTGCACGTTGACCTTGTATAATTAATAGCACTAATATACAAGCATATGACAAAACATCGCATCGCTCCTGAAGTAAAGGAGCAGATTATTAATCGCATCAAGAATGACGGGATCACTGTT
>CAIQCJ010000034.1 GCA_903870315.1 uncultured bacterium | reverse complement strand
CAACAGTGATCCCGTCATTCTTGATGCGATTAATAATCTGCTCCTTTACTTCAGGAGCGATGCGATGTTTTGTCATATGCTTGTATATTAGTGCTATTAATTATACAAGGTCAACGTGCAACTTTTGGGGTCCGGGCCAGTTAGCATTGTATATGGCGATAAATTCTTCGACCCAATCAGACATCATACGATAATTCCATTTGATAGGAACGGCAACAACTTTAAATCCCCTGCCAGCAAGGAACTCTTTTAGCCAAGCGAAATTCTTGGCAGTGGGTTTTTGCTTAAAGCCCGGGATAATGAAGAAAGTTTTAGTCACGATACGATTGATTATATCTCATACGAATACAAGAAGGAATTATACCGGCATAGGCTGTATAACCTAGAATATTATTATTGAAAAATAAATTTGAGATTTGAACAATTCAATGATAATATCACCTAACAAAGTAATACTTATGAAATTCTATCAGGACGACAAAATAACTATTGAAGGTAAGAACATATACCATAAGTCAGCTGGCGGATTTATGTTCTATGAGGAACCTAATTCTCATGAACTATTTGTGGCATTGATTAGACCAGAAAATGAAACTAGGCTATTTATTCCTAAAGGTCACCTGAAGAACAATGAGACTCCACATGAGGCGGCTGAAAGAGAAATATGCGAAGAACTTACATTATCTCTTAAACCAACTCTGATAACAGAACTTGGTGTGGATCATTATTCTTTTACACTCGAGGATGTCTCGGTAAGACATTTTAAGGATGTGTTTCTTTTTGTATTTAGTCTTGAAACAAAAGAACCTCTGAAAGCTTTAAAATCAGAGAAAATTGCTCAGGCATTATGGGTAAAATTCGAAGAAGCAGCCAACGAATTAGCTTATGATAAAGAAAATCTACTAAAAGCACGACAATTATTTTATTTTTATAAACCAACAAAGACTCTTCCATCAAGTGAAAAAACACTGTCTATTACTGTTGGAATCCCTACATTTAACGGACAAAACACAATATACAGGACATTGGAATCGGTTGTGCTATCACTACATGCCACGTCTCAATCAATTAAAAAGGAGATAATAGTCTGTCTGGATCATTGTTCTGATGATACACAAGAACAGATAAATCTATTCAAAGAAAGAGATGCCGGTAATGACATACCTATCAAAGTAATAGAAAACAGAGGACATAATGGAAAGCCGACAGCCATGAATACTATTTTTGAGCAATCAAACTCTGACCTACTTTATTTCGTAGATGATGATATTGTATTAGATAGAAATTGTGTTAACGAACTTATAAGATCTTTCATCAGAGAACCTAGCATGAAGTGTTTCTTCAGTAGGTGGATACGTTCAACTGGAAAAAAAGAAGACCTCTACAAGAGATTATGGCGTGAGATCCTTGGGGTCAAATTCGATGTTCAGCCATTTGAAAAACCAAGTGAGTATCTTCTAGGTGGATCGATACTTCTAAAAAGGGCAGACTATGTGTATTTTCCGTGGTATATAGCTAATGAAGATCAATTTCTTCAGTATATATTTTGGCCAAAGACGAGAAAAATTAACAGTTCATTCGTGTACTTTAATTCCGTCAACTCTCTTTCAGATTATTACAGGCGATTCATTCGTATAATGGGAAGTTCCATACAACTTAGAAATGAATTTTCAAAGGAACGAATACGATATTGCTCTTCTGAATTGCATAGAAAAATCGATTATAAAAAAGTATTGGACTTGCCGTTTTGTCAACTTTTACCATTCATTTCTTATCGTCTTGTAAGAGCAATAATTAGTGTATACGTGTCGATACGGTTATCAATAAATAAGAAATATGTGTGGCGCAGAGTAAAACAAAATGTTTAATTAAAAAATTATAAAACAATCAATATGGACCAGGAAAAATATTATCAGAGAATTAAGAGCCTCAATATTCGTCATTATGCAGGAGAAGTACCTTACTATTCAAAAGCCCCATTAAGGTCTGTTGAAGAGGCTCTACTTAAAAAACTACCAGCCAGATCGAGAATCCTAGATTTAGGCTGTGGCTCTGGTCGATTTTCCGTTGGAGCAGCTCTTTTAGGATTTGATGTAACTGGTGTTGATATTACACCTGAGGCAATAAAGGCTGCTCAGATGCGAGCGGATAATATAGACCACATAACCGTAAAATTTCTAGTTGGAGACATGACGGTGTTACCGTTTAAAGATGGAGAATTCGATTTTGTATTTTGTCCACGCTTTGTAATCAATGCTGTTGCTACAATGGAAAAAAGACAACAATCAATAATAGAAATGATCCGTGTAGTAAGACCTGGTGGATTAATATTTATAGAGAGTTTCAACAAGTTATACTTTGGTTCTGGGGTGACTTTACCAATAAAGAATGTGATAAGTGATATATTCACATATATAAGGATCTTCTATTGTAAAACGGCTCGCAAGCAATATGTTGGCTTATTGCCTGGCGATATAACTTATAAGGCAAACAAAGTTGATGAAGCTTCTATAGGATTCGCTCATTTACCAACTATCTTTGAGATTAAGAGATGGATTCCAAAAAACAAAAAGTATCTGATTCAATCAATACCAGAGATAAAGGGTCGTACTAAATTTGATATATTAAAATATATTAGATATTCAATCTGGGTTACTATCAGTTAGAGCTGCAATTGTGTAATCTTATCTTGGGTGACAAGCAAAACAAAAGGAGGGTGACCATACAAGGCCACCCTCCCAAACATTGGTTCCACAGCATTATTCGATCTCATGCTTCAACAACAGTTCCCCGAGCTGGGATTCGAAGCTTTGCAATGTACCATTGTTGTCGATCACGACATCCGCGATTACCTTGATGTCTGGCATCTTCCAGAAGTTCGTCTTAAACTCATCCTTCGGATTCAGAATCCGCTTAGCTTCCTCGATATCAGACAGACCTTTACGAATCATCTGGTGTTCGAGGCGTTTATCAAGCGAGGCATCGATGTAGACCGAGAAGAACTCACCTGGAAACCTGGCCCTCAGGTACTTGACCATCTCGGGATCACCCATACTCTCAAGAGAGCAGTAACGTATACCGAGACGATCCATCTCATCAAGTAGTTTGTCGGCAAACGCCTGACGTAACCACTCGGGTTTGGTTTTAATCGCCTCATTGACGAAGACTTCAGTACTAGCGCCCGGTTCTTGCTCGATCCTGACCAAGTCAAGGATTTTTACAATCTTCAGACGCTTGACACCGTGAGAGTCAAAATACACCCCCGCCGTGCTTTTTCCGCACTCGGTCATTCCAGATAGACCGAATATGACTTTGTTTTTTTGCATGTTTATCTCCTCTGTTTTGAAAAACATCAGAATCTCACGTGCCGTTTTTAATTCAGTCTCGGCAGAATGGATGATGTTTCTAATGAAGTTCTCCGCATATTTCCCCCTGATCCCCTTACCGGAACCAGTCCTTCCCTTCAGACAACTAACCGTTCTTACGGCATTATGTCCAGAAAGGAGTAATACCAGACACGGTCCACTCAACATGTAACTTACAAGTGTGTGGAAAGTGTCGGACTGTGAATGCTCCTCATAGAGCCGCAAAACTTCAGACTCTTCGAGAGTACGCAATTCCTGTTTCAAGACTTGAAGCCCCGATTGTTTCAGTATGGCTAGTATTTCTCCACTAAGCCCACGCTGAATGCAGTCAGGTTTCAGAATGACTAAAACCTTTTGAGTTGACATGTTGTCCTCCTTTCCAGAGTTGTTGGTTGTCAATTTCCGTATATGATGATACCATAGTAATAACCAATATGTCAAACAAACAATCTATATCAGTCATTAGTGATATTAATAAGATTTTTTCAGATAGATTTGATAAAAATCTATTTGCGATAATTTCTGTTGGTAGCTTAACAACAGCTCATTACAGAGAATCATGGAGTGATATAGACATCCTCGTGGTTCTTGAACAGATCTATCTATCAGAAAAAGAATCCGTGTCTGAACTGAAATCAATATTAGAGAAAAAATATGGAAAAAAGTTTGGTATCAATGTAATAACGAAACATGAAGCATTGAGACCTTCTTTTCCGGAAATTTTACTCGATGGAAAGACCCTGCAAGGCCTTTTAGATTTGAGCATATACCCGGAACGTCTAATATACTGTAAGCAAAAAGAGGTAACCTTCTTTGTGCCAAATAATAAAACTATACGCAAGTACAGCTTATCGAATATTGCAATGTTCTTAAAAAGAAACAGAAAGGCCTTAATATCAGAACAACATACAGAAATAAACAGACTAAAAGCTACCGCCGAGAGAGAAATCCGAGCATCGTTCATTATGACCAAACTAGCAATACAATATAAGAGCGGCCGAAACTGTCATAGTTATGGGGAAATAATTAAAAGAGCAAAGAGCTTATTCTTAAATTTCGATTTTCTAAACCTGAATCGCATGGATAAAATGATTAAACATTGGAACCAAACTAAATCCAAAAAAGATTTAGTTTATGCTCTCAATTGCGCCGATGATTATATTGAATCATTCGCAAGACTCATATTTAAGTGATTTAAAAAATGAATAGAATGACCTAGGATTAAACGGGTCAAACAATGACAAAATTATGGCAAAGACCAAGAATTGTTTCTGTATTTCTTGTGGGTAATCGTTGGGATTTTTAGTCAGAATATGACAGAGGAATAAATAATCATTAAGGGAGATAAAATCCTCGGTCTCTTTATTTACGAAGTCCTTTCTACTATCCAATTTAATCTTTGTTATTGTGAAATATTTATCCATGGACTCAAGGGGTACAATCTCTATGTGTATTTCTTTACCAGTATCTTTGTAACTAATAATCTTAAAATATTCATTGAGTAATTCATGTTGATGAAAAAACAAATCGCCTAGAAAATCATTATAATAAGGTTTAGCCAACTCCATAAAAGGAGTTGTGATATCTGCATACTCATTATCTATAAACCATATATCTCCTTCTACAATAATGTTTCCATGGTGTGCATCCCCGTGCCCGACTATAGACCTAATCTTATTACTGGAATATTCAGCATCATGATACTTTCTTTTAATATTATCAATAATCTGATTAATAGTTAGAGGAAGCCTTTTATTGTTGACAATCATCACTCGATCAAATAAAGAGGATATATTATCTGATCCTCTTTCATAGAATTCCTTATAAAAGTTTCCCACAAGTCTTTTATAAAATAATCTATTAGCCATAGATTCTATGTAGCCTTTGTAATCAATAAAAGACACACTTCGGTAGTATAGGCTGCTTAGGGACGCCTCTTTTTGTCTTTCTAGATCAAAAAAACCATTCAAAGCTTTATCATCTCTAATATCTAAAAGTACTTCATTCATAAGACGACCATGTACATGTTCATACAGAATCCATTCGTGACCAAAAAATTTACTCTTGGAAGATAGGACTATTTTGGGAGTCCTAAGTGTCCCCTGAATGTAAGAATCCCCCTTTAGCTCATCATCAATATTTTTATTTCTACCAAACTTTAGAAAATATGTTTTTTGAGTACCGTCTACTGATGTAGTTTTAACAAAAAAACTATTCGCATTCGACCCGTAAGCCTTTTTTACTCTTTTTATACTAATTATTTTTTCTCTAAGCTTTTGTTCGATTTCTAAAGAAGCATATTTGATAGCGATATGAATAGAGAATTTATGTTGTATCAGCTTCTTAACAGCTGAATATTTTTCAGCCGTAATAGACAAACTATTATTCATAAAATTCTTACGAGGGACCTTTACACTATCATTCTTGGCACCGTCAGGACGATGTATACTATGGTCTGAATTAGTCATTAATATGACAGACTATAGCATTTTAAAAGACAAACATAAAGATTTTTAGGTAGTAAGTATATCTATGATTTTTTCGGCGGTTTTACCATCACCGAATGGATTACTCCATTCTCTCTTTACTGTCATCATCTTCTGCGCACTTTTCATAATATTGGCAGGTATAGTCCCAGCAATCACATTTGATCCAACAACAACTGTTTCTGGACGCTCGGTATTATCGCGCAACGTAACACACGGTACCTGTAGAATACAGGATTCCTCTTGAACACCACCGGAATCAGTTAAAATAAGTCTGGCGTTTTCTTCAAGCGATATGAAATCGAAATAGCCTACTGGATTAATCTTCAATATAATCTTGGGTAGTCCAATGTTAAACTTCTCCAACATTTTATTGGTCCTTGGATGAATAGGAAAAATCACTTGCAAGTTTACACTATTAGCAAATCTCGATACTCCATCAATAATATTCGAAAAATTCTCTTTCGAGTCAACATTCTCTTGACGATGAAGGGTTAAAAGTATATATCCATCCTTATTCAATTTAAGATTGCGTAATATAGATGATTTAGCTTCAACCAAATCCAGTGATTGTTTAATCATGTCGACAATGGTATTACCAACAGTGAATATTTTACTGTCTGATATTCCTTCTAAAGACAGGATGCCTCGTTCATTTTCAGTCGGAACAAATAGAACATCTGAAATATGGTCAACAATTACCCTATTCATCTCTTCTGGCATTTTCCAATCGAAACTTCGTAAGCCTGCCTCAATATGAGCAATTTTGATTCTTGGCATATTGTTTGATTCCGGAATCTTTGTAGCTGAAAGAGCCCCAGCAAGTACAGTGTTAGTATCTCCTTGAATAATCACAATATTAGGCTTTTCTTTTAAGAAAATCTTTTCTATCTCGGTAATCATCAAGGCAATTTGCTCACCGTGCCTCAGGACAGATTCCATACCTATCTCAAGTTTATAGTCTGGTTTGGGCAATAAAAGTTCTTCAAAAAATACAGCATCCATCCCAGTAGAATAGTGCTGGCCAGTATGAATACAAAAAAATGCTATATTTTTCTCTTGCAGAATACGGATTACTGGTGTAAGTTTTATTATCTCAGGCCGAGTTCCATATATAATTGCTACTTTTATATCTTTCATTTATTGATAAGAAGATACTCACATAACTTAAGACTATACCAAGATTATCACGCAATATTTTTATCCAAAACCTCCTTAGTCTTTGCTACCACTTCTTTAGGAACCATATTGCTTTTTATCCAAACTTTTTCAGCACCCAATTCTTCACAAATACTGGCCAAGTTATGTTGGGAAGAATTAGTGAATACAACAACTGGAATATTTTCAGCGATTGAATTATGTTTCAAAGTTGTTAATACATCTATCCCACTCATGTCCGGCATAATCATATCCAAAAGAATAATGTCGGGCTTAATATCGCCAACCTCTCTTAGAGCTTTCTGTGGATCATTTTCAGAGACAAATTCTAGATCAGATGCATAAGTCTTAAAAGCAAAGCCGTATAGCTCTATTTGTTCTTTGTCGTCATCTATGTAAAATACTTTTGCCATAAATATATTATATACCTTATTTTACGAATACTGGAATAGATATCCTAAAAGTCGTTCCTTGATTCTGAACACTATCAAACGAGACCTTCCCACCCTTGTGGGCCTCAACAATTTTCTTGACTATAAACAATCCAAGTCCAGTGCCATAGGCGTAGGCGTCGACGGCATTTTTAGCTCGCACAAATTTATCAAATAGTCTTGGCTTATCAGCTTCAGGTATGCCAATTCCGGAATCAGAAACTTCACAGGTGACTTCTCCATCTTTTTCATAAATTTTAGCTTTAACCGAACCTTTTTGCGTATATTTGATAGCGTTGTCTACAAGATTTGTAACTGCCTGCTCTAGATAATGAGGATCGGTCATAATCGGCGAAGTTGGAGAAGTTGGTGGCTCATATTCTAGAGTAATCTTCTTCTCGTCAGCTTGGCTCTTTAGGTCGTTACAAACAGTCTTAACAATATCCTCAAATTTAGATTGCTTTATGTCTTCTGGAGCAAACTTGAAATCTTCGCCATCCATTGATTCAGCTTTAATAAAGTCATTAAGGATATCCGCCAGTTTTTTTGATTTAACAAAGATGCCTTCGTAGAATTCCTGTTTCTTTTCTGCTGGCAGGTTATCCATATCACCGTCCTTAAGCATCGAGGTCATGCCGGTAATAACAGAGATCGGCGTACGCAATTGGTGCGACATCAGGTAGATAAATTCTGATTTGACCTTCAATGTCTTCTCTAGTCTCAGCGCTTTTTCTTGAATATCTTTGGTCTGCTCATCCACCTTTTGTTTCAGGGTTACATTGAAATCTTGGACTTCCTTATATAGTTTAGCGTTTTCAATAGCGATACCGGCCTGCTTGGCGAGAACACTCAAAATCTCAAGATCCTCCTTCGTATATGCATCGCCGGAAACTTTAGATCCTAGGACGATAATACCAATCAACGCATTATTACTTATGAGCGGTAAACACAGAGACGCCTCTATATGCTTCATATTCTCGTAAAGCTGTAAGAAACTTTTATTCTGTTCAGGATTTCTAGAGTCACGAGCCAATATTACTAGTTCGTCACTAACCAAGGGCTTCTGCGTCTGGAGTAAGTGCTGGGTGAGAAAATTATCCTGCACCAGTGAGATTCCGTTGTTTTCATTAAAACCGATAACCTTGGCAATCCGATAATGCGTCGGCGTCACTGAAGTGTTGACCAGAAGAACTCCTGCCCTGTCCAATTGCATTGTGCTCTTAATAGTATCCACGATAAGATCTATTATCTTACTCAGCTCAATGTGGTTCGTAAGCTCATCATTTAGCTTATTGATAGTTTCTTGGTAGTTGTAGAGGGAAACGAAAAGATATTTATTTGCAAAATTCTTGAGACCTTTATCGACACGATAGAATAAGAGAACGAAGATAGGTGCGGCAATAAGTCCAAAAGCTAAGGCGGCGTTTGTAAATGTGCCGCCGAAAGATTTGTTGTAAACCCAAATAATTAAATAAAATGCGGCATAGACAAACGTTCCAGTCCCTAAATAGATAAATGTTTTGCGGGCAACTATTCTGATATCCATCAGACGATACATCAAAATCGCATACGAAGTAAATATCACCATAAAAATGGTGCTAACCTGTCCGAGCCAGTTAACGACAAAATACCCAGCCCATGGCAATACTAGGTTCGTGACAAAAGCTGAAATAGCTGAAAGGAAAACACCGATTAGGACATAAAGTATCTGTTGTCTCTCAACACCTCTGCTTGTGAGCAATTTTCTGTATAACCTATAAAAGCTGTAATTAAACAGCAAAAAGATATAGATAAAGTAGAACCAATAATATTGAGTGAAGATTATTTCCTTCTCCAATCCCGGTCTAATATTTACTTCTTTTATGATAAGGCCGGGGATGACTGTAGCGGCGATTATCGCGGCGTTTAGTATGAAAATAAGCACGCCTTTCTTCCATACATTCTTGTCCTCCTGCACTGGAAAATTATATGTAAAATAAAGAAAGATGCTCGGAATTAAGGTAGCCGCCACATAAAGCACCGTACACCAGAACACTCCAGTTTCTTGACTAGCCGAACGATATAGAAACATACCCGCTATCCAACCAAGCAAAGATAGTATGTTGATGCTGTATATTATATTAGCCCTCTTTCCACTACCTTTTACAAAAATCATCGACCCCAAAAGCAAGTTCAGGATCGCAATGACAATAAGAAGAATATTTATTTTGTCCAGAAGTATGGGCATATAGTAAGTGCTATTTTAGCATTCCAAGAGTTAAATTCATAATTTAGAAAAGAGGTCCGCATCCAGCTGGATACGGACCTCTCACATGAGTTTACGGACACAAACTTTCATGTCCGGCGCTGGCCAAGCCGCACAGCATGGGACGGCACCCCGATAAGCCGACGGGAACGAAGGGACTGCCTTCGCCTCGACGCCGACAACGTGGTAACAACAACAGCCTTTGGCCAAGAGCTTCGCTAGTATTTCATGGTTTGGCTCTGGATAGACTTCGTTGATCACCACAGTACCAGGTTGGATCATGTCGATATAATCCTTGATGGCGTTATTCAACGTGATGTTAACCACGATGACTTTTTCACCTTCAGGATATACCGGCCAATCCTTCTTGGTCTGACCATCAGCCGAATCAATACTGGAGGTTACTGCACCATTCAGCATTTTGACGACTCGGCGACCGATGAAGCCCTTGCCGCCAAGGACGATGACCGGAGTGTCTCGACCAAGAGATTCCATGGCCTTGACTCGATCAATCGCTTGGGATACAGCTTGAGCTGTTAGATCGGCTTCCGGTGCCTCGCGAATGATCCGCTTGAAGTAAAGAACTCCGGGCAGAATGCCGGCGAACGTCTTGCGACGAGCGCCAAGCAAAACTCGCAGTTCTTCCATTCGATCACAGATCAGCTTCAAGTTCGCGGTGTTTGCGGGATCGGTATACATACCGTTCGTAGCGGCAATGGCAAACATGGCAATCAGCTTTCCGTTCTGCCAAGCAAAACCGAAAGGACCAGGCTTCCACGGGTGCTTCTTGATCCGGAATGGATAGAAGTAGTGGAGAGCATAGTCTTCCGTAGCTGGGTAGACCAGAAAAACTGACTCGACCAGACCAATCCGCTTATTGAACCATCCGATGATCTTGAACGGCCAATCATGGTCGGTCGTGATCACGTTCAGGATCTCGAGCGGAATGCGGCGACAGTGGGATTTGATTGCTTCCCAGAGACCGTACTGCTTTGTAACTCTCCTTTGAGGAGGAGCCACATCTGTCTCATCAGTGATAGCGATGAGGTTGTTCATAGACCCCTCCTTTCAGGGTTGGTTTGTTGGTTTTAACTGCAATGGAAATTGCATTACTGTTTCCTGTCAAAATCTACCAGATTTGCACATAAAAGTCAATAGTGCCTAAATTTCAGCCCTATAATAGGCCAAAATTAGATAATTTTATACCAACAACTTACCAACTCCGAGGCATCCTAGACTCCTCGGATGGGTTGTGTCATCCCTTGAGTATATGACCTATGCAACACAAGCGCCCGTAGGTACTGTGGCCAAAGTAACAAGCCCCATAAAGGTAACTTATTGCCTTTATGCCAGAAAAAGTACAGAACAAGAGGATAAGCAAGTGCTCTCCATCGACTCACAAATTCATGAGATGCAAAAGATGGCAACAGCAGATAACCTTGAGATTGTAACTCTGAAAAAGGAGTCTCATTCAGCCAAAGAAGCTGGGCAAAGACCAGTTTTCAACGAGATTGTCGAGGAATTAAAGCAGGGTAAGTTCAACGGAATACTGACATGGGCGCCTGATCGTATCGCCAGAAATGCCGGTGATCTCGGAAGAATTGTCGACCTAATGGATCAGAAGAAACTCCTTGAGATAAGGACTTACGGTCAGAAATTCATGAATACACCCAATGATAAGTTCATGCTGATGATTCTAGGATCACAAGCCAAGCTCGAAAACGACAACAAGGTGATTAATGTGAAACGCGGATTAAGATCGAGGGCGGCAATGGGGTTGAAGCCGTCGCTGGCACTTACCGGATACCTTAACAGTAAAAACAAAGACGAGAAGTGTCAGGTTATAGTCGATCCAATACGAGCACCCATAATCAAGAAAGTATTTGAAAAAGTGGCCTATGAAAACTATTCTGGCAGACAGGTATATAAGTGGCTAAAAGAGCTCAACTTTAAAACAAGAACTGGTAAATTATTAGCTCTCGGCAATATTTATCGCCTACTTCGCAGACCATTCTATTACGGAGTTTTCGAGTACCCCATGGGTAGTGGTGAATGGTATACAGGCAAACATATACCTCTTATTACCAAGGAGTTATTCAATTTAGTGCAGGAAAAAATCAAGACTGAAAAAAAGAAAATGTATGGACGAGAATTTATGTTCACAAAGATGCTTACTTGTGGCTACTGTGGATCAGGAATTACAGCAGAAGAAAAAGTAAAAGAGTTGAAAACTGGTGAAACACGTGGTTATGTCTACTATAGATGTACTGGTGTGAAAGATCGAGATTGTCCAAACGAGCCAGTAAACGAGCCCGTACTAATTGAAGAAATATTACTCATTATAGACAAGATGAGTTTAGATAAGAGTGAACTGCGACAAAAACTCGAAAAAGAAGTCGCTCGCTATACCCTATTCCAGACTGGTGTACTGAAACAAGAACCAGCACAGTCGAAAAAGCACAATGACATCAGTATAAAAACATTTACAAAATATCTACTACAGCGCGGAACATTGGTTGAAAAGAGAGAGGTACTCTCATGTATTAAGAGTAAGATTATCCTTAAGGACAGAAGGCTAGAGCTTCCAGAGTTAGTAATAGAAACACCCGAATAATAATCTTTGTGTACAGCCCAGCGATAGTAAGATTGATTTGATGAATACATTGGAACTAAAACAAAAGATCGGCGATGAAGTATATGCCAAGTTAGAAAAGGAGGCCGATATTGAGGTTGGTTTAGCTATTAGTATGCCTCTTCTCGATAAATACAGACAAGAACGCTGGTATCAACAAAGGTATCTGGCGCCCATTCTCTTGAGTGAATGTGAACATTTCCAAAAGCTTGCACTAGGCTTTACTCCTATGGATATAGTGAACATATTATTCAGATGCAAGCTCGCTTTTGCCGTAAAGACTGAAGAGGAATACCATAGACGATGTACCGGCTCATATGTCGACGATTGGAGTTTTGTAATAAAGTGGCCAGAAAAGTCTAAAGGGATTGATGTTGTAATTGATGAGTACCTGGAAAGAATGATGAATTTTATGGATGAAAAAACTCTCCTTGTTGAGATATTTCATATCGATTATTATTCCCCAGGGCCTGACCATGCCACCCCTACTAAGTTCTTTGAACAGTTGTTCGAGAAACTAAGTCTACCGTTTGTCGCCTTTTTTGACGAGGAACAACTTGTCGAAAAACACAAAAAAGGAGAGCCGAATCTAAGAGAATACACATTAGAAAAAGCAAAGAAATATTTTCATAGTCCATCAATCGGTTTTACTGCCATAGGAACTGATGTATATGTTCATCTTTATGCATGCGGATGGCTACAAACACTTTTGAACATGCTACGAATCGCTGGTTTTATATATCGACCACAGATAGATTTCGGAAGAACTGGTATCGAATTCTTCCCACCTACAACTCCTGTATTTCTTGGAGGTAATTCCTATGGGGTATGGAGTTGGAATGAGGATGCAAAAGCACCTTGGGAAAAACTGCCTGACGGTTGCCTATTTCTTTCGTTCGGCTATAGGGGTCTATCAAAAATGTGGCTTGATCCAAGGGCATACGCTGGTATAGAAAAATTCATCTTGGAAAATAAGATAGTTTTTGAGCATATAAAAAATCCTTGGGCCCCAGAGAACATTGACGGTATCGTGCCCGCACTTGAGATATTAAGCACTGCCACTCAAGCACCTGACTTGGGAGCAAAAATACTTTTGATATATTGTTGCCTTGAACACCTATTTGTTCCAAAAGGAGTGGGCACAGATAATAAGAAATATATTATTGGTGGTATCCACGCATTACGCACAAAATTAATTCCTTGGTTTGACCGACTCTATAAGGTACGATGTGAATATGCTCATAAGGGTTATGTGCTAAAAAATGATGAGGTCAGAAGTCTGGTATTCGAGTCAATAGCAAATGCCATTACCCTATTAACAGCAAAATTAGCAAAAAACACTCAATGAAACTCAATATCTTATACAACTTCCCCCTAGGAGAAAATTCTGCCCGAATATCATTGGGTATGCCCAGTGTGGATGATAAAAAATACCAATTCAGAATCGGTCTGATAGATGGGCAAGGATCTGGTGGATGGTTAAAGCCGGGTTGGGTAAACCATGATGATGTGGCTACTTTGGATGGTATGGTAAAGAAAGATTGGAAGATAAGGCTTGAAAAAAAAGACCGAGACACGGGCGAGGTCGTTGCCAGACATGAGATTGATTGTTCAAAAGAATGGCCAGCGGAGGCTCAAGGAATTGCTTGTGTTGACACTGGATATTTTATTTAGCAGAAAATGGTATGTATATATTGAAATCATTAGCTTCGGTATTATTAGCATCATCCGCTATACCTATACACATTTTATTTAATGGATGTTCCGGTAAATCTATAGTAGCCATGCCCATGGGACAATAATATCCTTGTGGCATAAACGGTAAACCATTATCTCCTAAAAAGGAAAATATAACGGCAACATCCTTGCTTTGATTCGTGGGTGTTAAGACAAGAGAGCATTTAGATAACTTCGCATCATCAAGTGTATGCCAATTCTTTAATTTTATGATAAACAAACAGTTGGAAATTGGGAGTGGTACATCATAAAATTCTGGTTGTTCTTTCCCATTCACGACCTTCTTTACCTCCAAGAGACTATCTTGAAACTTATATGAAACATCCAAACTTATAGGACTACCAATTTTTAGTGGTACCGGAAGTTTGGCCGGTACATCAGTACCTTTAACAAAACCGCCAACCTTATTTTTGAAAGATAGTTTCAGACATCCCCTACTATCTTTGTCCTTGAAGTACAAAAGGGCCCCTAAGAATTTATTATGAATGAGAAGGTGTGATTTAATGATTTTTTTCATGATTTAAGAAAACATGCAAAGTTCGACTCTCGGATGCATACGGCGTTTTAGCATCAGAAAAATGGCTTAAAATAGAGGCATCAGCGTCGACCTTGGTTGTGCGGGTAGGGAGAATCGAACTCCCGTCTCAGCCTTGGGAAGGCCGCATTCTACCACTAAACCATACCCGCATTGTCAAGCTGGTCACGATAAACAACTAAACCATACTTACTGTAAAATACTACAAACCAAAGAATCCCAAGAATCTACTCCAGAGACTACCTGATCCAGATGTTGATATACCCGAATCATCTGGTACTGAACCGGTAGACTGACTATTGTTTGTATTACTAACTATAACAGCTACCAACTCACCATCTTTCACGGCACGATATTTCATACGTAACTCTGATTCTATACCTGAAGGAGATGATAATTCGGCGATTTTTCCAGAAAGATCTGACTTTTCTGACTCGAGCTTATCTTCTTCGGCTTGTGCCTGTGAAAGTTTCGTCGAAACTGAATTGGCCGAATGATGAACGTTCCAAGCTGCTCTGGCCAGCAAGAAAAGTAACACGAAAGCCAATATCGTTATAAAAGGATTGTGCATAAGCTTCCACCAATATTTGCGGTTGCTGTTTTGCATATATCACAGTATACTAGATTTGTTATGTTATTTCACCAAAAAACAAAAAAGGCCATGGGTGTCACTATGGTAGTGGTGACCATACTCGTCATCTTGAGTATGATACTACTGTATTTCCCTGCTCTAAAAACTGGTCAGTTCTAAGCGCGACTAATCCCCACTACGGATCATCCTCACGAAGACCTCTTGAGGTATATTGACCTTGCCTATCTCTTTGAGACGCTTACGACCTTCTTTCTGTTTCTCGCGAAGTTTCATCTTTCTAGTTATATCTCCTCCCGACAATGTGCCGGCGGCATCCTTCTTCACACCAGAAAGAGTTCTGGAAGATAATATACGTCCAAAGGCACAAGCCTGTATCTTAAATGTGAACAATTCGCGCGGTAAGAGTTTGTGTAGTCTCTCTACTATATCTTCAGCATCCTCAGTCACACGACGACGAGATATAACTCTAGCAAAAGCTGGTACTGGTTCGTCTGCTACTAGGACATCCATACGAACAACATCAGCTTTACGGCTACTGACTATGTCATAGGATATAGATGCATAACCAGAAGAGACGCTTTTGACCTCATCGAAGAAATTACGCATCAGCTCACGAAGCGGCATATGGAGCGTGAGCATAGTTCTGTTATCACCGAAGTTGTCAGTCGACAAGACTTCACCTTCATGTTCATAGAGAAGTTTCATAAGACCACCTATGTACGACGGAGGAGTGATAATCTTCATAGCCACAATCGGTTCATAGACTTCAGCGATATCGTTGTCATCTGGAAAAAGAGCTGGTGAATATATCTTGGAACTCTTACCATTCTTGAGTTTTACTTCATAAGTGATAGTCGGCATAGTCACCACCAATTCTAGGTTGAATTCTCGACGGAGACGCTCAGTCACAATCTCCAGATGTAACATACCGAGGAATCCACACCTATAACCCTTACCGAGAGTGCCAGAAGATTCTTCTTCATACGTAAAAGATGAATCTGATAGTTTTAGACGTCCAAGTGCTTGCTTCAAGAGCGGTAAATCATCCTGACTCTCTGGATACAAAGATGCCCAAACAACTGGACGAGGGTTAGCATAACCATGCAAAGGTGGTTCGGTATCTTTGAGTGAAGCTATGGTGTCACCAACAGAAGCGACTCCTGGCTCCTTGATACCGGTCACAATATAGCCGATCTCTCCAGCACCAAGAGTGTCTGTAACAGTCTCTTGTGGCATAAATATACCGACGTCTATGGCTTCAAATTCCCTTTCGGCTATCTTGAAGACTAGGCGGTCACGCTTCTTGGCTGATCCATTGAAAACTCTTACATAAACTATAACACCAGTATGGTTAGAATACTGGAAATCGAATATAAGTGCACGAAAATGACCGGCGCGCTCAGCGATACGAGCTACTTCGTTGTTCTCTGCACCGGATTCTATAGAAGGCGCCGGTACTCGCTTTATGACTTCGTCTAACAAGTGAGCTACTCCTTCACCGGTTCTTCCGGATACCTTGATAACATCTGACTCTTCACACTCTAGGAGCTGACTAACCTCTTTCACCACATCGTCTATACGAGCGAGTGGAGAATCTATCTTGCTAACGACTGGTATGATAACTAGACCAGATTCGCGGGCCATATTGAGAGTAGTGAGTGTCTGAGCTTGAACACCTTGCGTGGCGTCTACTAGAAGTATCGAACCCTCCACAGCACGAAGTGCTCGTGAGACTTCATACGAAAAGTCTATATGTCCAGGAGTGTCGATAAGGTTGAGTATATAATCACCACCACCGGTTTGTTCTCTGGTGGCCGAATCGCCCCCACCAGCTACGTGCCACTTCATACGAACCGGTTGCATCTTGATAGTGATACCGCGCTCACGTTCTAGCTCCATAGAATCCAAGACCTGTTCCTGCATCTTGCGCTTTTCTATAGTACCGGTTATCTCGAGCATACGATCAGCCAATGTCGACTTACCATGGTCGATATGGGCAATGATAGAAAAGTTGCGAATATTTGATAAGTTCATATTTGTGATACATCGCCAATCAATCGGCCGTCAAAAGTCTTTGAAATATAGCATTTTTGCGGGGTTTTACAATCTCTCCACCTCAGCTGGAGGAACCTTCACTTTCCAAATCTTGCTGTGCAATGTACGCCAGACTTCGGCAATCTCGGTATTCTTGAGAAGAATAAGGACAATCGCTCCAGTAGACAATCCCAATAGGCCTGAACAGAAACCTTGCATAAAGATTCCCCAAACTTTTTCTAGTGGAAAGACTAGAGCAAATACACGCAAGCCTAAGAAAGCGATAAAACCAGCAATGACAGCCGCTGAGAAACTGTGGAACAAAGTCTCCAAGACTGGCTTACTGAAACCTTTGTAAGACTTCTCGAAGGTAACCCAGTGTAAGACCGTATTCAATATAACGCCAATAGAATACGCCAGTGGCAACATAAGAGCATTGGTACCACTTTGACCATCGACACGCAAAAGGCTCTCTATAAAGAATCTAAACAATAGAATGTGGTCGAAGGCGTGAATCAAGACAAAACCAAGAATGATAATAGTACAAGCCGAGATGACGTTTATGAGAAGCGGCTTGGCAGTCTTGCCTTCTGCATAAAATGCTCGAACAAATAAGACTATCAAACTTTGGCCAACTGTGGAGATGATAAAGAGTGCCAGCATAGCCGCTGTCATGCGTGTGTCATTCCAGTCAAATTTTCCAGCTCCGAGGATAACACGAACGATCTGCGCACGTAGAACTATGAAGAGTATGGTAATCGGCATAGACCAGAAGACGATATGTCTGGCGGCTGTGATCATTTTCTGCAAAAATGCATCTGTGTTTTTCTCGTATATGAGCCTAGATAATGTCGGGAAGACAGCAGATGAATAACTGACACCGATGAGAGCCAGAGGTACTGATTGGAGGTTGAAGGCTAGATTGAATATAGAAATAGATCCAGCAGTCAAAAGAGACGCCATAGATATGAAGATGAATTCTGCCAACTCGTTAGCCGAAAGAGTCAGAGTGCGTGGAAAGGCTGTAAGTAGGATATGCTTAATCTTCGACCATTGAAGGTTGGTAGTGAACCGAGGTAACAGTCTCTCGTGTGAGAGAAATGGTATCTGTATACCCATATGTAAGAATGCTCCAATAGCCACACCAACCGCCAGACCTGACAAACCGATCCAGCGATACAAAAGAAATACACCGAGGATGATGCCGAGGTTATACATAACTGGCGATAAAGCATAGACCAAGAAACGATGGCGCATCTGTGTCAGACTAGAAAACAGATTTGAGAGAGCTAGGAATATTGGTGAGAGTAACATGATACGCATAGCAGATATGAGCTGTGGTAGAGCAGGGTCATGTGCGAATCCTGGGAGGATGAAGGGTACAAACCATGGAGCTATGAAAAATATGATGATACTTATGAAGATAACCACAACAAAGAAAGACGTAAAAATAGCATCTGAAAAAGATTTGCCTTCCTCGTGACTGTGTCCGAAAGAATCTATGAAAAATGGCAAGAGAATGGAGGCCGAGACCAGAGACCCGATAAGAGCAAATATGAAATCTGGCACGCGAAAAGCCGCATAGTAGATATCCAGAGAATGACTAGCACCAAAAGTATATGCCAAAAGTTTGTCACGGAATAATGCGAGTACTGATGAGAGTAAGGCAAATATAGCCAACACATAAGCGGCCTCATGAAGACCGCGTATCTCTCGTCCCATAGCAGAAAAAAATCTTTTTACCATCGCTTATTGCTTGTAATAATACCATGGCCAGCCTGCAAAAAATATCTGTGGAAAAAAGATACCCAAGTAAGCCAAAGAAAATACCCCGTTCGTCGCGGGGTATTTTCATATTGCCACACCATAAGCCGAATTCTGTTCATCTGCCTTTCGACAGACTAGACAACCATTTATCTAGGATATGTGTCGCCACACATCTCAAGCGGCTCTCCTCGCCCTCACGAAAAACGAAACTCGTTTTCCGAGATGGCGAGGCACGGCCTTGCACCGAGGTAAGGATTTTGCCGTTGCACCCCGCAAGTTACCAAGCGGGCTGATCCTTCACCTTGCGGCGCTGGATCTCTTGATCATTTCTAACCAAGACGTCTCTGTTCGCACCTCTGGTTATTATCCTGGTGGGCGTTACCCACTACCCTGCTGCGCGCCAACTAAATAGCCAATCTATCTTCGTCTGGATTTGCCACTTAGTTGGCGCGCCGGAGTTCGGACTTTCCTCACTAGGTTCGCTCGGCTAACGAAACTCTAAGCATCACAAGCCGAGCGAACCTAGCGCAGTTGTCTGGTGGTGCTTATATAATATACCACTTTTATAGGTTGTTGACAATAGTATAATTCTATATATACTGGCAAAAGACTAACAATAAGGAGGGAGTCAAAATGATATTGCTACTAGTACAAACTATCTCTAAAAAACCGAAACATAGAATCATGACTATCACCGGTAAGGAGATACACCGTTCGGTTGAATTGCTCGCAAAGATGACTGTCGAGAATATGGAGATCATACTGCGCAGTAAGAAACTCATTGGTATAGGGGAGAAGATTGTCGCCAAGAAGAATATCAGCAAACTTAAAAGCGACAAGATGCTTGCTATCGCCGATTTGGAATCAGTCGGCAGTTCAAGTAATCATGCTCAAATCTCACATTAATAAGATCCACCATAAGCCCGTCTCCACAACGCAAAAACCCGTGTTGAGGAAACGGGTTTTTGTTATGAATATTCCTGTCAACCTACACAATCTCACAAACACCACCAACACAAGCTAACTCTTTCTTGAGATCTGTTTCGTTCTGCTTCTCATAAGTGATAATCTTAGAATAGTCGATGTGCTCAAGTCTCTTGGCAAGCTCTTTGTATTTGGCTTCGTCGATAGCTTCATAAGGAGCCAGCTTGTAGACATGGTCTTCACGAGGAAGGAATGATAGCCCACCAACGATATTCCAGTTCTTGTAGACCCAGTTGGCGACTTCTATCCATTCGTCGTTACTGACAGATATAGTGACTGAAGGATTGTGCTCTGTATAATTTTCCTTGACAACTTTCCAGAACTCGAGCTGTTCTATAGCGGTGAGATCATCCCTGAAGATGGAGCCACTAGGAGCTTTGATCGGGAATTCTAAGACAAAAGTATTGGCTGTCTCAGTGTTCTGTCCAACCTCAGGAAAATAAGGGACGCCTTGATCACGAAGCATCTTGAACAATGAGTCTGTGGCGGATATACGAACACGGCGTATGTAGAACTTGGAGTGACGAGGGTGCATACCAGATGAACAGTCAACAGTCTGTGAGAGAGTACCGGAAGGCTTCACACAAGTGATGGCTGTGGATTCGTTGATACCAAACCTCTTGGCATATTCCTTGTTAACTCTGATAGTTTCAGCTTTGAGCTTGCGTAGAACTTCTGGCTTGCGAGCAACTGGACAATCCCACATACCAGTCACAGAGACCCCGAGAAGGCGCTCATGTTCACAATGCTCTTTCCATTCTTTCGAAAGATAGGGAAAATGAGTGAGAGATGACTGATATGTACCGATGATAGTTGCTATACGAATCTTCTTCAAAAGAGTGGCTTCGGTGTCTTCTGCACGAGCTACAATCTCTGAAAGGTTACAGAACTGCTTGGATTGGAGAATAATCTCACCACAAGGATTGGTACCGATAGGACCAACGATATGCTGACCTGTTGAATCAAAATAGCCCTTATAAGACTTCAAGGCCTTGATACGGCGTTCTGGTAATGTAGCAGCTAGAGAACCGCGGTTGAATATACCCCTTTCTCCAGACCTACTCTCGACCAACGACATCCATTCTTTCAAGAATTCTTCGTTGGAAGGCTTGTTTATATACACAGCGGAGTTGTTGGCCAACATGCGATGAGGTTGAGTCATATAAAATGCCCCTTTCTTGGCGTCACGAACCTCCTGATCATCTAGATCCGATAGAGATATCATAGCGCTGCGGCGTACTCCCCCAGCCACCACACAGTCGCCGATCATACAGATAATGTCGTGAAGATCGATGTTACGAAGACGACGACCTTGTCTAGCTAACATGATTTGACGAGTAAACTGATGCAGACGTACGAGAGGTGCTGGACCAGAAGCCTTACCACCCATAGTCTTGAGACGAGCTCCTTCTGGACGGATTATGGAATAATCGAAGTCTATATCCTTACCTGATGCCCAAGCCTTCATACCGACTACCAAGCTATCTGACCAACCTTCTCTGCTGTCAGGAATAGTGTGTGTAGGAAGTTTGACTCCGCTCTGCATCATAATCTGTGGAAACTTCTCAACGTTTGATGATTCGACAGACCAGCCGGCTCCAGTTCCACACATAGATATATACATAATCTCAGCAAGATCTTGGAAAGATTCTGGTGCGATGAAAGAACAGTTGTAAGCACAGACGTTGGTGTTGCGTGCTGGACCTCCAGAAAACTGGAACAAACGCATAGAAGGCATAGCCCATTGCTTCAAGATATATTCTCTAATCTCTTTATATTCTGTGTCCTTGAGCTTGTTGCCTAGATTCTCTTTCATGAATCCTAGATAACGGTCTACAGTCTCTATATATGTCTCGCGACGAGACTCTTGATCTATCCAGCGAGAATAAGAACGATAGTATACTAGTTCTCCAAGGGCGTTTCTGAAAGATTTCTTGGATTCAGTAGCCAACTTGCGGACATGCTCTGGGATCTCCGTACCTTGTGCGCGGATCTTCGATCTCTCTTCACGGTATATGACGTAATGCTTAGCTGTCTTCACGTAGTCAGAACGCATAAGTTCCGCTTCTACAATATCCTGCACACCCTCAACGGTCGGCAAGAAGTTCGCGAACTTCTTCTTGATGCGTATAAGTTCAGCAAATACCTGTCCAGCAACCATCTTAGCTTCTTCTGGAGTTCCTTCACCAACAGAGTTGAAGCCCTTCAATATGGCGTTTGTGATCTTTTCTAAGTCGAAAGGTAATATACGTCCATCTCTCTTAATAATCGTAGGAATCGTCGGCGATTTAACCGCGGCCGATGCGGCTTTTTTCTTTTTTGGCATATGCTGGTGTTCGAAGTGTAGGCGGTACACAACGAGCATTATTAATTTAATAAACTAATACTACTAAAAGGTTCTATTGGTGTTAATTGTAACCCATATTTGCTGGAGGTCAAAGACTTTTTCGGGTATTTTTTCATTGCAAACAAAAAAAATTGACTTGTGAAGAGCTGCCACTAAAATAGATAGCGTTTACAGCGTTTGTTGGAGGAATATTTTGGACAATTTCTCAAAATTGCAAAATTGTCGTAGAGATTTTTCAATAATTTTTAGAAAAATCGTGTTTATCCACAGCAAGAACTGTGTAAAAAATATTTACCAGTCTACTTCAAAGAAAAATCTAAACTAGTGCCGATCTCAATGCCAATTTTTTTTGCTAGTCCAGCATTTATTTCTAATACATACGAAACTGGTGCTGGTGGTAAGAAAATATTTGGGAAAGAACTTGGTAAAATATGATCCGATATACCTACCACTTCTTTCTTGTCATTTATCCAGACCATATCTAGTGGTATAAGAGTATCTTTCATCCAAAATCCTGGATATCCTGGTGTCTGAAATACAAATATCATACCTTCTTGATCGCTGAGAGATGTCACACCACCAAGACCCTTTTCTCTAGTTGTATCATTGTCTGCCAAGAAAGTAGAGACAGTCGACGAAGGAGTTTTTATGGATATTTTTGTTAGAAAAGCAAGCGAAGACGATGCGCCAGACAAAGAAATCGTGTCAGATGAAGAAGCTGTTCCGGGTGAAGATGATGCGCTGAGCAAATATGTTGCATCAAGCGAAGACGTCGCGTTCAGATCCAAAAGAGAGGGTATTCCTTTATCGGTCATATATTTTTGCAATGAAGGCAGTCGCCCATCCCCTATCAGCTTATTAGTCATAAATGACAAGAAAACTGCGCCGATAATAAAGAAGATCAGGAAAGTTAAAGCTCCATTAGATTTCATAATCTAAATATTAGCACATATACCGAACACTATTTTGACGGATTGGCACACCTTGCTAAAAGAGCAAAAATCTGGTATAAGTCTAAACAGACAAACTTTAACAAAAGAAAGGAGGTGTATCATGAATACACAAACTGTCAGTAACCTATGGTACGCCCACAGATCAGCGCTTGGTCAAGCCTTGGCTTTGAGGATGATCTTGAATAGAGAAGGAGTCAGCTCAGCTGATATGAATCCAACTCTTGAATATATTCAGGAACACTTCACAAATGTCGATCAAGCCGGTTGCGAAAATATCGCAATCAAGATGAATGTCCCAGATAAGTTCAAACATATCATGGTCATACCACGAAGACGTCTGCTGAGAAGGTATTATTGGACTCCAGGACGTATCGCTGTGAATGTCGCACATCTGAACGGTAGACATGTCGTAGAAAAAGATGTGTGCCGGAGATTCCGTAGTGGTTCAAAGTCTTTGACTAAGGTCCTAGCAAAATCTAGTGTCAAATATGCGAATCACCTCATTATCGGAGCACATGGCGACGAGGACAATCCTTATGCCGTCGAGGAAAAAGAGCTGTACAAACGCATGTGGTCTGATCCAAGGACGGAAGCAGCAATGGATCAGCTAAAGGAGATGCAACCAGAAGGCGACTTCGTAGCATTTCCATTCTATATTCCAAGAGAACCACTAAAGACTAGTGCTAAGAATATCATCGATGGTTTGTCCCGCGGAGAATTTGGACTCACCTCGTGGATGTTGGAATATGCGTTTTGTGCACAGATCGGAGACACTGACTTACGTACAGAAGGTCCGTTCGCTCCAGATGTAAATGATCTCGAGATCAGTGCGCCTGGTGATGTGTACGCCCAACCTGGAACCATGGGTAGGAGAGATTGTGTCACGATATTCTCTTGGAAAAAATCTATGCTACAGGTCGACTTACTACCAGTAAGTGGTGTACGCCCCCAAAGGCCTGCCGTCGGATTCATCCCAACTGAAGTAAAGTCTTGATGTTTAAGACTTTAGAACAGAAAAATAACAAAAAGGTCTTAACCTTGGAGAGCCGGTATCGCGTATGCGAACGGCTCTTTTTTAATCTCCCAAAATATAATCATTCCTATAAAGACAAACCGCCTCTACCACAAAGGCAGTAAACCAGATACTCTAAGTGTGAAAGCCAAAGCTATATCATACCAGTGGAACTTTTTATCACCATAGACAAATATCTCTGAACCAGCTTTCCATTCATATATAATCTCCTCAAGATTCTTCACAATCTTAACATCATCAAAAAATACTCCAGCTTCAGTATTGAGACCAAAAGAAAGTATGTCCATATTCTGAGAACCGATTATTCCCTCTTTGTCATCTATGAGCATAGCTTTGGCATGATTCATCGTGCCAGATGCGAAGTAACATCGCACTCCCAAGCTAGTCAGGAAAGATGCGTACGAGCGATTCAGCCTATTAGCAAACCTGTGGTCGGTAGCATGTGGCATCAATATCTCCACCACCACACCACGTATCAAAGCTTGGTGTATGTGAGCCAACAACCACCTCGGTGGTAAGAGATAAGGAGTCACTATAACTATAGACTTACTAGCAGCATCTATACGTTTCTTATAATATTCATTCATCAGCTCCCCCCTCTTTCCTATACCACGTTCGACGAACCAAGATTTGGTTATACGAAGAACAGACTTTTTGGGGATTTCTTGAATTATTGCAGCGTCTTTGCCGCCACATTCAACATAGATACGGACAAAAGAATAAACCACGTGACGCACAACTCTTCCACTCACACGAATCTGTAAATCTTTCCAAGAAGCAAAAGACTTCTTGATATTCACTCCACCAACAAAGGCCATCTTCTCATCGATGATCAAGACCTTACGGTGAGTACGACGTAATAAGAAACTATAAAACAAGACCTCCGCACCAGCTTGGTACAAGTCTTTTATAGTCTTAGACCCGACAAGTCCAAGACCGCCGAGTATATCCAATATGACGACAACTTTCAGACCACGTTCTGCTGCTTTTCTTAGTTCCACCAAGAAGTCGTGTCCGACTATATCATCTTCGAAGATATACATCTCCAGATATATACTTTTTTCTGCACGAGAAATTCCAAAGAGCATACCAGCCCAAGCTCTCTCTGATGTTGTAAATATGCGGTGACGCATGATGTCTATGACCTGATTATCTTATCACGACACCTTCCAAAGACGTCTTTATATCTTTTATTATCTCGTCGAGTTTATAATTACTTTTTACATAATATTTACTTATGCCCAACTTCACATAGGATTTTATGGTCTGATTTCCATCAGAGTTTGAGACAACAAATATAGGTATTCTTTTCCAACGACCACTATTGGTTTTGATTTTTTTAATAAGATCAAGACCATTTTCTTTCCCTATAAGATTGTGGTCAAGCCAAATAGCGTCTACACTGTCAAGATCGTTAAGGTGATCCAGTAACTGTTTTATACTTCTAGCATTGATGATGCCTGATCCTTTTTGGTCTAGATTGGCGCTGAAGACTTGATCTACACTACGAGCAGTGATAACACCAAAACCGTTTTTTTCTAGCTTAGCACTGACCACCTCAAGTAGTGGCCTTTCGTCTTCTATGACTAGAATCGTCTTTTTCTCTAGTTGTTTTTTCATAAAATTTTGGCTTATTAATTTACTTTATTAAATTTTTTAATATTCCTTTAATTGGTAAGGCCACATAGAAAATTGTACCACGATTTTCTTCTGGCGATTTGTACTGGACCCCTTTCATTGCACGCCATCCTTGTTAGCTGAATTGTACGCCGCCAACACTTTTCGCGCAAACTGCATAGGCGGCATTTTCAATACAGAATGGATTCTAGTGTGGTTGTACTGCCAGATGGTCTGAT
>CAIQCJ010000033.1 GCA_903870315.1 uncultured bacterium | reverse complement strand
ATATCAGACCATCTGGCAGTACAACCACACTAGAATCCATTCTGTATTGAAAATGCCGCCTATGCAGTTTGCGCGAAAAGTGTTGGCGGCGTACAATTCAGCTAACAAGGATGGCGTGCAATGAAAGGGGTCCAGTACAAAATCACAAAAGATACGCCGTTCCGCAAAAGGAAGTTGAAAAGGCTTTCTCTGAATTTTTAGCAAGAATAAAATTCAAGGACGACTTCTTCGCGAAATTTGAGAAAATGACAGTGCTCAAATACAAGAAGGAAGAAGGCAATATGACCAAGATGACAGCAATGGCGAATTCAAAGGTCTCGGAGTTGGAATTCAAAAAAGGTAAACTGATTGAATCCTACGGAGAGACACAATCATCAATCATAAGGAAAGGGATCGAAGATCAAGTTGAAGCATTACAGATAAGCATAGAGTCTGCACAAAATGAGAGAAATAAGTTAGAAGTTACCGAAAAGGAAATCCACGAATTCGGAGCCTATGCAAAAAAACTAATGGAACACCCCGTACAAATCCTAGCAAACATTAGGAATATGAATGAACAGATCACCATGTATGGGCTGTTCTTTGAGGAATTCCCGACGTATGAACAAATAGCTAATGGAACACCAAAACTGACGCTAGTATTCAAGCTATCTGAGGAAAACGAGGGTGTTGAAACCCAACCTGTGACCAACAACAGGACATACCTCGAACTTGGGACAGAATTTTAGATAAACTGACAGCCTTAAATAGCGAAGGTCTGTTGCCTGATTTGAGTTTCATTTCTAATATTAAGCGTCGTGATGATGCACCCGATGCAACCAATCCTGATGTGGACGGTCAGGGCGATAATAGCGTAGCGGCGAAGCAAAACTAGACGTCGTAATTTGCCAAATTGGTAATAACGCAAAACCACCCATATTAGGTGGTTTGTGCGGCCACGGACTTCCACCGCGACAATGATTTGCTTTATACACACCGCTTCCTCCCGCTTTCCCTGCGGTTGAATGAGTGACGGCGCGAGCCTCTGGAGTATTGCATGGGGTGGATCCTTTTCCTTTGCTCATCCTTCTTTAAGCCAGGTAACAGCTCGATGAAATGGCTGGCCGAGGCACAGTGCTAGGAAATACACAAGCACCTTGTGCAGATATTATACACTATGTTAAACTAGCGGTGTAGTGCAAACTACCCTCGCCTGCAAGGAGAAGCAGGATTGTATTCACTCCTCCGCCCGCAAGGGCGGAGTGTTGTTTTTATAGATAACACTTTTTTATACACCAGGCTCATATCGTAAGAATGCTGCCAATGTTTCAGCGGGTATAAATTTGTGAGCCACCTCATCGAGTTCCCGACTCATTCTATTTCTGGTACAGACAATCATGATATTCTTACCGAGCGCCTTAAGATGCTTTAGTAAATGACTAAAATCACTATCTCCCGAAAATAACAAGACGGTGTCGTAATCATTTGCCTTGTTAAGCATATCCATTGTCATTTCGACATCGAAATTACATTTCGGGAACTTTCCCACAAACTTACCATCGGTATCATAATGTGGCACCATCTTGATCTCCTTGGTCTTAACTTTAAATCCCTGCTTGCGAGCTTTATCGATTCGAAATATTGATCGTCGATATCTCAGATCATCATTAGCTTTTCCACTTTCCGGAAAGTAACCGTAGTAAAAGAATCTGCCGCCTACATTCACCCAGCTACAAATATCAGCAATCTTGGCTATATCTATTTCAACAGTTATTCGACGCTTGTTTTCCTCAGGCCAAATATCTTCAGCCCACGGTCTAACATTTCCAAAATCTACGAACGCAAAAATACGACCATAAGATTTTGGATCGAAAAGAAAGTATTGAGCTTTGAATTCCTCCAGATTCACGCGCATATTCTATCACAGGATCAGGAGTCGTGAAGAGATGCACAACATCCTTATAACTAGATCAAGCCTAGCCCTTTCAATTTACAAATAATCCTGTGGCCAGACCTGGATGATTTGTACCCCAAAGCTTTTGCCACCATTCTTACTGAGGGCGCTCGTCCTCGTGCGCTCTCCTTACAGATAAACACAAGTGCTCGACTTTCAGTTTCTGAAAGAGACCTCGCGATAGACTGCTCTTTAATGCGAGTCATGAGGGTCGCAAATCGTTCATAGAAATCATCACCCTCGGTGGTGTTAAAGTATTCAGCTAGATTCTCAATGATTTTGTCCCACACTTGTTTCTCTGTTTCTGATAAATCACGCTCTGGACTGATCCTTTTATGTTCGTGTTTCATCGAACTACCCTGTCACGAACTTTCGTGAAGCACCATCTGATGTTTACCTGTTTACATTATTTTCCTGTCACCGTACCCCTCGCTGTTTACCTCACTAATCGAACCTCCAAATAGTGGCTCTGTTGAGCGATTATTTAGATAAAAATACACACAAAATAATCCTGTTGTGACCCTACGGGGAGTCGAACCCCGATTCCAGCCTTGAGAAGGCCGTGTCCTAACCATTAGACGATAGGGCCGTGCGCAGACACACCATTCCACCTACACAAAGTACATCAAATACTACTTCTTTTCAAGCCACTCTTCCTCTTGGCGCACTAGTAGCTCGCCAGCACGCGCTGGGTCGCGTAATAGCACGACAGAAACACGTTCCATGCGCATAGACTGCGATCCTTTGACTAAGACGACATCACCAACAGCGACTACAGAAGAAACATATCTTCCAGCTTCATCGGAAGAATCAAAGTCATGGATCTTGTTGGCAGACATCCCACCACTCAATGCTCCCTCTACTGTAGCCAGCTTAGACCTTGGACCAACGGTTACCAGCAGACTGGCGACTTCAGAAACCCGTGAACCGACTCTGCGATGCTCGTCGCTGGCATATTTACCAAGCTCCATCATATCTCCGAGCACGACGATCTTGCGACCAGAAGTCTCAACTCGTACCAATGCATCTAGCGCCGACAAGACAGCGTCTGGTGAAGAATTATAAGTATCATCTATAATAGTAGAGTCATTGATTCCAGGAATAATATTCATACGACCAAGCGGAGCTTTGTATTCATTTAAACCTTCTATAATATCTCCACTAAGCATTCCCTTAGCTTGTCCAACTGCCGTCGCCGCGAGCAAAGGATACATATAAGCATTTCCAAGGACTCCATTGATATTGATCTTCGTGACATTACCTCCGACTGACAAGTTAAACGAGGTACCAATCAAATACTGGCCAGCAGAATTACTGGAATAGTCAAATACAACATCGCTACCACGAATATCGGACTTTTCAGTAATTCCATAGCTTACAACTCTTTGAATATGTTCCCCACCAATATTCTTTGCATTTTCACCTACACTGGGAATAGCTAATCCCATAATCTTCTCGTCATCAGCTAACAAGACTAGGGTACCGCCCACCTTCACAGCCTTAGCGAGAAAAGCTTTTTCCTTGAAGACATCTTCTGGTGAGGTGAAGAACTCCACGTGCACCGGAGTTTGACTAACCTTGGTCATAACCACAATATCAGGATGAAGCCATTTGGTAACTTTCTCAATATCACCGGGATGGTCGGCACCGATCTCCAAAATCAAACAATCTGGATAATCAGCTCGCCAAATGATGATCTCAAGACCTTTAAATATATTCCTCATCCAACCAGATAGACTCTTCCAAGCATTTGGAACACCTATAATAGTAAGTGGTAATCCAATCTCACTATTCATGCTCTTCTCACTCTTACGGGCGTATTTACTGGAGTTTTTCAAGACTGAATAAACGGCATCTTTCGTCGAGGTCTTCCCCACACTTCCGGTAACAGCAACGATAAATGGCTTGTACTTGGAGATGATGATCCTGGACTCCCACATCATCACAGTCACTACGATTTTCTTAAATAGTTGCATATCTTTATCTGTCAGGTGGAATATTATAGTAGTTTATCAGAAAACCCGCTATCTCGTCGAATGGATCAGTCAAAGTGGCAGAGGCGTACTCAGCACCTTTCGGCCAGACTTGATATAAAAATATGATAAATTTCGGATTATAGGCTGGAAAATATCCGAAGAATGAGTGTAAATATCTGTCAGAATAATATCCGCCATTTATATGATCGGCTATCTGCGCTGTTCCAGTCTTGGCAGCGACAGTATAATGTTCACGTTTTATGGCTCCTTGCTTCAAGGCGGTATCTACAACAGTGACAAGCATAGTGGTGACGTCTTCAACAGTTTTCTTCTTCAGGACTGGACCAACTTTAACAGGATCTATAGTCTTGGTGGTACCATCATCATATTCTATCTCTTTTACAAAATGAGGTTGTACTAGATATCCACCACTTGGTAATACAGAAAGTGCCCGTATCATCTGTATGGGAGAGATGGCAAGTCCTTGACCATAAGAAGCTGTCGCGACATCTATGTCTTTTCCAGATTTCAAGTTACCAATAAGTCCAGCAGCTTCATTTGGTAAATCCACACCAGACTTCTGACCTAAACCAAATGATTTGAAATACGTATACATCGCAGTGGCTCCAGATTTCAAAGCAACAGTAGCAGCACCAACGTTCAATGACTGGCTCAATATCTGCTGCATAGGTATAACCCCACGAGCCTTACCATCATAGTTGGAGATCTTTTTACCATTCAATGTCATTGTTCCAGTATCATCATAAGTAGAATCGATATTTACAGCACTAGTATCAAATCCTACAGACATTGTAAGAGGCTTCATGATAGACCCCATTTCATAAACATTTTCTACAAGAGGATTCGAGAGTAATTTTATATCTTTCACTTTAGTGGTATAGTTTGGATCAAATGATGGTAAGGAAACAGCTGCTACAACTTCACCGGTTTGTGGGTCCATCACAATGCCGCCGATCTCATCTGGATGCCAAGTAGCCACTGTTTGTTCCAAAGTCTTTTCTACGAAAGAATCAACCGTTGGTTCTATAGTTGTTACTATATTTCCTTTATTTTTCTCACCACTTCCAACAAGCGTCTGACCTATCCCAGAAAATATCTGAGCAAACATATTTGCACTAGAACTAAGACTATTCCTACTTAGGACATTTTCATATGACCTTTCTAGACCATAACGGCCTTCTACTAGCACACTACTACTTGCAGACTGAACAGTGTTTGTCTGACCTATGATACCTATCGTCTGAGCTGACATGCTTCCAGCTGGATATGAGCGCCAAGTCTCTCTGACAGCATTGATTCCTGCTAAACTCAGACTGTTGACCGATTGAGCCACATCGACTGTCACGTGATGCTCCAATTCTTCGTAATGATCTCCGGCTTTGGTGGCTCTTTTTATAAAATCAGTGTGGTCGAGCTTTATGTATTGAGATAATACCTGATAAGCTTGTTCTGGTACAACAACTGCCGTTGGATTCATATAGACCATATAACCCTCAGAAACCGTTGCGGCCGATACGTCGGTATTTTCCTTAGACCTCATGAAGATTATTCCTCTGTCAAAAAGGGAGACCGTTGGTTTGACATATTGATTGTCAGCCTTGGCGAGATATATACGACCTTTGACTATCTGAGTCATGTATAGAGATACTGCAAGAGCAGAAGCACCACACAAGATGAATACACCAACTACCCTAAGCCTGATTCTCTGTTTAGAGTTCATGTCCAGACAATGCAATACTTCCAAGTGATGCTGGAGAAGAGATATAGGCGCTGACTTTTCCTTGGCTCAATCCATATGACTTCAGATTTGTAGGAGAAGCCGATACTGAAAGCCCCAAATACTGAGCATCGAGTGCGCCGACAGTACTAGACAATGAAGCGACTTGTTTCTCTGTATTTTCCAAGGCAATAGTAGCGAAAACTGTCTTATATATATTCGTAGCATACAAGATCGCCATAAATGCACACAATCCCAAAATAGTTGCTGTGATGTGTGCTCTATAATCGTGTGCTACGCTATATGTCTGTGCTATTGCTTTGGCCATTTTATTTATTATTTCTTTTTATAAGATATGTATTTGAAAAGTCTATGTTTTCTGTATGATTCTTAGTTTTGCGCTCCTTGACCTTGGGTTCTCTGCTATTTCTTGAGCGCTTGCTACTATCGGTTTCTTCGTAAGTATCACTGCCACTTTCTTTTTGTAGTTGCTTTCTTTTTTATAAAAATCTGTTTTGGGTGTTATTTCTTCACCTACTGCCAATTCTCTGAAATACTCCTTGACGATACGATCTTCTAGGCTATGGAATGAAATAACTGCCATCTTGCCTCCACTTGTTAAACTATCAAATCCATTCTTCAGACCTTCTCGAAGTGACCCCAACTCGTCGTTCACTGCTATACGCAATGCTTGGAAGGTCTTAGTAGCTGGATGAATCCTCTTCTTACCACTGAGACTTCTTCCCCCGAACGGTACTGCTGACTTCACTATCTCTGCCAATTCCATCGAAGTTTCTATCTTCTTCTTATCACGATACTGGATGATCTTCCTGGCAATACGGCGCGCGAACCTATCTTCTCCGTAAGCAAATATGACGTTGGCGATGTCTTCTTCTTTCCAGCTGTTAACTATGTCCTTTGCTGTAAATGGATGCTTTACCGGATCTCCCATAGTCATAAACAAAGGTTCATCTTTTTGGAATGTAAATCCTCTTCCAGAATTATCTAGCTCATCTGAAGATATACCTAGGTCTAGAAGTATCAGATCTATTTTCTCTATAAGGTTCTTCGTCAGGACTTTATCTATATTGCGAAAATTTTCATTTTCTAAGATGATCTTCCCTTTCGTCGTCTGCGACAATATCTTTTTGGCTCGTTCTATCGCTTGTGGATCTCGATCTAAACCGATGATATTCAAGCTGATGTGACTGTCTACAGATATAACCTTCTCATCTAGGACTAGTGTGGAAAATGCTTTTGCAATAGCTCTAGCATGACCAGCACCACCCAATGTCCCGTCGAGATACCAGATAGATCTACTGCCTTTCAAATCTGGTGAAATCAATCCTGTAACTACTTCATGTAAAAGAACTGGCTCGTGAACACTGACACTCGAACTTACTTTATCCGTATCACTCATATCTATATGATACCTACTGAACCCAGCTTCTCAGCCAAAGCATCGGTCTTCTTGGAGTATTCGTTACGGAAAGATTCCCAAGCGGATGCCTCCCACATCTCCACACGATTGACGACACCAATGATCACTACTTTCACTTTCAAACTCGCATACTCACGCAAGTGCTCTGGGACCAACATGCGTCCAGATGCATCAACCTCGACCTCAACCGCTCGACCAATAATCAAGCGGTTGAAATTTCGGTTGTCCGCCTGTAGTACTGACTGAGAATTACCACTCGACAAGCGCAAGGCAAACTCTCTCCATTCCTTCATGGTGAACACGAACAGACAATTGTCTATTCCTGGTGCAATCACCACTTTGGCACCCATTTCCTTGCGGAACTTGGCGGGGAGCGATGTCCTGCCCTTGTCGTCGATAGTGTGTGCGAATTCTCCTATCAGCATATGTGAGCGAGATGAATGTAGAACGAATCTTTCAAAAGAATATTAAATTATTTAAAAGTTGTTCATCTGCTACTTCTTCCCACTTAGTGGTAAGTATATCCCACTTTATGGGAAATGTGTACAAGTATAAAAAAGCACATCCTGTGGATAACCCGTAACTGACATGGCGATATATCTCATAATTAACTGTTACCGAGACTGTCTTGGATTTTCATGGTTGCCGATAATTTTAGGGCATGATACTATTTTCTCGTGAATAGCCATTATCAATAATGGCCCGGACCCCAAAAGTTGCACGTTGACCTTGTATAATTAATAGCACTAATATACAAGCATATGACAAAACATCGCATCGCTCCTGAAGTAAAGGAGCAGATTATTAATCGCATCAAGAATGACGGGATCACTGTTGT
>CAIQCJ010000032.1 GCA_903870315.1 uncultured bacterium | reverse complement strand
GCGTTTGCCATCCCCTTAGGACCGACTAACCCTTGGCTGATATACATTGCCAAGGAAACCTTGATCTTTCGGCGTGCAGGATTCTCACCTGCATTGCGGTTACTTGTGCCAACATTCTTACTTCGCAGCGCTCCAGTGTGGGTCACCCCTTCACCTTCATCGCAGTGCGAATACTCTCCTACCACTGAAATTTACCGAAGTAAATTTCAATCCTCAGTTTCGGTACAACGTTTGAGCCCCGATTATCTGCGGCGCGAAATTTCTCGATGAGTAAGCTGTTACGCTATTTTTGAATGGTGGCTGCTTCTAAGCCTACATCCTCATTGTCATAGAAATTTCACTACCTTAAGCGCACTTAACGTTGATTTAGGGACCTTAAATAGAGATCTTGGGCTGTTTCCCTTTTGTCCAATGGAGCTTAGCCCCCACAGACTAACTGCCAGGTAATGACTTATTGTATTCGGAGTTTGATAGGTGTCGTGAGCTTTCGCCCGTTCGAAACCTTCCAGTGCTCTACCCCAATAAGGTACACCTGACGCGAACCCAAAAGTTCTTTCGGAGAGAACCAGCTATTACCGAATTCGATTAGCTTATCACTCCTTACCACACGTCATCCGATAGTTTTGCACAGCTAAACGGTTCGGGCCTCCATCAGCCTTTCGGCTAACTTCACCCTGCGCGTGGCAAGCTCATCCGGCTTCGGGTCTTATGTATACTACAAACGCCCTATTCAGACTTGGTTTCCCTGTGACTCCGGACTCTCGTCCTTAGTCAGCAGCATACATAAACTCGTTGGCTCATTCTTCAATAGGCACGCCGTGACGGTCTTGCGACCGCTCCGACTCCTTGTAGGCATATGGTTTCAGATCTATTTCACCGCCCTTCCGGGCTGCTTTTCACCTTTCCCTCACGGTACTAGTTCACTATCGGTCTAGAAAAATATTTAGACTTGCCAGTTAGTTCTGGCAGATTCCCCCGAGCTTTTCGTGTCCCGGGGTACTTAAGAATAGAGACAAAGAAGATTTTTTATTTTCGCATACGGGACTATCACCCACTGGGGTCGATCTTTCCAGATCATTCTGCTAATAAAAAACTTTGTAACTTCTCTGCTATAAATAGCACGTCTCTACCTTGCAACCCTCAACCAAATAAATGATTGAGTTTAGTCTTCTCCGCTTTCGCTCGCCGCTACTTACGGAATGCATGTTTGTTTATCTTCCTCCTGGTACTGAAATGTTTTACTTCCCAGGGTACGCTCCTGTCACAAAATGACAGGCAATACGAGTTCGTCGTATTAGGTTTCCCCGTTCAGAAATCTTCGGATCAAAGGTTGCTAGGCACCTCCCCGAAGCGTATCGCCGCCACGCCACGTCTTTCATCGCTTTTTCTAGCCAAGGCATCCACCATACGCCCTTATATTTCCCATTAGGAAATCTAAGAACCGCTTGTTACTTACCTACATTACTTACTTTACAAAGTCATAATAAAAACCAAATACATCCACCGCTGGGTTTCATCGGTCTAAAATGACTTATCTAACTTGAAGTATGAAATTTTCAAACAACATTCGTTCTGAAAAGAAAAACCGCTTCATTGAGCGGCAACATACACACTCCTGTTAGGGGGTGTGGCTATAGCCGCAGATAAGTGGTGTTTCTCATAATCATTCTGACGTAGGCATAAGTATACTTGCGGACGAAAAAATGTCAAGCGTTTTCAGAGATCGACCAATATGTGGATAAGCTGGGGAGAAATAGTGCCAAAATCTTTATCAAAATATGCTAACTTGCATATATGACACATACTCAATACATCATGAATACAAAATTAAAATATACAACTTTTGAAGCTTGGGGTAAGAAGTGAATGCGAAGTGCAAAATTTCGTCGTGCCGATGCAACACTTGAAGTTGAATTCCAAATCATAAACGACATTTTGGATAAACGTATTAAGAAGGACGTAACCCAGGCAGAGCTGGCTCGCAAATCTGGAATTGACCAGGCTACCCTATCAAGACTAGAGACAGGCAATTACAATCCTTCTATAAAATTTTTGAAACGTGTCGCAAAAGCATTGGACGCAAAATTAACCGTCAGATTGGCTTAATCTTAGCAATGATATTGGAAACAAAAAAACAGCCCCCGCAAAGGGGCTGTTTTTCTTCAAAAATTTCAGTGAAAACTACTCCTTACTCAATATATGGGTAGCTGTCTTTTCGATCAACTTTGCTGCAACCTCCTTACCACCGAGCCCGAAGGCCAAACCGATAGCAAGAGCTAGACCAGCGAAGATTGCCGTCAAGATCATCTGGATCAATGTAGCGGCGACACCAAGCTGAATGAGGGCTGTCAAAATAGCGAAAATCCAGATAGACCACTTCGTGACACGACCAAGCAACTCGGCTGACTTAGAATGAGCGGCGAGGGCGCTGGCTACTACAAACTTCTGCAAAGTAGAAGCGATAATGGCTCCGACGAGAAGTATAAGTACTGACACGATAACGTTTGGCAAGTATGAGACGATCTGGGCCAAGAAAAGATTAACCTGTTCTAGACCAAGCATGCTAAGTGAAGCCATCAAAAATACTACTATGATGAACCACTTGACCAAAGATCCTACGAAGGCACCTGAGTTCAAGTTGTAACCTGCACGCTTAACCGCCTCTTCCATACCTGCACCCTTCAAAGCTGTATCAACCTTGAGGGCACGGAATAGACTTTCGACAAGCTTCTCTATGAGAGCTGCCAAAACCCAACCGATGGCAAATATTATGAGAGCGATAACCAATACTGGCACGAAACGTGCTACACCGGCCCAAACGCTCTGAAGTGAGAAGGTGAATACATCACCCCAATTCTGAATCAATAACATATAATTGAATTATATTTAACTAATAATTAACGCTAATAATGTATCTATTATACCACGTTAAGTTTGTCTATGAGGGTGACATGTGGATAGTCCAAGATGTCACGAACTAGGCGGTCGTGTATACCCATACGATATTGGAAGTCCTCAGTATCAAAAGCGGAATATGATATCTCCTTACCAATCTCGGCTTCTATAGACTTTATTATGGATTCTATCTTCAATAGATTGAGTTCCTCCCCAACAACAAGAAGGTCTACTCTGGAATCCCAATTTTGGATAAATACACCAGCTGCTACTAGATATTTGATCCTACCAGCAGAAGCAAAACATTTCGTCAGAGACTCATCGGCTTGGATACTTGCTACTGTCAGAAGAGTTTTGAGCGGGTTTAGATAAGGGAATTTATCATTTAAAATAAAACCGACACCTTTGACTTTCTTTGGGGTTATGTTTTTGCCATGTCTGACTTGTACCTCTTTTGTGATCTTGCGCTTACGAATAAGGTCAGATTTCAAGAGTATGTTCAGTTCCCTTTTGGTTGTACCAATAGAGCATCGACTTCTGTCTGCGACTTCTTTCGTAAAGAAAGGTACACCTTGACTGAAAAGGAAAAGACGGATGATTCTGACTTTTGATTCGCTACCGAATAAGGCTGTTAGTGTTTCCATGGTGGTTATATTCAGATTATTAAATTCATTTGACTATGCGGTGCATTTTAACAGAAAAATAGAATAATGAAAGACATAAGCGTAGATGTTTCGGGGCTTGCATCATTTCATGTTCTATGCGATTATCTTAGCCAAGGCCCAAAGACAGAAGGCGTGCCGACACCAAGCCACTGGCAAAGCGACAGGCTAGCCAAATGGTAGGCAACAAGACCTTCCGAGGAATAAAACCCTAATCTCTGGCCTTTTATAAAGGTCGAAAAAACTAAAAATATCAAACAGGGACGAGATTAACCTCGCACCTTTTGTTTGAAATTACAAAATGGCACGTACAAAAATACAAAAGAAAGAAATCATCGAGAAGCTTGGGAAGCTCATGGGCGATGCTAAGTCTATCGTCTTCGTGAATTTCCATGGTCTCAAAGTTTCTGATGCTACAACTATGCGCCGCGCTATGAAGAAAGATGGCGTCGGATATTTCGTAGCCAAGAAGTCTTTGACTGAACGAGCCCTCACCGAAAAGAAGTACTCTGGAACAATGCCAGCACTTGTTGGTGAATCAGGTATCGCTTACAGCACCGACCTTATTGCTCCAGCTCGCAACGTCTATGAATTCCAAAAGAAGTTCAAAGACCAAGTGAGTATTACTGGTGGAGTCTTCGATGGCGCATATATGGACAAGGCTGGAATGATAGCTATAGCTTCTATTCCTCCACTCGATACATTGCGTGGTATGTTCGTCAATGTCATCAATTCCCCTATACAAGGGTTTGTCATGGCACTTGATCAGATAGCCAAGAAACAGAAATAAGACATAAGTTTAAAGACGCAAAGCGCAAAATTTAACAATTAAAAATTAACAATTACAAACATGGAACCTACAAATATAGAAATCCCTGCAAAGTTCAAGACACTAGTCGAAACAGTCGAAAAGATGTCAGTTCTCGATCTAAATGAGCTCGTCAAACTCCTCGAAAAGAAGTTCGGTGTTTCAGCCGCAGCTGTTGCTGTCGCTACTGCTCCTGCTGCCGCCGCTGGTGAAGAGAAGAGCACTTTCGCTGTTCACTTGGCCGCTGTTGGTGAGCAAAAGATCGCTGTTATAAAGGTTATCAAGGAAGTTCTAGCCCTTGGTCTCAAGGAAGCTAAGGACCTCGTTGATGCCGCTCCTTCCCTCCTAAAGGATGGTATGAAGAAAGAAGAGGCTGATGCTTTCAAGAAGCAAATCGAAGCCGCTGGTGGTAAGGTTGAATTAAAATAACAAAACCAAAGAGGCCTCTTGTGTAGCTATTTCCACATTGGGGCCTTTTTGTTATTAACAACTAAATTGAAGTGTATATAATATAGTCACATTAGAAAACGCCGACCTGTACGGCGTTTTCCTTTTGCCTAAATATGCTTTTCAATTAATTGCAAAACCTCTTCAAATATTTCTTGAATAATTCTGCACTGTTGGGATTTGTCGCGCCATTATTACTGATTGGACTAGTGGTTGAAATAGTCGCCAAATCTGTCGTCGAACTAATCAAATCCTGCGCCGTAGAATTTACCGTCGAACTCGCCACAAAATCAATCGTGCCATCACCATCAATATCTACACTCATGGGACTTGTCGATGAGGCAATAGGCTCATTCGGAGCAACTTCAATGATTGTTGTAGCTGTACTAGATGGTGTCATCGGTATATCAGCAAACTCAATATGGCCAAGTGTAGTAGTGCCTTGTACTTTATCAAGATTCAAAGTAAATGAACCGAAGCCACCACCATTTACCGTTACTGAATATTGCTGGTTATTATTTGGTAATGAAATCGAGGTATTGGTTATGCCGTCGGCGTTACTATCACTGCCACTACCATTGCTGTCGTCTGTGCTTACAGAGAAATGACTGCCAGGAACTTTCTCTTCATAAGCCGCCACAACATAATCTGTTACACCGGCTGGGGGCATGATCAAACCAGTATGATTTCCTGAACTATCATGAACATCTAAACTAGCTGCTGCATCAACACTCACAACTAAGTGTACTGGTTCTGTATTATAATTTGGTTCACCTAAAGATGTGCCTCCGGGCAAAACGCTCCCACCAATGGTTGAGCCCCCACCCGGTAATGACCCACCATTTATAGAATGGTCCGCAGTTAAAATAGCTCCGATAACTGCTTGTGTCGTCGAAGATTCAAGAATATTTACATGATCAAAACTTTTATTTTCAGCGGCCGAACTTGAAGCTAAGTCTATGGATACAACTTTTGTCGGACTTGCACCATCCGCCGTCAAACCACTATATGCCGCACTTGGTACCACGACAGTACCATCACCCATGATGGTTGTCTTTTCGTAGCGCGTCAAGACAGTAGAACAACTAAAATTGAGCCACAAAAATCTGAAACATTTTTCTTTATTTATATAAACCAGACTTTTAGGAGTATCGACATTCCAGCCGACTAGAGAGTAGCGATAAACATTTGCTGGCCAAGAAAAATTCGTGAGCACCGACTGAATAGCATCACCAGCGGAAGCCAAAAAGCCATTTGACGCACCGCTGATGAAATCTGACAGGCCTTCGTGTGAATTCACACTCTTACCATCCGCAAATGTTATCAATGGATCAAGTGTATGTGAAAAGTATTCACGTGATGGTAATAAAGAATAAGCGCTAGACATATTTTGACCAAGCTGTTTGGCAACTTCAGAATTTAAAATAAGACCGTAGGCGATAGACTGATGATCGCCATACAATAAAGCACTTATAGCTTCTGGTGTACCAAGATATGGCACCGCTACCGAAATAACCCCATCAACAAGATCGACCTTACCAGAATCAGACAAAACCTTAACTAGATACTTGGCCACAAGTCCGCCGTTACTATGAGCAATGATAGTGACTTTGCCTGTACGCGAACGCGATGCCAAGTCTTCCACAACAGATACCAAAGACTCTGTCATGGTAGCTTTTTTCTCTATGCTATAAACGACGTCCGATATGGGTTTACGCCAATCATAGCCAAAGGATCTCCACTCACCTATTTTCCCTGTGCTAACTAGGCTATCCATAAATCTCATAAATGATCCGTAGACACTAAAGATATTGAAAACATTGTCTATAGGCTCACCAGAATAAATAGACGTGTCAGTACTCGAGCCATTGCTATCCAAGAAGAGCTTGCGTACATCATCGTTGCGGTTTGGCGCCCAAAGGGTGTTCGTCGAGACTCCTCCAATAAGTGGAATACTCCCAAACAATGATGGTTCATACCTGTATAGCCAAGTACCTTCCAATCCTGGTAAAAACAAAACGCTCGAACAGCATGGTGTCGACGTAGCTTCTATGGTCGGATCATGGTCCGACCAAGGAATATAATTCACCTGGCCCATAATCCTAGAACTAGTAGCGACCCTAGTGGCTGTAGGACCACCGGCGTCACCCCACCAATTGTTTGTGGCTTGAACCACACTGGTTGTTTCCGCACTATCAATAGCCGCCAACTTATTATCTACCAAAGATGAACTTGTGACTGTAACATTCGACGGAATTATGGCTCCAACATTTACTTGATGAGCTGGATCACTATAGCCATAGAGATATACAGGCATGACCGGATCTACATATATACCATAACTATTACCTGTGATACGACTACCAACTATAGAAGCATTGCTAGCCTTCACGTAGATGCCATTTGTAGAACCATAAATAGTAGAGCTGGAGATCGTCGCTTTAGAGTGGTTCAATACCACCCCTTTTGTAGCAGATATATCAAGTCTAGAAATAGTCGCCGTTGCATAGTATATATTGAGATTGTAGAAACCAGATAAAATTACCGGCTTACCTTTTGCACCCTTAACATTTAACTCTCCACCAACGAAAAAGCTAGGTGCATAACCAAGAGCAGGATCAGCCTTCACTACAACGCCGGGACCTATAGTTAGAGTACGCCCAGCCGGAACAGACATATCAGCATCTATGATATAAGGACTGCCACGTATATCCCAGGTCGCACTGTCGAATAAGAAGCCGTCAGTGATATGAGTCTCAGCGTGAACTGAATCTGGTATGAAAAATGCCAAGATAAATGTCGTCCATATAGATAATCTAACAATGCGCGTAGTATATTTCTTCATACAAACTGGTTGATTATGGATAATACAACCAGCATAAAACAGCGAGATAAAATTTCGCTCAAAAAGTTATGAAGAAACGTTCAAGAAGTTCTCAAGAAGCTATGAAGATGTATCCGTGGAATAGATTTAGTGGAGGTTACTTAGTCTTGCTCAAAACAGCTTGTACAGGTGCATTGCTTTTGTATTGACTAGCCAAATATATGATACCGAAACTGACGAATAGTATAAGCACAAAGCCTATAAGAAACTTGAAGAAAGTGCCATCAAAAGGGTTATTCATATTCATATTCTATCAAATAATAGCTTGATATGTAATCACACCCGCGTCGCGCCCTCTCAGTATTTCCGGCAACACAAAAACCGCCCGAAGGCGGTTTTTGTTCCAACATTGTAACCCGTTGGGGGGAAGACTAACCCTTAGACTAAACCTGAAAAGATTTAGTAAGAGAGGTTAGTGATAAGAGTGTTACCAATCGTCGAAGCTGATAGAGAGCCTGCACCAGTGATAGCACCAGCACTATAGCCTGTTCCGTAATTCAACTGATTAATAGAATATGTTCCAGAGACTGAACCGACTGAACCCTTTGATTGATAAGAAAGGGTAAATGTCTTTGTCTGACCTGGAGCGATATAGAAGTAACCATTAGCCAAATCGTTTGTACTGTCATTGTCACGGAAGCTGACAAGATTAACTGTACCAACTGATCCAGTAGTTACTACTCCCACAGCATTCGTTGATGTAGCACTGATATAGATAGGATTGTTTCCTGCTGTCAAGCTATATACATATCCGAATGTAGCTGTTGTCGAAGCACCTGAGTTGGCTGTTATAACAAGACCAACTGGACTAAGAGTACCAATAGCAACACCTGAAGACGTAAATGACTGAGCATTTGAATTCAATATAACACTATTTGGTGTAATGATGTTATATGTAGAATCTATAGCTGATATATTTGCCGCTGACAAAGTTGTATAGATATAGATATTGTCATATACATCGTTTGTGTCCTGAGCAAGAGTAGCAGAGATAGCAACAGGGACGTAAACGTCAGCAGCCAAAGGAATCGAAAGATTCGTGAATGTTGCTGAAGATGATGATAGTGAACTTGCTGAATAAGTCAAACCACCAGCCTTGAGCTGAAGATTAGCTATCAAACTTCCAACCGGAAGGGTTGATGAACTGATGTTAAGACCAATCGTCAAACTCTGGAGTGTTCCGGGTTGATTCTGTGACTTGATGTCATAGATAGCCAAAGGAACGTTCTGTGTCTGAGCGAATGTTGATACCTGGATAACTTGAGTAGCTGGTGAAGATGTATCGTTAGTCAAGATCAACTGACCAATGTTTGAACCCTGGTAAGTAAAGAGACGAATATCAGTTACTGATTCTGTGTCAGTAACTCCTGTTCCATCAACTGCACGGACCTGAGCACCTATAACATTGATAGGGCCTGAATTCCTATCTGTCATAGGAAGGAATGTAGCATTGAGTGTCAAGTACTTAGCTTTTGCAGCATTGACTACGATTCCATTAACAGGAATGTTTATGCGGTATTTTGAACCAACTGTAAGCTCTGTGAACTTAGAAGCATCCAAGCTACCTACAGAACCGACAACAACACCGTTCTCATCCTTGACTGTTACCGCTGAGGCAAAGAGCCAGAAGCGCGTATCGAAGTCGAAAGACAGATTTGAAAGTTGCATGTCTGAAGCTGAAGCCTGAACCTTATAACCAGCTAAATCATAAGATTGACCCTTATAAGCTGTGACGCCTGAAGGAGTCGACCATAGTGATACAGCCAATGTACCGGCTATACCAGGAGTTGTTATACCTGCTGGAGCACCAACCACTGGAGTTGTACCAGATATTGGGGCGCAAGTGAAACCTACTGGGCAAGTAGCTGTTGAAACAGTAGCAACGCCACCATTCAAAGCTGCGCGAGTAAGAGGACCTACGAAACCTGTAGCAGGAATACCCTTAGCGGCCTGATACTTCTGAACTGCAGACTTTGTCTGTGAACCGAAGTAACCTGTAGCACCTGCTGGGATAGAATATCCGCCAGCGATAAGTGCTGTCTGAAGAGCTGTGACATCTGCACCCTTTGAACCAACCGTGAGGTTAGCACTGAAAGTAGCAGCTGAAGCAACCACGGCGAAAGCCAATATGGCTACTGTAGAAGCTGTAAGAATCTTTTTCATATCTATTGTTTTTATAATTAATGCGTCATCTCTTGTTATTAATAAAATAAGAGAGGTTGCGCAATTTGTAAACTAATAATCTAACTAAGTATGTTCGCGTTCCGATCTCATATTTTTATTATACGAAAGCGGGTCGACCGCGAGACATTTATTCCACATTTCCATGTCCGTACTATCGACTTCCAGACAAAGAATTTAGTGGGCTAGTAAATAAGACGAACCTATATATATTTACATTATTTCACACTATGTAATTGTCAAAGTTCGTATCCTTCAAAGCTTACGCTTTGAGACGAATGCATATGTCCAAAATGGTCATACACACTCGTTGCAAAGCATTATAACGCACAATGGCCCTATATAACAAAAGGGGCTTTGTGGATAACATTTGGTGACGTAACCATATTAGGGCAAATAGGGTTCAAAGTCAAGGTATATAGATACCTATGTTTTCTAGCCTTTCTACTTAAGAGAATAGCGGGACCAACGACGCTCCCCTTCCTTCTTTATAAGGCCATTATCCACCATAGCTAGGAGCTCACGTTGTATAGTCTTCTCGCTACAATCCTTGATGATTCTAGAGAAGTCTTTTATTGTTAAGTTAGATTGTCCTTTCAGGGCAGTTATAATAAGCTCCTGTCTTTCAGACTTTTTCTCTTGGACATCTGCGTGTCCTTTATGGGTATGCTTATTTAGAGCCAGATTTTCACTTACTGTATTTTTGCTAATTTGTCCGTTAATAAGATCTCGGTGACTAGTTTGTCCACTTGCAGACTTGAAATCTGAAGAGAAAAGATCCGGTGTCTTAAAGAAGACATCAGACAAAACATAGCCGGCATTTTCTGCACTAGCGGCCAGACGGTCACGCAACAGGCCAAGTATATTGTCGATCTCACGCACCAGAAGCCTATGATTCATCTCGGTTATGAGGTTGGAAATCTTGGCAACATTGAGAAGAGATATAGTCTCCAAAGCCGCAGTAAAAAGAGATTGGATAACTATATTTTTATCACCTGGAAGAGTGGATGAAGCTGTAAAGGACGAAGTGATAAGATCCATACCTCTGTCACGCAATTCCCACTTTATAGGTTCCTCGTCCTTTAGAAGTCCAGAAACAAGATAAAGGGCAGCCGTAATCTTCTCAACCTTCTTAAAGACATAAAGTAGATACTCCTCAGCACTGAAAAAACCCAGTGTTTTCCACTTCAAAGGGTCATGCGTAGGAAGATCGTTGTTCATGTCTTTATTAAGATCTTTGTTTTCCATTTTATTGTCTTATTAGATGTCTTTTAAAAAAATCTACAAAAAGTGTGTCTTTGAATAATTTTGATGCTATCAGTATATGTCTCTTATGTGTCCATTATAGACATAACAAACAAAGTTGCAAGTGGTTGAAAGAAAACAAAAGAAAATATGTTAATATATCTATATAATATCGAACGAGCATTAACCGAAATAAAATAACTTCAAATATGGCAAAGAAAAAAGACACTGGATCAGATTTCATAGAAAAAGCGAAATTCTGGAATGATATGCGTGAAGAAACAGTGCAGACGGTTTTGGCCATATTCTCTTTCTTGATCTCTACACTTTCCATACTGGCTTCTTTCGGAAAAGCCGGACCTCTTGGTGAATATGGATATATGTTCTTCACCAGACTTTGTGGTGTTGGATATTTCCTCATTCCAGTCATAGCAGTATTGGTTGGTATCGCCCTTCTGCGTGGTGTAGAGAAAAAATTCCGCGTCTCCAAGTCTATAGGATCTGTAGTTTTCTTCTTCTCTAGTCTAGGCATCATACATATAGCCAGTACTGGTCATGGTGGTGTCTTCGGACGCTGGGTAGCTATACCTCTTATAAAGATACTGGACGTATATGCCAGCCTAATACTTCTTATAGTTCTCGTCGTGGTATCACTCTTCATCTTGTTTGAGGGTCATTTCACTATAGAGGATATAAAGTTTTGGAAATATTTCCAGAAATCAGAAAATGGCTCCCTAGATACAAACTCTAGCTCACGCAAGAAATCTGGCAAGATGAATGATGACGAAGAAGAGAAAATCGACAAGGCTTTGGCAGAAGCACAAGCTGGTACGCTCGGACTTAGTGGTAAGACACCGGCTCAACTAGAAGCTGAGGAGGCTATAGCTCGCACCAAAAAGGCCGAAGAAAAGGCTCGCGCAAACGCCACCTCTGCAAAAGCAAGCAAAAATAAGAATGGTTCTGTTGATACAGATGACGAAGATGCTGGTGCATTTGCTTCAGCTATACAAACACCACTCTTGAGGCCATTTAACCCTCCACCACTTTCCCTGCTTGAGAAAGATCGTGGCAAACCAGAAACCGGTGATATCAAAGCCAATGCAAACATCATTAAACGTACTCTACAAAATTTCGGCATAACTGTGGAGATGGACGAGATCTCTATAGGTCCTTCGGTTACTCGCTATTCCCTGAAGCCAGCCGAGGGCGTGAAGCTTTCGCGTATAGTTGGACTTAACAATGATCTGTCTTTAGCTCTGGCGGCTCACCCCATCCGCATAGAAGCTCCTATACCAGGCAAGTCTCTGGTTGGTATAGAAGTACCAAACACCGCAAAGACAACTGTTGGTCTGGCTACCCTTCTTGGTGCTCCAGACTTCCAAGAATCAGAGAAGCCCTTGTTTATGTCACTTGGAAAAGATATCACTGGCCGAGCTCATTTCTGCAACCTGGCTAAGGCCCCTCATATACTTATAGCTGGAGCCACAGGCTCTGGTAAGTCCGTCAGTATCCACGCCCTCATTACTTCCCTCCTTTATCGCAATTCTCCAGAAAACCTGAAGTTCATAATGATAGACCCTAAGCGCGTTGAACTGACTTTGTATAACAAGATCCCTCACCTTCTAACACCTGTTATCACTGATCCTAAGAAAGCTATCCTGGCTTTGAAGTGGGCTGCAAAAGAAATGAGTCGCCGTTACGATATTCTTGAAAAGAATACTGCTCGCGACATAGATTCGTATCATAAGAATGTCTTGGCTCCAGCTATAAGCAGTCTCAACTCTGACCGCAGGGACCGAGATGGAGATAACGCTGAAGAAGTATCATCGAAACTTCCAGAAACTATGCCATATATAGCCATAGTTATAGATGAGTTGGCCGATATAATGCAGACATATCCACGAGAACTAGAGGCCGCAATAGTACGCCTAGCACAGATGAGTCGCGCTGTCGGTATACACCTAGTTGTATCTACACAAAGACCAAGCGTTAACGTCATCACTGGTCTTATCAAAGCCAATATCCCTACTCGCGTAGCTCTGCAAGTCGCTTCACAGATAGATTCACGTACTATCCTTGACCAAATGGGTGCAGAAAAGCTCCTCGGTGCTGGTGATATGCTCTACCTTGGAGGTGAAATGTCCAAGCCAGTACGTCTACAGTCTGCTTATATATCAGAAAATGAAGTCAAGAGAGTTGTGAAGTTCTTGGCGGATCAATATAGGGATGAGATACCAGGAGAGATAAACCTCAACATAAGTGAGGCTGGTTCTGGGGCTGCCTTTAGTGCAAATATAGATCTAGATGGTGATTCACTAGAGGATCAAGACGAGCTCTACGAATCGGCCAAGGAAGCTGTTATCGCTGCCGGTAAAGCTTCAACTTCTTATATACAACGTAAGCTCGGAGTCGGTTATTCTCGCGCTGCCAAGCTTATGGATCTACTAGAAGAACATGGCGTCATCGGTCCAGCCAATGGCTCGAAACCAAGAGAAGTCATGGGTAGTAGTTCAAGTGATGGAAGTGAAGGTTTTGGTGGGGGAGGTGGTGTTACTGACAAGATTGCTGAAGAATTGGGAATATAATAATCTCCTTGTAATTGCGACTCATTTGAATATATACTGAGTCCAATGCCACTCACCCGCACCTCAACCTTACGTCTGATCAAATATACTGCCATATCTTTGGTGGCTATTATTATAATAGCTTATGCCATAGCGCGCTCACTTGCATATGCGCGTGGTCCGAAGATAGACCTGAACTCACCAACAGATGGTGCTGTCATCTCATCCCCTACTGTAGACCTTATAGGTATGATCGAGCGCGCCCATAACCTCACCATCAATGGCGGGGCTGTTTCTATAGATGAACAGGGTCATTTCAAACAAACTATCGTGGTTTTTCCAGGCTTAAATAAGCTAACCTTACGTGCCACCGACCAATTTGATCGCAACACAGAAACCGATATTGTCATAGTGGGTGCAAATAATTGACTATGATATTATAGTCATAAGCCCGCCTCTTATTATAAAAATAAAGAGCAAATTCAATATGGTAAAAAATCCTAAAGACAATCAAAAAGAGAGTAAAGATAAGATTGAGCAAAAAGAAAAAAACGAGCAGCGAGAAAATAAAGATACAAAAAATAGCAAAAGTGCGGCACGCGCTTCAAAATCGATGAATGAGATAAGTGACGCGCTCGACAGTATCCGTACGAAGTTCGGTGAAGAAGCTATTATGAAACTAGGCGACAAACCTAGAGTAAATGTCGACGTCATCCCTACTGGTTCCATCGGACTTGATTGGGCACTTGGCATTGGTGGCTTCCCTCGCGGACGTATAGTCGAGATATTTGGTCCGGAATCCTCTGGTAAGACAACTCTAGCTTTGCACGCTGTAGCTGAGGCACAAAAACTTGGTGGTGTTTGTGCCTACATAGATGCTGAACATGCTATGGATCCTGAATACTCAAAGAAGATCGGCGTGAAGATAGACGATCTCCTTATCTCTCAACCAGACACAGGTGAACAAGCACTCGACATCGTCGAAAGCCTTATACGCACAAACAAGATGGATGTTATTGTTATAGACTCTGTGGCTGCACTGACGCCACGCGCAGAAATCGAGGGAGATATGGGAGCCTTCCACGTTGGTACCCAAGCACGTCTCATGTCACAGGCTTTGCGTAAACTCACGGCTATAGTGGCACGCTCGAAGACTGTAGTCATATTCATCAACCAGATTCGTATGCAGATCGGGGTTATGTTCGGCAACCCAGAAACAACTCCAGGTGGTAAAGCTTTGAAATTCTATTGCTCAGTACGTCTCGACATACGCCGCATCGCCCAGATCAAGAAAGGTGAGGAGGTTATGGGTGGCCGCGTCCGTGTTAAGGTTGTGAAGAATAAGGTCGCAGCTCCATTTAAACAGACTGAATTCGACCTTATGTATAACGAGGGTATATCCCAAGAAGGTGAGATTATTGCACTTGGCGAGAAGTTCGGTATCGTCAGTAAGTCTGGAGCTTCCTATTCATTTGGTGAAGAAAAGCTCGGTCGTGGCTATGATGCGACAAGACAATTCTTGAAGGAGAATACCGTGGTTAAAGATGAAATTCTTGCGAAAATTAGAGAAAAATTGAGTACGGAATAAGAATTTAATAGCTCCCTTGCCTTATCCCCTATCCTCGGCTAGAATGCCTCTACATTAACAATTATAAATAAGCGCCGAGGCGCGCAAATACCCATGTCACTCTTAGAATATAACGAAGTCACAGAAAAGAAGTACATAGTCCACGAAGGACAGCCTTACGAAGTCATAACTTCACACGTCTTCCGTAAACAGCAGCGCAAACCAGTCAATGCTACCAAACTGAAGAACCTTATGACTGGTAAAGTCACTGAGTATTCATTCCATCAATCTGAAAAAGTCGAGGAAGCTGAGATCGAGACTCGTGAAGTGAAATATCTATACAATAATCGTGGTGAATGGTGGTTCTGTGAGTCTGTAGATTCCTCAAAGCGCTTCAAGGTAACTGAAGATCAGGTTGGTCCTCAAGGAAAATTCCTCAAACCAAATACAGTTGTGGAACAACTTCTTTTCAGAGATACCCCCATGAGTTTCAATATGCCAATCACAGCAGAATTGAAAGTTACAGATGCTCCACCTGGCATAAAGGGCGATACTGCAACTGGCGGCCAAAAGACTGTCACTTTGGAGACTGGTGCAACCATAAACGTTCCCCTATTCGTAAATGAAGGCGACGTTATAAGGATCAACACAGAAACCAGTGAATATCGCGAGCGTGTAGGAAAATAATTAGAAAGCTCAGAAACAAAAGTGGTGAAGTGTGTTGAGGAGATATTGCGAGCGCGACTGGCGCGAGCACGAGGAATTTTCTAGCAAGAAAATATCCGTATCTCCTCAACACACTCCACCACTTTTTGTAGCCCAGAGATTTTCTTTCTACTTATTGCTCACATTACCTCGCGACATACGGCAAAAGACCCATGAATCTTGCACGCTTAACAGCTGTAGCCAACTGGCGCTGGTACTTGGCAGATATGCCTGTACGCCTACGGCTGACCATACGGCCATGTGGATTGATGAATTTCTTCAATACCTCCGTATCCTTGTAATCGATGTGACTTATATTATGCTGATTGAAATAACATTGTTTTTTCATATTGGTAGTTTTTGATTTAGTATTTATGATCTGTTGTGTGAAGTCTGACTAAAATGGTATGTCGTCAGGATTTATCTCTTCACTTGGATAATCTATCTTATCACCGGATTCTACTAGGACTTCTTCTCCACCTTTCTGGGATCCGGATTGTGCTCCAGGAGTACTTGTTGAACCGGCGGCACCTGGTCGTGAACCGAACTGTATACTGTCGGCGACCACTTCGGTGCGATATTTCTTCTGGCCATCAGCTTCCCAAGAACGAGTCTGCATACGACCTTCAACCAAAGCTTGTGATCCTTTCTTCAAATATTGAGCGGCAAGCTCGGCGACGCGTCCGAAGACGACGATGTTGTGGAATTCTGTGGCATCTTGTCTCTGGCCATCTTTGTTCTTGAAGACGCGGTTTGTAGCCATACCGAAGCTACAGACCTTAGAACCAGAAGGAAGGGCCTTGAGTTCTGGGTCGCGAGTAAGATTTCCTATGATGAATACTTTGTTTAGATACATAGAGGTTGTGTTATTGATATAAGACTATTATACCTCTTTGATCATTGCGTCGATACTCTTGTCCATATCCTCGACAGAGGCTGGAGTTACAGGGACAGATGCTTTCTCAGCTTCTGATGACTTCAGAGCAGGAGAAAAAGTTCTCTCTATGGTCTTTTTGCCCATAGGATTGAACTCTGCTGCTATAGCTGAAGCATGCTTACCTAGATAAGTATTTTCTTTGACAGTAGAGATCATGAGCATCCTCAAGACTGAAGGTTGTGTCTCAACAAGCTTCTTCACAGATTCAACAACGTCCGAACCGACTTCGAACTTGATCCATCCGAAATAAGCTGTGTCATATTTATCATATGATCCAGAAACTGTCTTCTTGCGCATAGTATACGCGAGATGTTCCTTATGAGGCACCTCTTCGGCAATAACCGAAGCCCCCGCCTTTGTGATAATACTCTTGACCGCCTCAGCTTCAGAAGCTACTTTCTCTTCTGGCACAGAAGAAACGATCAAATACCCGATCTCATACACGTTCATACGAACGTCGTTTTGTGTTTCGTTCATTGTTTTTTGCAGTCAGTGCTCCGCTTAAAATAAATCTGCGGAATCCTTCACCATCATACTGTGGCCTTATTAAGCCATAATACAACAAATCAGGAACTTACTGCGATTACTTATAATGCCATGAGATTAACACAAAACTATCTCCTCCGCAATGTCCAGAGGCATTACTATCATAAACCGCTAAGTTAAAATCTCTATCAAAAAATCTTCAAGAAACGTTCAAGAAGTTCTCAAGAAGCTATGAAGAAACCGTAATATAGCGTCAGAGGTTGAAGAAGCTTCGAGCGTTGTCTAGTAATTGTTCCCCTATCTTAGATCCCACATCAGACTTCTCAACTATCCGCACACCTTGATCATCGAGGCTTGAACGTATCTTGGTTATAGCTTTCACAACTTCTATGACAAAAACAGGTTCGTTACGCTTACCACGATATGGCACCGGTGAAACATACGGGCAATCAGTCTCCGTCATCAAGTTGTCTAGCGGTACACGTTTTATAATCTCATCATAGTCGCTTGTGAAAGTGATAACACCAGTGAGTGAAATCATACCTTTTATATCTAAAACCGCAGATAGGTCGTCAATATCTCCAGCAAAAAAATGAAAATTCGCGCGTACTTTCGCATTCTGTTTCAACATATGTACAACTTCCTTGTAGGCATCACTAGTCTTGCAGCCATTTTTGCTAGACGGGGCATTCCTGACATGAAGCATCAGTGGCTTATTTACGTAATTTGCTAACTTTATATGTGCCAAGAAAAGTGAACGTTGAGATTCTATGTCCAAAGGTTCACCAGAAATAGATTCTTTATGAAAATAATCCAAGCCACATTCCCCTATCGCCACCACCTTAGGATGTACTGCCAAAGACTTGAAAGCTGTGTAGTTGAAAATAGACACTGTGTCTGTGTTATCATTTTGTCCTGAAACAACATCGTCTGTAGGATGAACACCAACTGTAGCCCAGACATTTTCGTATTTTTCCGCAAGCTCAATAGCTCTTTTAGAAGATGAAAAATCTGTACCGACAATAATCATCCCCACCCCAGCATCTTTTGCACGGTCTATAACTGCTTCACGGTCAATGTCATATACAGGAAAGTTTATGTGGCCATGGATATCTATATACTTGATATTATTGGCCATTTTATATGATATATCTATAGATTATTTCCTTAAGAAGAGTGGCGTGGCAGGCATTTTGTTGTTATATATACACTCAAGTATCATTTGAGCTGTTGTAGGCATAAAAGGCTGTAGAGCAACTCCTATAGTATGTATGTTATTGAGCAAAGTCTCTATACATGATTTACCATCGGCTTTGTCTTTATCGTCTTCAGATTTCACTAACTTGAATGGCTGCTTCACTTGTATGAGTTTGTCGGACACAGCTATGATAGACCATATAGCATCCATGGACTTTTTGAGATTATACTCCTCTAAACCAGCCATGTATTCAGTAGATAATATCGCAGAAACAATAAATTTTCCAGACTTTAAAGAGTCTTCATATGTTTTGAGCTTATCAGCAATAGTTATACCACTAGTCTCTGCCATCTTCATAACTCGACTCACCAGATTTCCTAAACCATTTGCTAGATTGGCGTTGTAAGCATCTTTAAAGCGCTCAACTGTACAAGGGCTATCCTCGAAAGGATGAAGCTCGTGTAGACAATAATACCTCATAGCATCGGTGCCAAACTCTTTGACTAGAGCAACCGGATCTACTGTATTGCCAAGAGACTTAGACATCTTCACGCCACCATCAGCCGTTACAAAACCGTCAACAATGACAGTCTTCGAGGTCGGTAGTCCTGCAGCTAAGAGCATAGCTTGCCACATAGCCGACTGTTGTCGAAGATTGTCTTTGCCACAATATTGAACCATACCACCAGTCTCTACACACCACTTTTTGAATGAGCCGGGCATAGCCTTGTCAGCTACGACATCATCTGGCCAGCCGACAGCGGAAACGTAGTTGACCAAGGCGTCGAACCAAACATACATAACCTGTTCTTCGTCCTCCGGTACTGGTATACCCCAAGGCATCTTGGACTTGAGACGAGATATACTGAAGTCGTCTAGACCACGTTCGACGAAAGCACGAATCTCCCTCTGGCGAGATTCTGGTATGACAAAGGGTTGTCTTGAAGACTCTGTGGAATTGTTTACTGAGGAGCTGCTACTTTTGTCGTAGAGATCTAATAGTTGTTCCTGAAAGGCACTAAATCTGAAGAAATAATTTTCCTCATTTATAATCTCCAGAGACTGGAGTGGGTGCAGTGGACATTTCCCTTCTACTAGTTCTGACTCAGTCTTCTCCAGCTCACATCCGATACAATATTTCACTGAATAATTTTTCTTGTATATGAAGCCATTCTTGTCTACAAGTTGCCAAAAAGTTTGAGCGGCTTTCGTGTGATGCTTATCAGTAGTACGGATAAAGTTTACTTCAGGACTTATACCAAGAATCGGTAGGAGTTCTTTGAATTTTGAAGCGACTTGATCTACATAGACTTGTGGCTCTATACCAGCCTCCTTAGCTTTTTGAAAAATCTTGAGGCCATGTTCATCTGTACCAGTATTGGAAAATACTTCAAAACCGGAAGCTCTCTTCCATCTAGCGATAGAATCGGCTCTTATAATCTCAGTCGCAAAACCAATATGCGGTATCGAATTAACGTACGGCAACGTAGTAGTTATATAAAATGGTTTGGACATGCTTATTGCAGACTTATCTTATGATAATGGTAAATGAAATCATGAAGCACTAGCTTTAGCACTGTCGTGCGCGTCTTTCTTCCTCTTTTCTATATCGCTTATGTATTCCATAAGTGCTGCTGACAATGGAACAGCTAGTATGGCCCCAAGAATTCCGGCCAGTTTGGCCCCTATCACCAACGCTAGGATAACAATGATTGGAGATATGCCAACTATCTTCTTCACTACCAAAGGATAGAATAACTGACTTTCGAATTGGTATATAAGTACGTAAAGACCCATCAACAAGAAACCGGTGCCAACTCCAACGTCGGTAAAGGCGACGAGTATAGCTGGTATAGAAGATATGATCGGACCAAAGACTGGTATGATTTCAAAGATACCAGCGAATAATGCCAAGACCAAAGCGTGTGGTATACCAAGTATTGCCAAAACTAGATAAACAAGCAGACCAACGACGATACCCAATATGATCTGGCCTTGCAACCAGAAAGCAATCTTACGTTGTGACCTGTGCCAAAGGTTTATTATGTATTCTTGATGATGTATAGGAGTGACAAGACTCAAGAAGTCGTCTACTCCCTCTTCTTTTACAGATAGATAGAAAGAGAGTACTGCGATAAGTACGAAACTCAGGAACCCACCGAAAACCAAGCTGGCTGTCTGAAATACTCCGACTCCTGTGCCACCACCAAAGAAAGATCTCAAACCATTTACGAAATCTTGAACGGATATTGTATGAGCCGCCAATGATCCGGCTCCTGTACCAAAATCCCTGATCGGTGCCCATAATTCACCAAGTGATATAGACTTGGGTGCAGCAGCCAAGAAAGCCGTCACATCGTTTATAACTACTGGCATGAAGAATACAAGTATTGTAATTAGAGAAGCGGCCAAAGTGACGTAGACAATGATGGCCCCAACTATCCTATGGATACCATAGCGCTTCAAACGCCTCACAGCTGGTTCAACTGCAGAAGCTATGATAACAGCCGCCACCACTATCAAAAGCACGTCTGAAAGATAATAAAGCGCCGCTAGGCCTATAAGTATCAAGAAGAAGCGCAATATAGTGCCGCTGCTTATGTTTATGTGGAAATCTTTGGGTGTCTCAGCCATAAGCCCATTATAGCACCGTAAAATATTTTTTGAATGTTTCCGAGTCTTTGTATCTTCCGACGATGGCCATGTTGAGGCCTTCGTCTACAAAGATTTCTTTTGCCAATTTTGTAATATCATCCGCGGTCACCTCACGTATTTTAGCCATAAGCTCATCAGGGGTCTGCACTGAACCCTTGAGAGCATCTTGATAGCCGCAAAATTCGGCGCGTGCATCAGACGTTTCAAGACCAAGCAACGTAGTACCAGAAATATAGTCTTTGGATTTTTGGAGTTCCTCGGCACCGACTGGCTCATTTTTTATGCGACGACATTCTTCGAGAATACCTTTGATACCCTCTTCAACGCGGGTGTTATCTACACCAGCCGAGATGGAGAGAAAGCCGTGATCAGTGAAAGAATCATTGTCTGTTTTTATGTAATAGCAAATGCCAAGCTGATCACGCATCTTGGAGAAAAGCCTAGAGCTCATGCCGCCGCCAAGTATCGAAACAAGCACCTGTATGATAGGCATTCTCTTATCTGTTATCGGGAATGACCTGAAGCCGATGATCAAGTGTGTCTGATCAGTTTCCTTGAAAGATGTAGCGATAGCCGGTGCGGTTTGTGATTCTTTGACTGGCAGCTTTCCGGCCGAAGTCTTAGTACTAGCCTTCTCAAAAGCCTTGGTGATCTGGCTTAGCATCTCTTTTTCATCAAATGAACCTGAAACGATAACTGTTGTTGCTGGAGTTGTGTAGTGAACTGAGCGATAAGCGATCATTTTTTCTCTATTCAAAGTCCGGATAGTTTCTTCTGGTCCGGCTATATCCCAACCAGCAGGTTGATCGCCATACAGAAGATTCATAAAGACATCACCAACTTTGCGCTGTGGTAGATCATTGTACATACGGATCTCTTCGATAATTACACCTTTCTCTTTCTCAAGTTCTTCCGCATTAAAAATAGGGTGTAAATACATGTCAGAGATAATGTCTACAATCTTGCTAGCATTTTTGGCAGCGGCCTTGGCGTAATATCCAGTGAATTCCTGACTAGTAAAAGCATTGTAATTGGCACCGATAGAATCCAGCTCACGAGAAATATCGCTAGCCTTCGGACGCTTCTCTGTTCCCTTGAAACACATATGTTCCAGAAAATGCGACAGACCGTTTATGTCTTTCGTCTCATATTTCGAACCTGTACGGACCATGACGAGTGCCGTAACCGACGGATTGTCTTGCATAGGTACTGTTATGATGCGTAAGCCATTTGGTAATGTGGTGGTTTTGAAGGTCATAAAAGTCTTTAGGTGGTTATATTTTCTCAACTATCATTTCACTTTCCCCAATAAATATCCAACCAACTCCCCTTCAGCGACTCGCTCCTGTCTTCCTGAGTCACGATCGCGCACGGTGACACCGGCGCTTTTCTCGATAGTATCGAAATCTACAGTTACACAAAATGGCGTACCAACTTCATCTTGTCTGCGATAGCGCTTGCCGATATTGCCGTTATCATCAAAGGCGACGCCTTGGATTCCGACCTCTGCAAATTCAGCTTTCAGAGTAGCAAAAACTTCGCGAGCCTTTGCTACCAGCAGCGGTTTATTTTTCAAGAGCGGAAAAACTGCGACTTTATAAGGCGCTACAGCTGGGGCTAGTTTCAAAAATACCCGCTTCTCATCACTCATCGCATCTTCAGTGTAGGCATCAGCCAAAACAGCCAAAACCGTTCTGTCGAGGCCGAATGACGGCTCTATGCAATGTGGCACGTAACGCTCTTTGGTCTCTTCATCATAATAAGAAAGATCGACTTTACTAAACTCAGCATGCTGCTTCAAGTCAAAATCCGTACGATAGGCCAAACCATAAAGCTCTTTTTTGCCAAATGGAAAATCAAACTCGAAATCTATAGTGCGCTTGGAGTAATGCGCGCGTTCACCATCCGGAACTTCCAACTCGTGGACTTTCGAAGCGGTCAAACCGATATCGGCGATGAAACCGTGGATCTGCTGGCGAAAATCATCGAAAACCTTTTGCCAACCATCAGCTGCATCCTCAGATTTTCCGTCATCTTTCGTGTCTTTGGGCGCCTTCACGAAATACTCGATCTCCATCTGCTCGAATTCGCGCGCACGGAAGAGGAAGTCACGAGGCGCGATCTCATTTCTGAAAGCCTTCCCTATCTGCGCCATACCAAAAGGCAAAGTCGGGTGGAAAGTGTCTAGGATATTTTTGAAATTCACAAACATACCCTGAGCTGTTTCTGGGCGTAGATATGAAACCGCTGATGCGTCTTCGGCTGCACCTATATGTGTTTTGAACATCATATTGAATTGGCGAATTTCTCCAAGAGAACCTCCACAATCTGGACACTTTTTAACTGGTGCGTCTACACTAGACGGCTTACCATCTTCACCAATCAATTGATCAGCACGAAAACGATGTTGGCATTTTTTGCATTCAACCAATGGGTCAGCGAAACCACCTACGTGACCACTAGCCTCCCACGTACGTTGATTCATGAGAATAGCTGCATCTACACCATACATATCATCTCGATCATCTATAAAACGCTTCCACCAAATCTTCTTGATGTTATTTTTCAGGGCAACTCCAAGAGGAGCATAGTCCCATGTACCGGCGAGTCCGCCATATATCTCAGAGCCTTGAAATATAAAACCACGTCTTTTACAAAGAGACACTATAGAATCCATGACGTCACTCTGTGAATCATTTTTTTCTTGATTTTTTGACATGGTGGAATTGTATATCAAAGACGCTTACTTCACAATAATGCCGTCATTGAGCTTGAAAGCTGGATCTGTACTGAAACTGGTTAGAAGTGGATCTTGGTTGCTCTGCAACTGGGAGTTAGTATAGTTATCTGTTGCGGTAAATGTAGCTGCACCTACAAGACTCGGTGAAGATCCGATTAGGTCTGTTCCAGGCAACATAGATATCTGAAATGCGACCGATCTACGTCCGGAAGAATTATTAGATCGTGAGTTCATACTACCAATATTCCAAGATACCGTTCCAGAATTATTATCGAAAGATACTGACTCGGTATTTGGGCTAACATTTCCTGACCACCTCACATAGGCCGGAAGACTAGCTGTGACTTTAGCGTTACTTATGTTGTTGGAGACATTATCAACGGTCCAGACAACAGTATAAGTAGTCTGCTGTTCAGCTTGTGGGGGTACCGGTCCTATATTTAGGAATGGTCCAAAAGATCTTATGATACGACCAGACAGAGATACTGGTGATGGTATGCGTATACTTCTAGTAGCAATGGCTGTAAGAGAATCTGGTACTTGTGATTCTTGTACCCTATCCCCTGATACACTTGCTGTTAAAGTAAGATCTGGATTTACTAAGGGGTCTGAACTGTTACCGAGGTCTCTAGGAATTATAGAGAACAAAACACTACCAGTATCTCCAGCAGCGATCGAAGCTAGAGCCGGTGTAGTCTGTGGATTCCAAACCACATCATCGGTAGTCGAACGGTAATATCCTTCACCTGGAGATATGGAGGCTTTGTCATAAGCATTGCCGGAAAGATGGATCGTTATAACGGCGTTGGTAACTGGGACGGTTAGATTGTTGAACCACGAAACCGATATCTGGTGTGGAGAATTGTATCCACCGACAAAGTCAGTTGAGTCTGGATTGTTGTTGATAGTCAAACCTAGAGATATGAAAGGCTTTTGGATTGAAATATCTTGTTGGATTGACATATATTGAGTGCCGATCTGATTCAGATTCGTAGAACTCTGGGCTCCAACTAGGAATCTAAACGACCTCACATCACTGTTCTCGCCCTGTAACTTTCCATGGATAGTCACACTATCCTGACTACCCGGTGGTATGTCTCCTATCCTCCAGACCGTATTGTCGACAGAAGTCGGCTTTAGGTTTGACGACATGAACACAAAGCCAAAAGGGTAGCTCGCATTGAGTAATATATTCTTCAATGTCTGTCCAGAGTTTGATTTGATATTCACTTTCAGGTCAAATTCTTGGCCAGATGTAACTTCTTTGTACGAAGATACATCGACAATGATTGGTGATGAGTTGATCAAAACCTGATAAGTCTTGTCTTTGGTGAAAACGGCCGAGGAACCCTTGATACTATAAGTCAAAGAAACGGTGACTTGTTTTTGAGTATTTTCTTCACCAAACATGATTGCTTTCACAGTCTCGTGGACAGACTTACCAGAAGTCATATCACCTATCATGTTCACGTATTTCTTCAATTCCTGAGAGGGATTGCTAGGATCTGTTGTACCGGCCGGGAAAGATACAGACATGTCTACCAACTGCAAATCTATACTGTTGTTGTTCGTAATACCAACATCGAAAGACACAGGCTCACCTCCAGGTATGGAGACGGGGCCAGTTATGGCGACATCTATATTGTTGGCTGAGACAAGATTTTTACCATTGAAAAAGAGATAGGCTCCAGCACTAACGGCTATCAAGCAAAAGACAATCGAGCCTATAAGTAGTTTAGTGAAAAAAGACATAGAATGATCTTCGTATCTATTATTTAAATCCTCTTGAACATTAACTTCTGGAGCTCGCTGCCAAGACTTCTGTACAGTAGAGATATCATCGTGGAAGCGTAACTTGCGACGAGTCTTGATATCTGGCGCCGACCTAGAATAAAGCGCTTTCTTCAAGTCTTCTATTTTGCTTTTCTCTTCTGGAGGCATTTGCCAATCATTTTACTATGAAAACAACAATAGCGGAAATGCCTCAAAGGTGTGATTCCTTCAGCGCCTTGTTGATATGTTGGTTTATCAGGTGTTTCTTACGTGAAGCAGATTCGATAATTCCATGTGTAAAATCATTGGAATATATAACTGCGTGTATATCCTTGTCATCGCCTATATAACCGAGGGTATGCATTATACGTATAACAAGTAGTGATTCTACTATTTCCATATGAGAATCATTATCCGGAACTGAGCTAAGACCGTCGACATCTCCAGTTTGACCAAAAGAGACCAAAAAAATATTACAAGCTGAAATAGTCTCGAAGAGTTTTTCGTTTGCTTCTTCACCTTGCAAAAATCTGCGTAGAAGTAGTGCTATCCGCGCCCAGAAAGCTTCGTTATTAGTTACAAAGATATTTTGTGATGAAATAGGTGTGGATAATGATGATGCCAGCAATGCTTGCGCGCTAGTAAGACGCCAGACTTCTTTTCCACGCACCAAAGAGAAAATCCCAAAAGAATAGTCCTTGGTGTGGTAGCGTAATTTTGATTTTTCGAAGCGAATACCTTGAGCAACAACCTTTACCAGGCCAAGATCTCTGGTAAAAATAGATATCAACTTACCAGCTTCTCCGTATTGACCAGAGCCAATGATAAATCCTGGCGTAGTGTATATGGCATGCATTTTACAAAAGATTATCTCAAATCAATCTTAATATACATCTCACCTATTTTCAGGATATCTATTGAACTATCAACACTTCCCCACTCAATCATCTTCAACAGCGTCGCACGAGATATCACATCTTTATTCTTTTCGATAAATCCGTGACCAGTCTTGTCGGTCTCAATGATAATAGTAGCTTTGTCATTTATAGTAAGGCCTTTGGTCTTTCTTAGATCCTGTATGGCACGTATGAGTTCACGAACCATACCTTCTTCTCTCAATGTTATGGTGATAGAAGTATCGAGCTCAACACTACTGACTATGGTATTCGCTTTGTTAGATCCTGCACTGGTCGTCCTTACCAGTTTTATGGAAGATAGAACCTCTTTGACATTGACTTCATCCGCAATGATAGACGTAAATTCTGGACCAAGTTGTCTTTCTGATCTATACCACATCTTCTCTTGGATCAGTTCAACCTTCAGAGACTGAAGTGGCTGACGGACATTGATCTTAGCCGTCATACGAGCCTCCAGTCCTTGTGAAGCGACTGAACGTACCAACTTCATATCATCTATAAGATGCTGATTAACTTTCGTGGCTTTTGGCCAAGAATCTAGATGAACACTTTCTAGTATATCTGCATTTGAATTATTGCTGGTGATGTTTCTACCAACTCTGATATATATATCCTCTGCCAAAAAAGGCATAAATGGGGCCATGAGTTTAGCTGTCTCTATGAGGACAAACTTTGTAGTTGCCAAGGCTGAGCTCTTGTCTGAGACATCATCTCCTTTGAAGCGGTCGCGGGATCGACGCAGATACCAAGTTGATAGATCATCTATAAGATCCATAAATGGTCTCGAGGCGCGATCAAGTTCTCCTGATTCTAAGCTACCGGTGATTTGAGAAATTGTCTCATTTAGACGTGCCTTAATCCAGAGATCCAGAACATTCTTGCTTCGGACACATGATTCGCTCGTAATTTTACTTTCATCTTGCGTACTCCCATTTACACCTTCGCCTGCATACATCTCATAGAAAGAGACTACATTTAGAATACGATTGATAATCTTCTTCGTCACTTCATCTACACCTTTCTCACTAAAACACAGGTCTTGTGCACGTACTACTGGTGAAGAAAGTAAATAATAGCGCAATGCATCTGCACTGTATTTATCTATTATAAGCATCGGATCAGGATAATTCTTCTTGGATTTGGACATCTTTTCACCATCTTCTGCTAGGACAAGACCATTGGCCAAGACTTTCTTGTATGGAGATGTACCAAACAAGCCTACACCTAGGACCAACATGGTGTAGAACCAGCCACGGGTCTGATCTTGACCTTCAGCAATGAAGTCAGCTGGATAAGCAATATCCCCATCGAAAGGATAGTGATTTGAGCTCCATGGCATAGAGCCTGATTCAAACCAACAATCGAAAACATCAGACACACGAGTGAGTTTATTGCCATTATCAACGCGCAATCCTATTTCATCTATGAAAGGACGATGTAGATCGAGTTCATAGTTTTTATTGTGAGGAATAGGCACAAAATCCAACTTCTTCACTTCGGCATTTTTCAAGAAATCACCACCAGTCTTCCTGTCGCTGACACGCATGGCCAAAGATGAGGCTTTATCGGCTCCAATAGCCGCAGAGAACAATAACCAAGCCGGCGTCTCGTGAGTAACTATAAGTATAGTCTCACCTTGGTATCTGTTTTCTATGTCATACAAGAAATCGCCCATCCTCTTTTTTATATCGGTATAATTCTCTCCACCTTCTGGAGCATTCTCGAACCTGTCAGAATGTTCAAACTCAGCCAAGAAATCAGATATAAGTCGTCCATTCCATATACCACCTCCAAGCTCTCTTATACGATCGTCTGTTATCATTTTACTCTTGTCCCAACCTAACTTCGAAGCCAAAACTTCGTAAGTCTCCTGAGTACGTGCAAACGGAGATACAAATACATGATCAAACTCTATACCTTTAAGGTTTTCCGTGGCAGATGCTGCTTGCTCCCTACCCTTGTCTGTCAGATGGTGAACTATCTTCATATCTGTGCTCAATATGCCTTTCACATTACCTTCGGATTCTCCATGACGTATCACGTAATAAGTATTCTTTGTATGAGAATATTTCTTGAAGTCTGCTATAGATCCTATGACATGTAAATTGCTTGGACCTTGCGTACCACTTGCACCTTCTTCTCTCCATACAGGTATCGGTGCTCCCCAGAAACGTGAGCGAGATATAGCCCAGTCACGCGCACCTTCTAACCAATTACCAAAACGACCTTCGCCAAGTTCTTCTGGAACCCAAGTTATCTTCTTATTGGCTGCCACCAGTTTATCCTTGATATCGGTGACTTTCACAAACCAAGAAGAAGAGGCGTAGTTAATAAGAGGAGTCTCACAGCGCCAACAATGTGGGTATGAGTGTATAATCTTTTCTTTATCAAAAAGTTTTCCACTATGAGCCAACCATTTTATAACTTCAATATCAGTACTTTGGTGAGCATTTTTGTCTTCAGATGTATCCTTAGGCTTCACATGTAGACCAGAAAAGACTGAAGTCTCTGGGCTAGATGTAAACTCTTTCTTGAATGTACCGTCGACAGCCACGTGTTGTACTAAAGGCAAATTGTATTTGAGGAGCAAACTGTAGTCATCTGCCCCAAATGCTGGAGCGATGTGGACGATACCAGTACCATCTTCTATTGTCACGAAATCTGCACCATATATCTTCCAACCATTTCCACGATCCTTCAAGGTTTTGTCGTTGTGATAACAATCGAAAATAGGTTCATATGAAAGACCGACAAGATCTGAACCTTTTATCTTCTCGATAATCTCATATTGTTTATCTTTCAAGATGACCGCAAGACGTGATTCCGCTATCAAGTATGTTTCGCTTACTGAGCCAATAGTATCCGAATCATCTTTGGTTATTGTGCTTAAATTAACCCTGACATAATCAATATCTGGATTTACCGCCAAAGCCACATTCCCTGGTAAAGTCCACGGCGTCGTCGTCCAAGCTATAAGATAAGTGGCTATCTGCGCTCCATTTACACCTTGTACATTTCTATTTTGGCTTTTCGGGTCATTTCCACCATTTGACCAGAAAACTTTGTACCAGTCAGGTATCCTAAACTTCACATATACAGAAATATCTGTTATGTCCTTGTAACCCTGTGCCACTTCAAAGTTCGACAAAGTCGTCTCACAACGTGGACAAAGATTCATGGATTTGAAACCTTCATAGATCAGACCTTTGTCATAGAGATTCTTGAATATCCACCAGACACTTTCGGTATACGAGGCATCCATCGTACGATAATCATCCTCCATATCGACGAAACGCCCCAAACGTGGAACAACTTTGCGCCATTCGTCAGCATAACGCATGACACTGGCACGAGCAGCGTCATTGAACTTATCAATGCCATATTCAAAAATATCTTTCTTGGACTTAAGTCCGAGCTCCTTTTCTATGAGATTCTCAACTGGCAAACCATGACAATCCCAGCCCCATCGGCGAGCCACGTGATATCCCTGCATGGTTTTCCAGCGCGGAATGACATCCTTCATGGTACCAGCCAGCAAGTGCCCGTAATGAGGTGTGCCCGTAGCAAATGGCGGGCCATCATAGAAAGTAAATTCGCCTTTAGGAGAAGGTTTCTCCAGTGTTTTCTCAAAAATACCCTTCTCTTTCCAGAAGGCCAGCATCTTTTCTTCGCGCTCACTATGTGAACTCATAATGGCTTATTCTAGCATTTTTTAATCAAAAAATAATCTGCTAATTTGTTCCTCTATTTTCTCTCCTTTGCAATGCTTCAACATTCCTAAATATGAGGCCACATTTTTTGTCGAAACTCTATTTAACATCCTCCTCTTTGTTTTGGTACGCAAGACTCTATAATGTGGCAAGGAAACATATCCAAGAAAATCTACTCCGGTTTTCAGTTTACGTATCTCTACTTTATCTGGATGTAAATTTACCAACAGATTTTCCGAACAAAAATCCCTAATCTTATCTAAACAATAATCAAGGTAATCCAAAGAGTCATTTAAAATTACAAAATCGTCACAATATCTAATATAGTACTTTGCTTTTAGTTCGTGTTTTACAAACTGATCCAGCTCATTGAGATAAATATCGGAGAAAAGCTGACTAGTAACATTGCCAAGTGGCAAGCCTTTTCCACCGGTCTTTTCGAATGAAAAAATAATCCTTTTTATAAGTTCAAACAAATTGTCCCAATTATCCATAGTATAAGAATACTACACAAAGACATTTACAACACCGGCCAAAAACTATCGAAAAGCAACAAGCTGGGAATACATATGGAAATAGAACGGCTGTGCATAAACATTTTGTCTCTGGCTATAGAAGGGTCATTTCAAATAAAAATCCTAAAGAAGCCGACACTGGAAAGATTGCGTGTAAAAATCGGTGTTCTACAAAATCTGATTCGGACAGAAAATGAATTACTTATCATCGATGATAAAACTTATATACGTCTTTCTACCAAACTTTTTGAAATATCCAAAGAAGCGACCAATTGGATAAACTATGTGGCGCGTAGCCAAAACATATGACACAAAAGGGGCTATGAAAGCCCCTTGTTGCGAGAAATTTCCAGACGGAACCGCAGATTGTCATCGGCATTCTGCGGATTCCAGTAGTTCACCTTGACATTGTCGTCGTTGTGCCGATTCACACTCGGCACATTGCCGTCGGAATTGCGCGAACCTGGACAGAGGTTGATTTTATTTTTGTCCAGATGATCTTGGTTTTTCAAATAGAACGTATCACCAAGAATCAGACGCTCCGGCAGAGTTGTGGTAATAATGCCCCTGTCCCAAACATCCTGGCTAGACAAGTTTTTACCATCCACATTTCCGAATTCAGCGCTCGGCGAAGCCGCGACCCAGATTCCGTATGTCCCACTCCGATCATGTCTGACGATCGAAGCGCCGAGATCGCTCGTGTACTGCCAGTACTTCGGGTAATGCTTTTTGCAAACCTCCATTATCGGATTGCACCGATTGGAGATCTGTTCATGCATCACAACAAGCCATGCTGGATAAGCTGGAGCGGCTGGGATTTCGAGACCCTCAAATGAGCCCTTGATGCCAAACTCATTTTGATAATACCGGTCCCAATATTCCGCATCATTGTGGCCGATAACCATCCGCTTCGGCAATGCCGACATCAGGAACTCTGTCCAAGCTTCCGGCTTGGCTGCAAGCTTCTGAGCCAATTGCGGGAATCTTCCCAGTTGTTTTAGGATCGGTATTGACCCCACGATAAGGTTGGCACTAATCTGTGCTTGCCATTGCACAGAGATCTCTCTCTGAACCACTTCTGCTACTTTGGGAACGCTCGCATTTTTCATACGCGCTTTCCTTTCTGCTCTTTCGAGCGGTTTTGGTTTGTTTTACTACGACCACGCACTGGGACGAATCCCCTAACATTGCACTGACAAAGACCTACCTCGCTGAGCGATATTGTACACTACTTAGTATCTAAATGTCAAGTAGGCATGACCACCCACCTACGCTATACTAAATACATGAAAATCACTAAATTTCAGATAAAAAAGAACTCAAAAGAGGTTGCTAGTATCATGCGCGATCTGCGAAAAAGATTCTTTGAACTTGAGATCCTTCAATCTGTTTGGGAAGCACAAACTGGTAAAGTCAGAAAATACTCGTCAGCAAATTTGCTTATTGCCGACATTACTAAAGGTCTTTAGCCTATCTCTTGATCCATGAGGACAATATTCGCCACTCCCGCATTCAACAAAATGTCGCGTGATTTTCTTAGGAAGAACGCGCACTTAAAAACAAGATGGTCGAAAACTCTTAAAATGTTAGAGAGCGATGTCTCCAATCCATTACTTAAAACTCATAAACTACATGGGTCTCTCAAAGAATTATATGCATGTAGAATATCTTATGACCACAGAATAGTTTTTTCTTTTGACGCGACAACAATAACCCTATACGGTATCGGATCACACGACGATATGTACTGAAAACCACGCCGGAGAATTTATTACATCTTCTTCGGAACTTTTATACCCAATAGATCTAATCCCCTCTCCATGGTCATGGCAAAAGCCTGCGTGACAGCAACTTTGTAAGCTGCCATAGGGTCTTTCGCATCAGCGATCATTACTTGGGAATAGAAGCTGTTGAAAAGCGCCGCCAGATTTATGAGATAGTTGGCAATGACATTCGGTCTATATGATGCGCCGGCGAATTCGACAACCGACTGAAAACGGATCAGGTATCTTTCAAGAAGATCGATTTGGGCGATTTTTGGGCGTGTACTACCTTCACCGGATCCAGGGCCAATATGCGCGACTATGCCGAGCCCTTTCGCTTTCTCTATGACGGCTTTGGCACGCACGCATGAATATTGTAGATATGGTCCAGAGTCACCGGTCATACTCATCATTTCATCCCAATCGAAAACTATATCTTGTATACTGTCGCGCTTAAGATCATTGAACTTGATAGCCGCCACAGCCACATCATTGGCACTATCGGCATTTATCTTGGAAGCACGAGTAACTGCTTCATCCAGAATATCACCTAGCCAGATGACCTTACCTTTTCTTGTAGACATCTTGCCATCCTTGAACCTGTAAAGTCCGTGGGCGATATGAAGTCTCTGACCTTTCGTAAACCAGCCAAGCATAGTCTCAGTTTCTATAAGTTGTTTGAAGTAAAGATTTTGTTCAGCACCAACCTCATTTATGAGTATTAGACCTTTACCGTATGTATTGATTCGATATAAATCTGCGGCCAAATCACGAGTAGCATATATGGATGTACCGTCACTTTTCTCTACTATAAGCGGAGGGAGTTTCCATGACTTTGGATCTTCACTACCAAAGAATACAACTTTGGCACCCTCACTTTCTTTCAAAAGATTTTTGGCATTCAAGGCATCTCTGACTGGGTTGATCTTATCTGGGGTCACAAAGAAACTTTCACCAATCTGCGTATCTCCCCTCTTTGGATCAAAAGACACACCGAGTCTCGTATAAATAAGGGCAAACTCATGCATGGAAAGATCTACGCAGACCTTCCAAATTTCAGAAATTATCGGATCCTTACCAGATTCCAATATTTTAGATTTGGCACGAGCAAAAGTAACGAGTTCTTCTGCTTCTGTTTTCAATTTTTCGTCTTCAGAATCCTCCATAATCGCAACCTCATCATGGAACTTCACGTAAAGATCAACAAGTATTTTGATAGGATTTTCACTCTTTTTGATGCCATCGAGTCCGCCAAATTCATCCCCCCACTTTTCTATCGCCACCAAAAGCTTCCCAAACTGTGTTCCCCAGTCACCAAGATGGTTGTCACGAATAACAGAATATCCAGTAGCACTCAAAATACGCGCAATAGAATCACCTATGATAGTTGACCTCAAATGTCCGACCGTAAAAGGTTTGGCAATATTCGGAGACGAGTACTCTATCAAAACTTTTTTACCAGCGCCGATATTTGAAATTTGGCCTTTTAAGCTATTTGAGCCTTTGGGGCCATTCAACTCTCTTGAGATCTCCTGAACATTCTTCGAAACCGCTTCTGCGGTCAAAGTAAAATTAATAAATCCAGGTCCAGCCACACTGACTGATTTCATAAGACCTTTCAAAGATGCCTTGGCTACAAGTTTGTCGAAATCTGCCACGATCTTTGTCGCCAATTCAACAGGCTTCATACCAAGCCTCTTGGCGTTTATCATGGCCACATTGCTAGTATAGTCACCATATTCGGCATTTTCTGGAAAATCTAAGGCGACCGAAATATCCGATATACCAAGTGGCTCAAAGGTTTTTTGCAATATCTTTATGATTTCGTCTTTCATGGGATGATTGTAGCAGAAAGTTAGCGAAAAATCCGCCAAATTGGCTAAAATCAAATATCCCTACTTCCTCAATACCTCATCTATCTTTTTCGCTATTGCACGAAAATCTTTCTCTTTTTTGCCATGAGTAGTCTCTGCGGCAGAACCAATGCGAATACCAGACGGATCAACTGGTGATCTTGAATCAAATGGAATGCCATTTTTGTTTACAATGATGCCGACTTTCTCAAGTTTGTCACTGGCGTCTTTTCCAGGAACTGCGCCGGCACCTTTGGCGTTTTTCACACCGCTATTCCAAGTATCTATGAGAATAAGATGAGAATCTGTGCCACCAGAAATAAGTCTCCAGCCACAATTACGAAGTTCATTGGCTAAAGCAGCGGCATTTTTTACAACCTGTTGTGCGTATTTCTTGAAAGCTGGACTTGCGGCTTCCTTGAGAGCAACAGCAACTGCTGCAATCTGGTTTTCATGAGGACCACCCTGCAAACCAGGGAAAACAGCCTTGTCTATTTTCTTATCAAGTTCACGGGCGTCTTTGCGAACAAATATAAGTGCTGACCTAGGACCACGCAAAGTCTTATGAGTAGTCGTGGTCACAATATCGGCGTATGGAAATGGTGCTGGATATGCCCCACCAGCGACAAGACCGGCCACATGTGACATATCAACCATAAGTAATGCTCCGCAAGCGTCAGCAATCTCACGCATCTTGGCCCAATCTATACGACGTGGATATGCTGTGTAGCCTGCCACGATAATAGCAGGCCTCTCTTTCATGGCTATCTCACGAAGCTGAACATAGTTCAACATCTCAGTCTTAGGATCTAGACCATAAGGAACCTGTGTGAAAAATTTTCCAGTAGCAGAAACTTTGTGACCATGAGTAAGATGGCCTCCATGATCGAGTGACATACCCATGATCTTTGGTGGCTGGCCATCATTTTTCAAACCCAATACACCGACATACACAGCCAAGTTCGCAGGTGAACCAGAAAGCGCCTGTACGTTGACGTGCCACTTATTTGCATCAAGACCAAAAAGTTTCAATGCACGTTCGATACAAAGATCTTCGACCTTATCGACTATCTCGTTACCACCGTAATATCTTTTGCCAGAATATCCTTCCGCATATTTATTTGTTAGTTCTGAACCGAGAGCTTCTAGAACATCGGCAGACACAAAATTTTCAGAAGCAATAAGGTTTATGACTTTTTTCTGACGTTTCTTCTCTGCCTCAAGGAGTCTCTTTATTTGTGTGTCTTTCATAGGTTAATAATTAGGGGGATTATTAATGACTCTTAATATTTGAATTCTATCATGAAAAGAAAAGACCGGCGCCGCACGGGAGTGTGACGCCGGTCCGGGAGAGGCGCTTATCATCGCATGGAGGACATGCAAGCGTCTTTATGCACCTTATTTCCTATCCTTCTCATCAAACCCTCCAGCTACAGTCATCTTAGCCTTAAGAAGTGGGTGTGGATCGTATTCAGTGAGAGTAACCATCTCTGGACGGAAACTGTCCAGATCCTTGATTTCATCACTCAAAACAAGCTTCGGAAACTTCTTTGGTTCCCTCTTTATCTGCTCTTTCACTTGCTCCATATGATCCTCGTAAATATGTGCGTCACCAAGTGTATGAATAAATTCTCCAGGTTCATATCCACAAATCTTCGCAACGATCATGGTGAGAGCAGCGTAGCTCGCTATGTTAAATGGAACACCAAGAAACATATCGCATGATCTCTGATACAAACAGCACGAGAGTTTATTTCCTGAAACATTGAAATGGAAAAGAATATGACACAAAGGATATGCCAATGCTTCTCCTGGTTTCGCCATAGCATAAAGAAATGGAGGATTCCAAGCAGAAAGTATGGCGTGTTTGCGCTCTGGAAAATTCTTCAATGTATCTATAACCCAAGAAAGTTGATCTATCTTGCGACCATCTGCAGCTGGCCAAGCTCTCCATTGTTCACCGTATATGCGAGGAAGTTCACCATGAGCTTTCGCAAAAGCTTCATCAGTTCTTATCTTCTCTGAAAATTCTTCTAGAGTAATTGCAGGCAACGCGCCTTTGTCGGCTTTTTTCTTATAAATCTTGTAAGGATAATCTGTCCAGATAGGAACCTTGTGATCGACGAGATACTTAACATTGGTCTGACCAGACATGAACCAATACAACTCATGCATAATACTATTCCAAGGAACTTTCTTCGTAGTCAGAAGAGGAAAACCTTTGGAAAGATCAAAACGCATCTGGCGACCGAAGACACTAGTCAAACCGACGCTGGTGTTGTGATCATGCTTCAATACCCCATTTTCCATAATATCCTTGAGAAGATCTAGATATTGTTGTTCTGGGTGATTCATATTATTTATTTACTTTATAAAACTATTTCTTCGCCTTCTTTCCCTTTTTAACTTTCAACTTTTTGCTTTCCTCTTTTATCTTTTCTTTTCCTTCTTCATCTTTTGGATCGACGAAATGTTGCCAATCGCGTCCATGATATCTTCCTGTCGTCTTATAATCCTTCTTCGGCTGACTAGTAAGTTGCGAGAAAAGAATCTGACCTATACGCATCTGTGGTCGAAGGATAATAGGCACGTGATTTAGATTGCATAGCTCAAAAGTAATGTTGAGAAAATGACCCGGATTTATAATACCGGCAGTATTATGGATAATAAGCCCCAACCTAGCCAAACTACTCTTACCAGAGAGGTGTATGAGGTATTTATCTGAACCGAAATAATCAACCGAGGTTCCAAGAATACTGATGCCAGGATGAAGTACAAACATCTCATCATCACCTATGACAATCTCTTTTGTTTGAGGAAATATCTTATTCACTGGATCTATAGCCATAGTCGACTCTGTATTGCTCACTATAAACTTATTGCCAAGCAAAATATCGTAGCTGGCTGGCTGCAAACGTGCTTCATCGAAATCGTTTATGATGATCTCACCATCTTTCAATGCTCTCTTTATATCTTCGTCGGCTAAATACATTTGTTTATATTATTTAATAGTAAATGTTTTCTCTGTACCATAATATTCTGGCCAGTGTGCATTGTAAAAAGCAAACATCCTCTCTATGCGCTCTTGAGGCAACTCTTCTACACCAAGTTCCTTCATGAAAGATATAAGTTCTGCATGAGCCTTTTTGGTATCGGCCTCATTTGTGACAACCTTCTCAAATTCAACCAAATATCCGTAACCAGCGTTTTTGTCCATACAGATATGAATATCGCCGTCTGCATACTCTTCTCTGGCGCGCGACCATTTGGCTTGATATGTACATCCGGCGCTAAGTAGAGCCTTATCTAGTTCGTCCAAAGTCTTCCCCTTCATGACAGCCTCGAACTCTATTCTCTGGACACCGTTTGCACTAGTGTCACCTCCGACAGAGGCCTTCATGACCAAGATAACTTTTCCGTCTGCATCACGAGTTCTCAAAGAAATTTTGTTTCCGTGTTCAAGAATATTTTTCAAGGAATCTTTTTTATCAGCAGGAACTACGCCGACAAGTGAAGCCTCCAGAGCTTTCAGATCTTTTGCTAGGTTGAAATAATGATTCAGCTGCTTCCCCGTTCCTACCAATTTCATATTTGGTCGTGCAGACTGCAATCTCTTTTTGAATGCAATAGCTGCATCCTCGGCACCCAATAAACTTTTTATTTCTATTTCAAATGAATTCATAAAATTTTGGTTAATGTATACTCAAGTATAATCCAACCACTGGTATTCGCAACCATGACAGATGACATTTTTCGTATCAAAATGATATACTGAAAATATCATGATTTGTTTCATCTCTGCAGCACTCACCACAGATGGTTTTATAGGAAAAGATTCAGCACATGCTGCTTCCTGGACTAGTAAGGAAGACAAAAAGCGCTTTATAGAGATCACCAAGAGAGCAGGTGTTGTGGTTATGGGCTTAAATACCTATAGAACACTTGGTAAGCCGCTCAAAGACCGCTTAAACGTCGTCTATTCACCAGAAAAGCTTACCGGTGCAGACGCTATCGCTGGAGTAGAAACAACCACTAAGGCACCAGCTGATCTGTTGGCTGACTTGGCTGATAGAGGTTACAAAGAAGTCGCCATTTGTGGTGGATCACAGATTTACACTATGTTCATGGAAAGTGGTGTTGTAGATAAGTTATACCTCACTATAGAGCCTTTGATATTTGGGGCTGGTATGAAGCTATTCAATAAAGGCCTAGACAACAAACTCACACTTGTAAGTTCTGAGAAGACTACGAGTGGTGCCCTTTTACTAGAATATAATGTAAAGTAGAATCGCCGTAGTCCAAGAGTTTGGACTACGGCGATGCAATAGCTGACAGACAATCTTGGCTCAGCCAGGATTTTCTCCTGAAATAAGATTCTTCTTGTTGACCCATTCGGCTACCAATTCGAAGATTCCATTTACATGAAAATACCTTGTAGGATTAGGTATCTCATCTGCTCGTACATCAAACGGACCGACTTTTTGCACTTTATTATAAGCGATGCAAGCTTCGATGATTGGAGAAACCGCGCCTTTATGTGATACAAAGATCCGGATTGGTTTCCTGACCTCACAACGCCTTACAATCTCCATGACGACATCATCAATACTGCCTACACTATTTTCATAGATGGCCACTACAAGGTCGGCTTTGTTTACATTTGCCATATCGCGACTATAAGCCTCTGAAAGACTTACACCAAGTTGACCCGATATTTGTCTCCAACTATCCAATAGAACAACGCCAGACAATCCACTGATACGTTCATGCAGAGCTTTCATGGAAACAGAGAACTTCGACTGACTGTTTGTATGAGGGTATGTCAAAAACACATTTATTGTGTCCAATCAAATCACCTACCTTTCTATATTGAAACTTACCACAACAAAGACAACCATACAACCTAAAAAAAATGGGTGTTCTGAAAGAAAAAACCGGCTCTAGGCCGGGATTTTCTTTACAAATATAGATAATATAACTTTACTTAACCTCAACACCCATAGAACGAGCCGTACCAGCGACAATCTTCATGGCAGCATCAACGTCGTTAGCATTGAGATCCGGGAGTTTCTTCTCAGCAATCTCCTTGAGTTGTGTCTTAGTAAGGATACCAATCTTGCTCAAGTTTGGCTTGCCAGAACCCTTCTCTTTCTTTAAGGCCTTCAAAATGAGACTAGACGCTGGAGGAGTCTTCAAGACGAAACTGTAAGTACGGTCATCGTAGACTGTGATAACGACTGGTATGATATCACCAATCATATTCTTGGTAGCATCGTTGAATTTCTTGGTGAAATCACCGATATTAACGCCGGCCTGACCCAAGGTTGGTCCGAGTGGTGGAGCTGGAGTTGCTTTTCCTGCCGGAGCTAGAACTTTGACTGTTTTTATGATTTTCTTTGCCATGGTGTTGTATTATTTGTGTCTGAATCTATACTTGAATCTAGTGTGGGTATCCTACATTAAACTTTCTTAACTTGCAAGAAATCGAGTTCGACTGGAGTCTCTCGTCCAAACATAGAGACCAAGACCTTAATCTTACCTCTCTGAGTATCGACTTCACTGACTTTACCTTCAAAATCTTTGAATGGGCCGTCAGTTATCTTGATAAGGTCACTAGAAGATAAGTCTATGGTGTGTTCTATGCCGCCTTTGGTCATACGTGCGAACAAAGCATCTACCTCTGTCTTCTCTAGTGGAACTGGATAGACACCAGAACCAACAAACCCTGTGACACGAGGAGTGTTACGGACAACGTACCAAGAGTCGTCGGTCACGATCATATCGACTAGGACGTAACCTGGATATATCTTCTCTTCCTCCTCGACACGCTTGTTACTCTTAACCTTGATCTTCTTCTCAGTCGGAACTATAACTGCAAATATCTTGCCTTCCATACCAAGAGATTCTATACGCTGCTTCAGGTTACGAGCAACGGCGTTTTCGTAGCCAGCATATGTATGTATGGCATACCAATTCCTCTCACCTGTTGTGTGTTGTTTTGACATAGCTATTGTTGGGGTAGGTTATGGTAAGAGTGTCAGCAATCTAGAAAATACGAAATCAGCGATGCCTAAGACCGCAGCGACAGCGATAGATGTCAGTATAACTAACAATGTAAATCTGATCGTCTGCTCACGAGTAGGCCAATTGACATGGCTCAACTCTGACTTTGTCTCTTTGAAATAGTTTATAATTCCCATGGTTTTGAAGATGTTTTCTATTAAAAAACCCCTGCGGGGGTGTTACCGCATAAGAATAACATAGATCTGCAATAAAGCAACTACTCTATCTCGTAAGTTATACTGACATTACTCGTAACTTTCTGTTGTCCTACTGATATCTCCGGAGTTACTGGTGCTGATTTTGTAGAAGCGGCGCCGGCCATCATCATGTCATATCTTACAGGATATGGTGTATTGCCAGTCTCTGAAAAGCTAACAACACGTACTATGTGTACCCCAAGAGCTTTAGCCAGGACTTCAGCCTTTGTCTTAGCATTGTTGATAGCTTTGGCGCGAGCTTCAACTTGTGTGACATCTGGATTATCTACTGAGAATGAAGGTCCGCTGACATTTTGAACACCATTTGATCCTATGAGAGTAAGCAGGTCACCAACTTTCTTAAGATCACGTGCCTTCACATCTGTACTCTGACTAACATCATATCCAGTGACTATAGACTTGGAAGGAGGGCATATACCGTTTGAAGAACAGACACTGTTCTGATATTCATAATGAGGATTTATATTGTATGAAGTTGTTTGAATATCTTTTTCAGCTATACCTGAAGACTTCAGTGCTGAAATAGTAGCATTTACCTTCTTTGTGGCTTGAGCTTGCGCGTCGGCGACAGTCTTAGCTGTTTCTGTGACAGAAAATGACAGCGTAGCTATATCCGGTATAGCTACAGCATCTCCGGTTCCATCTACTGATATAGTATGGCTCTGCTGAGGATTTATACCTACATAAGCAATAGATTTCAACTGCTTTACGGAAAGCACTGCCAGGTATATAGCCAACAAAACACCAACCACCTTTAGAACCTTGTGCGAGTGTTTACTATGACATCCCCTATTACAATTATCTGTACCACAACACTTTTTTTCTTCTGGATTCATAAGTTTATATTTTTAGTATTAATTATTGACTAATAAAGACTTTCATTACTATACCATTATACTTCTTTGACTAATTATGACAATGCCACTAGAATGCCCAAGGAGGTAAAAATGAATGTAAGATCTAAGCTGTATGCTAGGGTCTACGAGATACCTATAGTGAAAAGATCACATGGATTCATGCTCGTAGAAAGTTACTGCAATGATAGTTGCCGAGGATGTCTAGAAATCAGAGAAAAGGAGTATTCTGTACGAGTCTTCTTCTGGATCAGTGACGCGACCAAGAGTGTTCGTGGTGCTGGAAGAGAGTTCATACTCGCGACCGACACTGAACTAGAAGATACTTTACTTGAGGCGATAGTGTACTACACGCCTAAGACAAAGTATTTCCGGTTTGACATGTTCGATGCTGAACTTGAAAATCTGGTCCGATTCACATCTATAGAAGAACGTGTCTTCGAACTTTATTACAAGTTCATAGTCAGAATGCTCAAGAGTTTTGTGCAACAAACTATCCAGAAAAATCCCAAGTATGAGAATCATTCGATACTCTTTACCAAAGAGTCATCAAAAGATTTCAAGGATATCACTGGAATCAGTATGGGTGAAGCGATCTCAGAGATGCGCATGTTGATGCCAGCCACCTAGGCTGACCATCTGGCAAAAATGCCACAAGGAAGCGACCTCCCGTCGCTTCCTTTTTCTTTATTAGAAATTTTTTCCTTCACAACCAACTCCCCTTTTTCTATCTTGCCACCATACTTAGTAACCAGTGGACGTAGAACGTTTTCATAAGCAATAGCAGAATATCCAGCAGCATAGCCATTTACTAAGAAAAAGAGTGGCTTAGTATTTCCTATTGAACCATCGCCAGTTGAGATATCGTCTACCAATATCTGAAAACACATCTCGATAAGTGGTAAAAAGTCGTCTTCGATCTTCCAAACTTCATTGTCTGGACCATGTCCGAAAGATGGTGGATCCATGATGATTCCGTGGTATTTGCGTCCGCGTTTGATCTCGCGCTTTACAAAAGCTCGAGCATCGTCAAGTATCCAACGAATCGGTTTCTTGTCTAAACCTGAAAGTTCGGCATTTTCACGAGCCCAAGCTATAGCAGCTTTCGAGCCGTCTATATGAACGACCTTGGCGCCAGCTTGTGCACAAGCAAGAGAAGCTCCACCTGTATAACCAAAAAGATTCAAAATTTCTATATCTGAACTTTTTTCTGTATCTGTTTTTTGTGTGTCTAATTGTCTATCCGTCGAACTGACCTTTTGTCGAATCAGATCTCGCATCCAGTCCCAATTCGAAATATGTTCTGGAAATAAACCGACATGTTTGAATGGTGTTGGTTTGATCCAAAAATTAAGTCCAGCAAAATCGATCTTCCAACGATCTGGAATATCTTTCTTGAGAGACCAACCACCCTCCTTACTGTTACTATATCTACCACCATCTTTATCTCCATGATTGAAAGTACCACCAGCTTTTTTCCATTCTGTCACTAGCAAAAGTTTGCGCCACAAGGCCTGAGGATCTGGACGCGCCAAAACCACTTCGCCGAAGCGTTCTAATTTTTCCCCGTCACCCGAATCTATGAGTTCATAATCCATCTTATTGATTTTATACTGATTCTACCTGTACATCTTCTTGTCTGCCATATATCTTAAATATGAAGCCGGCCAATATAAACAGCATTGTAGATGTTATAGCAGATCCTAGACAATATGCACAATATGAATGTATCACGAAGGCTTGTAAAAAAACAAACCACAAAGAAGCAAGAAGACCAAACACTGTCAGAAGAAGCGAGTAGCGAAATATCTTCTCATGTCTACCCTCTATGTACGCCAGAGCTCCGGCGGCAACCAGTAGATAGAACAATGCTCCGGGTAATGATACTGGTATACCCAAAACTTCAGAATATGAACTGGTCAAGACCTTCTCACAACCTCCAGTAATACTACATGGTGGGACAACGCCCTGATAATGTTCTATAACCAGATAAGAAGCATCGGCAAAACCAATCAAGGCCACAACCAAAACAGCTATAGCAAGACTAACGTGAACTGACTGAAGCGGCCTGGTCAATAAGTTTTTTGAAATCTGCATATGAAGATGTATTTACTATAGCTTTACCGTTGATAAAAAATGTTGGTGTGGCATTGATACCAGCAACTTGACCACTCTGTATATCAGAGTCTATAACCTGTCTAGAGATAGGGCTATTCAGATCGGTTATAAACTTGTTTATATCCAGACCAAGAGTAGTTGCATACCCTATAAATACTTTGGTTGGGTCAGAAGATTCAGTCCAATCTGTATGATTTTTGAAAATAAGATCATACATCTCCCAGAACTTGCCTTGCAAACCAGCCGCTTCTGCAGCCATAGACGCTGGTATAGCATTTGCGTGTTGTGGCAAAGGAAAATGTCTATATACTAAACGTAGTGTGGTAGAAGATTCTTCTTGAAGAAGTCTGGATACAGACCAGTAAAAACTCTCGCAAGCTGGGCATTGGAAATCGCTATATTCTATAACTGTCACTGGTGCAGTAACAGAACCTTGTACATGATCCGATGCTGTCACTGGTGCTGGTGTCCCAGCTATCGATCCATCAGTTGGTAAAGAGCGACTCATAGCCACAGCTAGACCCCACACGATAAGAGCTAGCACTATTAAGAAACAGGCCCAGAATATGATGCGTTTTGTGTTCATGGGGATGATTATATCACTAACATAGCATCTCCGAAAGAATAGAACCTAAATTTGTTTTCGACAGCATATTCATATATGTCACGCCAAGTTTTGGTAGATTTTTTGTATTGTAAAAATGCATCCAACAACATAAGAAGCGACGTATTGGGAAGGTGAAAGTTGGTCATAAGAGCGTCTACTATCTTGAAATCGTAAGACGGTTTTATAAATATAGAAGTAAAACCAGACAGATCACTCTGTCCTTCTCGATCATCTGGCTGGTTATTATCCAGTATGAATCTGACGGATGATTCAAGGACTCTGGTGGCTGTAGTACCAGAAGATATAACTGTTCGACCGTGCCTCTTAGCATCCGCTATCTTCTCTGCGGAAGCTCTAGAGATATATACCGGTTCTCTATGAAGTTGTTTTGTGTCTTCATTAATATGAGAAAAGGTGCCTCTTCCGACATGTAAAGTGACACGCGTATTTTCTATGCCCTTTTCTTCAAGAGAACAAAAAACTCTTTCCGTAAAATGTAAAGAAGCTGTCGGCGCCGCCACCGAAGCAAGTGGATTGGTTTCAGAAAATATAGTCTGATATTTCTCACGTACATCACCCTCACTTAGTGAAGAGTGTATATATGGTGGTAGTGGTGTAAGACCTCGGTCTTCCAAAGTTTTCCTGAAATAATCCAGTGACACTAGCAGATTGAAAGTGAACTCTTCTTTGTCTTGTGATACCACTTCGGCTATCGGATGATCATCGAGATACAGACTGTCTCCAATATCCAATCTCTTATCAGGTAAACCTTTCACTTGTGCCTTTTCACCTACAATCTCTTCAGATAATTCATTAACTAGAAAAAGTATCTTCACTTTTTTACCAGTCGATTTCGTAAGCTCTAGTCTGGCCGGTATGACTTGTGTATCATTTAGGTCTAATGGTAATTTAAGCAGTCTGTTTGCGTAGTATTTCAGTAGCAATCTTCCTGATTCTTTCTTTGCTTTTTCCGCGATGCGCGCCTAAAAGATTCTTGAGGCGACTCCAATAACCGTCCAATGAATTGGTC
>CAIQCJ010000031.1 GCA_903870315.1 uncultured bacterium | reverse complement strand
TAACATGCGTGAGACAGGTTGGTCTCCTATCTACTGTAGGCGTTGATACTTGAGGGGAATTGACTCTAGTACGAGAGGACCGAGTTGAACAGACCTCTGGTCTACCTGCTGTCGTGCCAACGGCACCGTAGGGTAGCTATGTCTGGATCGGATAAGCACTGAAAGCATATAAGTGCGAAGCCGGCCCCAAGATTAGGTATCGTTGAGACCCGTGAGAGATGATCACGTTGATAGGCTTTAGGTGTACGCACCGTAAGGTGTTGAGCCGAGAAGTACTAATCCGTCGATCCTGTTAGGAACTCTGCGAGTCGCTTGCGAAAACGCTACATTATTTACAAAACACATTATGCGCAAGCATGGTGTGTGGAGTGCGAAACTTGAAGTATGAATACGCGGTTTGAACCCTGCGTTCTGGTGATTTGGCGCTATGGCACCACCCGTTCTCATTCCGAACACGGAAGTGAAACGTAGTTGCGGCGATGATAGTCCGAAAGGGCGAAAGTAGCTTGTCGCCAGAACATAGGGTTCAAGAGATCTATTTTATAAAATTAGCCACAGGAGGGCTGATTTTTTGTTATTTATGTTATAATTTAACTTATGTCATCTTGGGCAAGCAAAAGGAAATTTTTATACGGAGGGACTTTGGCGGTCATCATATTGGCTATAGCTGGATATGTGGTATTTGCTAACTTATATCAGGCGCCAACCTGTTTTGATGGAGTCAAGAACGGTGACGAGACTGGGGTAGATTGTGGTGGGTCATGTCAACGACTATGTCCAAGCGCCTTTTTGTCGCCGAAAATTTCTTGGAAGAGCTTTGGACAGCTAGGAGTAGGTACTTATAATGTTGCTGCTTATGTGATCAATCCGAACAACAACGGAGCCGCTGTAAATGTGCCTTATCATTTCGTCATCTATGATGTCAACGGAGATCAGATAGTCGATGTTCCTGGAAAGTTCAATATACCTCCACACAGAAATACTCTAGCATTTCTAGGTCCTATCGCTGTTGGTAAGAGGGTGCCCTACAAAGTGTTTTTCGAATTCACCAGATCTCCAGATTGGCAACAGGCTACAGATACACTGTCTTCTCTTTCTATTGGACCTAAAAAATACACAGAAGATAAATACGGTTCTTCTCTTCTTGTGACTCTTAGGAACAATAACGTTAAGCCTTTGGGTAGTGTGTTTGTCTATGTGGCACTTTCTGATGCATCCTCAAATATCATCGGATTCTCCAAAACTATCATAGATGGCATAAATGGTCTTAGCTCTATAGACGCGCCATTTACTTGGCCAGTAAGCCATAACGGAAAAGTCGTTTCCATAGAAGTGCTTCCTGTGGCAGAATAGTCACATGGAGAGTTTATTCAAAAGATCGGGCGACTTATCAGACTATAAGATATCTGGCGAGTCTTCGCATAGAGGTATGGATTGGTGGTTGGTTGGTGCGTGTATACCGATATTACTGGCAGGTATCATGACTATGTATTCCTTCACAGGGGATAATTCTTTTGCGTTGCATCAACTTGTCTGGGTTGGTATCTCACTGGCAACATTTTTCTTTGTTAGCAGGATAGACGTGCGGTTCTTGAGATCGACTAGGGTTTTGGTGGCTTTCTATACAATCATATGTGTATTATTGACTGGCTTGTTTCTGGTCGGCAAGATATCACACGGCGCTTCCTCATGGTTCTCCTTCGGCGCCTTTTCTTTTCAACCATCAGATTTTGCCAAGCTGATATTGATAATCATTTTGGCAAAGTATTTCTCTAGACGTCATATAGAGATTGCCAATTTTCGCCATCTTATAGTTTCTGGTGTCTACGCACTCATACTTTTTGCTTTGGTTATAGTACATCCTGACTTAGGTTCCGCTATGATTATATTCTTCATCTGGCTTGGTATGGTTATGGTTTCTGGTATATCCAAAAAGCATCTTCTTGTTATGGCCGGACTCGTTTTCTTAGTGGTTTCTCTACTCTGGAGTTTTGGCTTCAAGGAATATCAGAAAGATCGTGTAAGGAATTTTATGAATCCGTTATCCGATATACACGGTGCTGGATATAACGCTTATCAGTCTACTATTGCTGTAGGCTCTGGAGGGTTTTTGGGGAAGGGTCTAGGTTATGGTACGCAATCCCGTTTGAAGTTCCTACCAGAATATCAGACAGATTTTATCTTTGCGGCTTTCGCTGAAGAATGGGGTTTTCTCGGAGTTCTACTTCTATTTTCTTTGTTCGGTATCATCCTTTGGCGTATTATCCTGCACGCATCGCGCGGAGCGACAAACTTCGAGATTTTGTATGGTGCTGGTGTAGCTATATTTTTTATAGTGCATATCACAGTCAACGTCGGTATGAATATACATCTTCTTCCAGTAACCGGAACACCACTGCCCTTCATGAGTTATGGAGGTACACATCTGGTGACAGAATTCTTAGCTCTAGGTATTCTAGTTTCTATGCATAGATATTCTCGTCCCGTCCACAAAGATGTCGCCAAGAATGAGTTTGTTGGTCCTCAGTAATTTCCCCCTCCACTCTTATCCCCACCCACCTCTATTTGCTCACAGTATGCGGGGGGGGTATACTTACCTGTATATCAACCTCTTAACATCTCCCATATGTCCTTTCTCCATATACACACCAACACCAAGAAGACTAAGCATACTTCTCCATCT
>CAIQCJ010000030.1 GCA_903870315.1 uncultured bacterium | reverse complement strand
GTTTATTTGGTTTGATTTTTGTAATGTCTCCATAATTTTTGTGTTCTGGAAATTGTCTTTGATATATCTCGATTGCATATTTGTCGATCTCCGAGTAACCCACACAAGTAATCGGTTCTTGTCCATCGCACCTGCCGTTATGGTATTTGCGAGACTGTCTTCTCTCGGCATTAAAACTTTCAAGTTTCTGGTATCTTTTACTATTCCCATTTTCCGAAGTTTTTTTGCTTCTTCCGTTCTTCTTTCCGTTAGTTGTGTCCACATATGCTTTTTGTATTCCGAGTTCAAATCCTCCAATTCCCGAGAATAAACTTAGATATTTCATTGGCGAGGGCGGCTCATCCGCTCCCAGCGATCACGAATCACATCGCAGAATTTCGGATCAAGCTCGATCATATATGCACGTCGACCGACCTTTTCTGCTGCTGTCATCGTGCTTCCGGACCCAGCGAATGGATCCAGAACAATATCGTTTCTTTTGGTTGAGTTTCTAAGTGCGCGCATTGCGAGCCAATCGGGTTTTTCTGTCGGATGCAGATATCTGGCAGTAGCTTTTCTTGGCATCTCCCATACGTCGTATTCGTTGTCTCCGTAGAAGTAATGAGTGCCAGTTTTCCATCCATAGATAATACTCTCGGCAGTTTTCGGATCAGGCTTTTTCGCTTTTGCGATCCACTCATGCTTGTATCGGTAATCATTCCATCCCATGCTTGGCACATTCTTCACCCAGATAATCACGCCGGAATGTCTGAATCCATTCTTGAGCATGCTTTGTAAAAATTGAGGATATGAACTCCAGCCCGAGCAGATATAGAACGAGGCACCTTCTTTGGAATGCATACACATTGCAAAAAACGCGCCATCAATAAGATGCTGAAATTCTTCAGTAGTCATATTGTCGTTTTTGATTTTCTCGAGACCTTCGTTTCCTAGTTTTTCTCCGCGAGAATGGTAGTTCACGTTGTACGGTGGATCAGTGAATATCATGTCCGCTTTTTCTTTTCCTAGAAGTGTTCGGTATGTTTCGGGATCAGTTGAGTCTCCGCAAATGAGGCGATGCGAACCTAGCTCATATACTTCACCAAGTTTTGATCGTGCTTCGGTAGTGTCATCAATTGGTTCTTCCTCGTCATCTTCATCATCGAGTGTTTGATCAAGAATTCGGCTAATTTCATCCTCTCTAAATCCCGATGCGGGAATATGCGGATCTTCTTTGAGTGCGATGATTATGTCTGCCAATTTTTCCTCATCCCATTTTCCTTTTATCTTATTTAGGGCTAGGTTGAGCAGTTTTTCGTCTTCTTCCGACAAATCAACAAACGATGCAGGGACCAGATATATTCCCTTTTCATCCGACTCAATTATTCCTTGCGGGACCGTTCCTGATGCTATGAGTGATTCAAGCGCAGTCAGTCTCTGATGTCCACCAACAAGCACGCCATATCGGTCTTTGTTTTTATTCACAACAATCGGTTCAACGAAGCCGAATGTTTTGATACTTGTTTTGAGTGCTGACATTTCCGAGTCTGGCATAATTCTCGGATTGTAGTCGGCTCGCTTTAGCTCACTTATTTTTATTGAATTCATATCTAAATCCCGAGTGTTATATCTACCTCGACTCGACCTTTTCCGTCCGGTGAATAGTGAGTTTCAAAACTTCCATCGAGAAATTTATCGTTTGTAAAAAGTGCATCGGCAATTCCTTTGAAAATATTGTCAGGATCGCCGTGAATGCCATTGCGCCAATAGATGCGAATGTCCATGCGAGCTCTGTCAGCCGAATTTGTTGTGAGTGGGAGAAGATCAGGAAGTAAAGTTTTGCCTGCACACATGAGATACTCAGGATAGTCGCCATAAAACGATCGGCGTACGTAGCTTTTCCATGCGTTGTATCTTTTTGCCTCTGGTAGCCACAATGCGCGTTTGACTACTCGGACATATGGAACTGGATTGCCATGCCAGTCATCTTGATTTCCTTTAACAAGAAATGTGATTTTTTTCATTTTCTTTATAGTGAATTTTTTATTAATTAATGCTCATCTTTTTTACGAGCTCTCTGGTAATTTCCCCGAAGTTATCCACAGGATGTCTAAAACTAGATTTCTCTTTTTTTCCTAGATTTTGTGTGTTCACTAGCTGAACCGCTTTTGGTCTACTAGCTGAACCGTTTTTGGTTCGGCTGCTGAACTGGTTCACTAGCTGAACCACTTTATCCACATCCATATGCAGGTTGATTTGGTAGTAATTTCCCTTGCCTGTTTTCCGGACCGTTACCGCTCCGGCATCATTGAGATTCATTAGACCTTTATAAACCGATGCTCGAGCGAGACCGGCACCGTAATCGAGAATATTGCCTCTACGATCTTTTATTCCATCCATGAATTGCGAGAAGCTGATGCGATCAGAATCTTTATGAAAACCAAACGTGCGACGGCATATGTAAAGTAAGCATCGTGCTTCCGCTTCAGGGATCAGAGGAATTACCATATCGAGAAGAATATTTGGCATTTGTGTGCTGTTGGGTATGAAGTTTTGTGTTTTTTGTTCTTCCATTGTTTTTGAAGAGAGAGAAGCATCGATAAGCCCTATCGATGTCTCTCTGCTTTTTTGTTGTAAGACCGGCGAGGATTTACACCTCGCATGACAGTATTTCTCTCGACTTGTGAGAAGCTGTCTCGCGCCCTAAGCGTCTACTTATTCCGCCACGGGCTTACTCAGGTTTAGCCCCTGATCTCAGCCCTCATGCCACTGGATCAGGGCTGAGTCAGTGGCCAAGCTAGTAATTTTTACTTGCCACCCTTTTCCTCTTTGCCCTTTGTGGATGTACGCTTTGGCTTTTCGTCTTTAGAATCTCTCAGATCCTTGTCGAACTTTTCCTGAGCAGTTGGCTCTGGTGGAAGTTCGCCTTTTGCTTCAGCAATCTTTTTCTGAGCAAATTCTCTGACTCGCTCATAACCGTCCTCTAGAATTTCTGGCGTCATCATTTCAATGGCAGACCAGCTTCTAGTATTGAAGGCGTATTCAAGCGCATCAGTTTTATTTTTCTTTTCTGCTGCACTCGAGCTTGGCCAGATTGAAACGAGGTATCCCTCTATTTCTTCAAGCCAACGCTTCTTTTCTTGGACCCACTTGCGTTTGTCTTCTTCAGTCTTGATCAATTCTCCGGCATCTTGCTCGGCATAATTGAATCGAGCCGCTACTGGATTTTTAATCACAGCATCAATCGCAGGTGCAAAATCTTCATAGGTTGGGTTTTTAAACACCGCACCATCAAGTAGATTTCCTCGTCCTTTGAGGACAATGGATTGTCGCCATACCTCTCGTTTCTTTCTTTGGATAAGCTCATGTCTTTCCATGAGTACCAAGACATCGAATTCGTATGCGGCGTTTTTCTCAGCCTGCATCTTTACTCCAGTCTTAGTGAATTCCTTTCGACCGTCCTCATCGATTTCCTGTTCCATGCGATCTGACACACGGCCAGTTGCAAGAATGTGGAGTGGCGATTGCACGAGAGGAATTGAGAAGTATTTATTCCACTCGCTTTTGATTGCCATCCAATCCTGTATTTGGAAAGTTTGGCGATTTAGCTTTCGCTTATATGCTTCTTGAAAATCCATCCAGATATGAGTGATACTGTCGATCACCATGATGTCTGAGTATCCTTCGGAGCATAATTTCATTGCCTTTACCAAGTCGGCCAGCGAGTGTGTCTCGCGCACCATTGCTTCTATTCCATGCTCTTGAAAAAGAGGAATGAGAAACTTTGATGCTTTCTCGGTATCAATAAGGACAATAGGTTTCTTGCTGTTGATCTTTTTGTGAAGACCAATCGCAACTAATGCGGCAGTCCAACTTTTGCCGGTTCCCGGCTCTCCTTCAAACGCCGCCTTGAAGAAGGGTTTTGTGTTTCCGATCTTTGTGAAGAATGTATCTTCAGTTTGATTCGGAGACGTACTTCGTTCTTGTGTTTGCATTATTTTGCTTGACTCGACGAAGTGATTCTTGATACAATGTATCTGCTTGAGAGATCTCCTTCGTCGGAGGTCTTTTATTTTTCCTCGAATAATTTCTTTCTGCGTTTTTCGAGCGGTTCGACTAACTGCTCGATAGTTTCTTTGATCAAGCCATCATGTATTTGATTGAAGGCTTCATCGACACTTTTTTGATCCTCAGCTTTTAGCGTTGTGAGTTTCCCCATCAATTCGCTGGTCCACTCAGCGATCGCATCTAGGGTTTCGGGAACAATTCGTTCATCGACGATACTTGTTGCCCTTTCCCTAAGGATTCTTTTGATCTCTTGTTTGGTAGTCATAGTGTTTTCGCTCTCTCGGAAAAGCGATACTTTTACTTATCCAATTCAAGAGATCCGGCAGGCAGATAGAGTTCGAAAAATCTTTTGATTTTTTCTCGATCGCCTTTACCACCAACATGCCATTCGTTCATATTTTTGAACGGCGTTTTGTCCTTGTAGTCATAAATGATGATGATCGTCTTTCCATCTGCTGATTTGAACATCCATTCAAATCGAACCTTGTCATCTGGAGATGCCTTCCATTCAGATTCCTTTGAATCAGGTATCTGGTTATGTGGCATTCCGAATCTATCTAGAAGATTGCTGGCTGTAGTTTTTACATAGCCTATTCGGCCAGTACCAACGACTTCTTTTGGTTTTGCGATTGTGAATTCCATATCTCTTTTTGGTTGGCTAATAAAATTCGACCTTTTCTGCCATAAAAAATTGGCAGTCATGAGTGAACGACTCGGGTAAATCGCTCACTCGTGACTGCCACGAAACTTCTTGATATACAAAACAAAAAAACACTCTTTCGAGTGTTTAATTGGAGAAACTTTTATTTTTTATTATTTATTTACGACATTTGCATTTGCGCTAAGCCTATTTGCGACTGGACAAAACATAAGCTTTATTGTGCGACATGATACATAAAGCTCAGACTCCAGACCAAACAAGAAAAAACCTCGTTTCAGAGGTCTTCCCTTATAAGTCAGAGATGTTTTATTTGTTTATAGCTAGTATCGAAGACTGTGACCAGCACTTGGACGACGATTTCCAAGGCTCGGCTCCATATTTGTAATAAAGATACTTAGCAAAAGCTACGTTTCCTTCTACTGTATAGATATTGAGTCCAAGCTCATCAGCTTTCTCTCCATGATACTTTTCATTGATCTGCATAACGCCTACGTCGGCATTATTGACCTTACCTCTTATAATCTCTCCGTTGGAGTCATATTGTCTAAATGTTGACTCACAACGAGCTATATCTACTAATATAGGATCATCTATATATTGATCGCGAACGTACCTTTCAACATCTTTAGAGCTTATAATAGCTCTCTTTGTAGTCGTCGAATAGCTAGTGTCTGCTACCGACAATGTTGCTGCTTTGGTTACATCTATTTTGTTTGTTGGTGTGCTTCCTACCATGTATATGGAAGAAACAAGCAACGCCATACCAGTTGTGAATTCAATCATAATTTAAAAAACAGGTTTCGTGAGCATGACGCTTACTTTACCTGTTCGCGCTATAGTGTAGCAAATACAAGTCTCATTGTCAAGAGCAAGACACATATAATATGGCCTTGTTGAGCCATATTATATGTGTAAAATACCCTTATTTTGAGCCATATTATAGACCTTGCTATTAAAATGGCCTGTGCTATACTCCTTATCACATAGTTTTTAGTATTTAACCGATAATTTATCCACAACCATGGCACATAAGAAAGCAGCAGGATCAACAAAGAACGGAAGAGACTCAAACCCAAAATACCTTGGTGTTAAGATAAACCATGGTCAAGAGATAACTGTAGGTCAGATTATCCTTCGCCAGAGAGGCACCACAGTTCTACCTGGTCAAAACGTTGGCCAAGGTAAGGATTATACCCTCTTCGCTTTGAAAAATGGTCGCGTAGAATTCTCCTCAAAGCGCAAAGTAAGCTTCAATAACGACATAGACCGTAAGAAAATAGTACACGTGAAGTAATATAACTCATTACATATACTAAAAAGAGGTCGTAGATGACCTCTTTTTAGTATATACTTACTGAAATTTATCCATTTTTCACCAACAACTTGAACTTAGCCGACTTACCTCCAGCTTTAACTTCTATAGTGTATTCACCTAATTCCTTGATAGGATTTTCAAGTTGTATGAAAACAGGATCAACTTGAATATGCGCTTGCTTGGAAAGCTCGGTGGCAATAGCTTCATTGTGCAGACCGGCGAATAAGTGTCCTTTCTCGTTGGCTTTACCTACTATATTTAATACTACATCACTGATAGCTCTAATATTTTGATCCAACAGTTCTCCTTGGACCTTATCTTCTGTGGCTATACGGCTCTTCATAACATCTATACGCTTCACGGCGTCTTTGGTGGCAGCTATAGCCAAACCTTGCGGTATAAGCAGATTTAGAGCGTGTCCGTCACTGACATCTTTTGTCTCGTAACATTTTCCGATCTTTTTCACATCCTTAAGTAGTATGACTTTCATATATTTATATTATTAGTTAATAGAATCTATTTTACATATTATGGACGTGCCGTCAAAATCTCTACAGCTTTATCCATAATAGGATCTTTTGCGTCTTTACTAGCTACCATAGCAGCTATATCTTTGTCTGATAATGTGACTGGAAAATCTGGATCTAGGCCATCATGAGATAGGTTGTGACCATTTGGGGTCAACCAGTGAGCTATAGTAACTTTAAGTGACGTGTCTGGAGTTATGGGGACTAGTTCTTGCACAGATCCTTTACCGAAAGTCTTCGAACCAACTAGCTTGGCTACTCCGTTTTCCTGTAATGCACCAGCCAAGATCTCTGAAGCGGAAGCTGATCCACCATCCGCGAGTATAAGCATCTCTAAGTTAGAATTGAAGACATTGTAGCCCTTACTCCTAAAAATGTTTGGTTTATCATGTGAGCCAAAGTCTTCAGAGACTACGGTCTTCCCTATTGGTAGGAAATACGAAGCCATATCCCAAGCAGCATCAAGATAACCACCAGGATTGCCACGGAGGTCAAGCACAAGTTTATGATCTCCAGATACTATGAATTTTCGTAAAGCTTCTCTGAATAGAACTGGCGAATCAGCGGTGAAGCTGTAAAGCTTGATAACGAATATGCCACCATCCTTTGTATCTGTGTCCAATGTCGGAATCTTGATGATGTCTCGAGTGATAGTGATGTCGGTCGGCTTACTTGAACCTTTTGATAGGAACTTTATCTTGACTTTTGTACCTTGTGGACCACGTATATGCGAGACGGCCTCGTCCACATTCATTTCTGAAGTAGAAGTACCATCTATAGACAATATAAAGTCACCACTCTTCACTCCAGCTATAGAGGCTGGACTATCCTTTATCGGCGCTATGACTATAAGTTGACTATCTTTGAGGCCAATCTCCATACCGACTCCACCGAAATTACCCGCTATATCGCCTTGGAAGATCTTTGCTTGAGCTGGAGGAAAGAAGACTGTATAAGGATCGCCGAAAGACGAAGCTAAACCTTTTATAGCGCCGTATATCTTCTGTTCATCTGTTGTACTGGCGGCATCTATGTATTTGTTACTTAATATACCCCAAGCATTCCACAGTGGAGCTAGTTGAGCTGCTGTGAGGGGTGCGTTTCCTGGACTAGAAATGTTAGCGCTTATAGAAACAGTCTGTACGTCGTTCTTATTTATGATTTGAGATTTGAAATACATACCAGCCAAGAAACCGATCGCTACTGCGATGGAAATAGATAGTATTACATTCGCTGTCTTGTTGCTTATATTGTTTATATTCATAGTGTGGGTAATTATGCCATTTTGGCTCTATTGTCGCAAATGCTGATTCCTTATATACTATATGTTATATGATAACAACACATAACCACCGTGGTCTTGTCTGGATAGATTTACAAACTCCAAATGACAAAGAGATCGGTGATGTCGTCAGAAGGTATGGATTGAATCCACTTGTCGGAGAGGAGTTGAAGGATTCCCCTTCTTCCGCTAAAGTAAATTTCTATAAGGACTACATATTGGTAGTTTTGACTTTACCAGTTAGGATACATTCCGGAGAAGCATACGAGATAGTCGATCGCGAAGTAGACTTCGTAATAGGAAAAAACTTTCTTATAACTTCTAGAACAGAGACACTAGAACAACTTGAATATTTCGCTAAGATATTTGATACCAATGCCGCCCTAGACAAAGACAGCACACTGGAGCACGCTGGTCACCTCTTCTATTATATAGTTCAGAGGATATATAGTGGCATGTTCCAGGATCTGGAGAATATAAAAGACTCTCTACGTATGGCTGAATCACACATCTTCAATAATGAAGAAAAGAAGATGGTGGAAGTTCTTTCATTCCTAAGTAGAGAACTTATAGACTTCAAACAAACAGCTCACAGTCATCACGATGTCTGGACTGAGTTGACCTCATTTACAGAAAAAAGTACCCTCTTCGGTAATGAATTTTATTCTTATGTGCATACTATCAAAGATGAGTCTAACCATATCAACGAAACCATTGTCAATGCCCGCGAACTTCTAGCTGATCTTCGAGAAACAAACGATGCTCTCCTAAACACCAAACAAAACGAGATTATCAAGGTCTTGACCTTGGTTTCATTTATATTCTACCCACTAACTTTTATAGCTTCAGTCTTCACAATCCCTGGTATACACGTTCCACTTACTGAAACTAGGTTTGGCTGGTGGATAATCTCTGGCATAATGATGGTGACAAGTCTAGGTATTGTTTTATATTTCAGAAAAAGAGGCTGGATAAAATAGCATGGATATATCTCTATATAACACTCTTTCGAGAAAAAAGGAGCATTTCGAACCAGTACAGACTGGTAAAATTGGTATGTACAACTGTGGTCCAACTGTCTACGATCGGGCTCATATAGGCAACCTCCGTGCATATATCTTCGCTGATACGCTACGTAGGATGTTCGAGTACAACGATTATTCTGTGAACCAGATTATGAATATAACAGATGTTGGTCACTTGTCTGGAGAAAATGCTGGCGCCGCCGACGAAGGTGAGGACAAAATGTCTAAGGCCTTGAGACGTGAGGGTATGCCACTGACTCTCGATGCGATGTATAAGGTCGCGACTATTTATTTTGAGAAATTCGTAGAAGATCTGAAATGTTTGAATATCGAATTGCCGACCAAATTTCCACGCGCTGCAGATCATATAAAAGAGGATATTGATTTGATTGAGATTCTTCTCCAAAAAGGATTCACTTATAAGACTTCGGATGGAATATATTTTGATACCTCGAAATTCGTCGGCTATGGAAAACTCGGCAATATCGATATCGCCTCTCTGAAAGCTGGCGCCCGTGTGGCCGAGAACACCGAGAAACGCAATCCGACCGATTTTGCTTTGTGGAAATTTAGCGCTGTAAGCGCACCATCAAAACCTGCCAACTCCCTTAGTCAGATTCTTGGTTGGGAAAGTCCTTGGGGTACAGGATTCCCTGGTTGGCATATAGAATGTTCCGCTATGTCTACGAAATACCTTGGGCAGCCTTTTGATATTCACACTGGAGCCATAGATCTTATCCCTACGCATCACAACAACGAGATTGCTCAGTCAGAGGCAGCCAATGGAAAACCTTTGGCGAATTATTGGATGCACAATGGTTTCATAAATGTTGATGGTAAGAAAATGTCCAAATCCGCCGGAGGATTCATAACTCTGGAAACATTGAAGAAAGAGGCTGTATCCCCTATAGCCTATCGTTATTGGTTGCTGACATCACACTATCGTTCACCAGCCAACTTCACTTATGAAGCAGTTCGTGGCGCTGAAAAAGCTCTTACAAAACTAGTAACCATCCTGAGAAACTATCCTTCAAACGGAAAAATTGTCGCTGAGTATAAGGACAAATTCACTACTTTCATCAATGACGACCTGGATACACCTCGCGCAGTCGCTCTGATTTGGGATTTGTCGAAAGATTCTGCTCCAGATATATTGCCAGCCGATAAGCTCGCTACTATTTTGGATTTCGATAATGTCCTTGGCTTGGGTCTCAATCTAACCTTGAGTTCAAAAAAGTCAGCCGCCGATCTTTCTGAAGCCATTCCACACGAAGTCACTGCTATAGCCGAAGCTCGCGAAAAATCTCGCCAAGACAAAGATTGGAATAAAGCCGACTCTCTGCGTGGTCAGATAGAAGTTGCCGGGTTTGATGTCTTGGATAATAAGGCTGGTGGGTATGAGTTGAGGAAGAAATAGGTTGCACCGATTACCCTATTTTACTTTTACTCCTCGTCTTCTATCCCGCGACTAAGCTCGCGAAATTCATCGCGTAATGTCCCAATATCGTCAACAATATCTTGACGACAAGATTCAGTCTTGTCTTCTAAATCTGAGAGACGAGAGTACAGACGAGATTCAGCGGCATCTATACGCTCTTCTAAGCGCTCAAAACTACGCGCAATAGAGACTGCTACATCGTCATTATTTTTGTAAATAAGTCTCTCGATTAGCTCAATATCATTTGATTCTAGTGTCATATTCTATTTGATTCTTTTTATAATAATAGCTGCCAGACGACGGATCTTGGCGGCTATAGTTAAGATGATAAACCCCTAAGATAAAATCTCTATCAAAAAATCTTCAAGAAACGTTCAAGAAGTTCTCAAGAAGCTATGAAGAAAACTGATTATGTCCACAGTATATCCACCATTTCAAAAGAATATTCATCATTGCTTATACCCCACAACGACATGTTAGAATGCTTCAATGAGTCAAAATTCTTACCCAAACCAATCTGCTTCTTATTTCAAAACGACCAACCTGAAGATACCACCACAGAACCTTGAGGCTGAGAAGGCTTTGCTTGGATCTATACTTATACGTTGTGAAGTGATGCATGACATTGTAGATACCATAAAAGATGAGTCTTTCTATACTACTCCACATAGGATTATCTGGAATACACTATTGGAGCTTCATGGCAAAAGTACTCCTATAGACCTCCTTTCAGTATCGGCTAGACTAAAAGAAAAGTCCCAGCTCGACCAAGTTGGAGGTATGTCATATCTGACAGAACTTATAAATGTCGTACCTTCGTCGACCAATGCAGCACATTATGCTGAGATTGTAGAGAAGAAACATGTTATGCGTGATCTTCTGCGCGCAGCGGAACGCATCACTGGACTTGGTTATGACGAGGAAGCGGATCTTCATGAGATGCTGGAGAAAGCTGAGAAAGAGCTTTATGCTGTAACAAATAAGACTGGTTCTCATAAATTCATACATCTCAAAGATACTTTGCATTTAGCTTGGGATCGTCTAGAGCAACTCAGTAAAACTGGCAATGAGTTAAGAGGTGTACCAACAGGTTTTGCTGATCTAGACAATAAGCTCTCTGGATTGCAGAAGTCTGATTTGATCATATTGGCAGCCAGACCTTCTATGGGTAAAACTTCTCTTGCTCTGGACATCGCTCGTAAGGCCGCCGTCAACCACAAGATTCCTGTAGCGATATTCTCTTTAGAAATGGCTTCTGGTCAGCTTGTAGATCGTATGCTGGCTGCAGAATCACAGGTGGACTCATGGAAGCTCCGTACCGGTAAAGATCTATCTGTAGAAAACGATTTTAAGGCTATTGGAGAGGCTATAAGTCGTCTTTCCGAGGCTCCTATATACATAGACGATCAAGCTGGAAATAATATCCTCAAAATGCGTGCTGTCGCTCGTCGCCTGAAGAACGAAAAGGGTCTTGGACTCATCGTCATAGACTATCTACAACTTATGGTCCCCACCAATGCTCGTGCCAATGACAACCTAGTGCAACAAGTAACTGAGATATCCAGATCTCTCAAAACTCTAGCCCGCGAGCTGGAAGTACCTGTCCTAGCTTTGTCACAGTTGTCACGTGCTGTGGAACAGCGTGGCGGTAAACCCCGTCTATCTGATCTGCGCGATTCTGGTTCTATAGAACAAGATGCTGACGTGGTCATGTTCATCCATCGCGAATCAGATCAAGATGCTGGTGGACGCAAGGAAGAAGCTGAAATTCTTATAGAGAAGCACCGTAACGGTCCTACAGGCACAGTCAAACTTTACTTCGATAGTAAGAAGACAACTTTCTTATCAGTTGATAAAGCAGATTTTGGTGATTACAACAAAGGATAATACACACATGGATTCCCTACGCCGTCTAGAAGAAATATTCGCACACTTCCCTGGTATTGGTCCACGCCAAGCACGTAGGTTTGTGCATTATCTACAAGGCCGTCCGACGACTCAGGTAGCTGAGCTGGTACGCCTCATAAATGAAGTCAAAGCTGATACAACCGAATGTTCACGATGTCATAGGTATTTCATAGCCAACGAACTTGGCTTAAATGAACCCGGAGCAAAAAAATCCGGTACCACATGTTCTATCTGTGCCAATACCGAGCGCGACCAAGGTACTTTGATGATAGTTGCTCGTGACTCCGATCTAGAATCTATAGAGAAGAGTGGTGCTTACAAAGGATTGTATTTCGTACTCGGGGGTACTGTGCCTATTTTAGACAAAGAACCTGAAAAGAAAATTCGCCTGAAGAGCTTGTTGGAACATATAAATAAATTCTCAGTTGCTGAAAATAATACTGGTACATTGAAAGAAATAATACTGTCACTCAACACCACACCAGATGGTGAACATACGACTGATATAGTAAAAGATGCTATCAAGAAAATCTTGGCTGGTGACGATATTAATACTGTAAATTCAGAATCGCCCAAAATGACTATTCTTGGTCGTGGACTTTCTACTGGCGCTGAACTCGAATATGCCGATAGCGAGACGATCAAGAACGCGCTAGGAAATAGGAGGTAGGAAACATATCAAAAAACTGCCGCTAGGCAGTTCTTCATTTAAATACAATGGACGCAAACTTATTTCAACGCATCTATTTTCACTTGGAAGAAAGGCTGACGATGACCATTACGTGTCCAACCAGAACGGCTTTTTTGTTTGTATTTTACAACCAAAACCTTTGCTGAACGACCAATCTTAGTGACAGTGCCTTTTACAGAAGCATTTGGGATATAAGGAGTACCAATAGTCGTATCTGAGCCATTGTCGACAAGTAAGACCTTGTCGAAAACTACTTTATCGCCTTCTTTGGCTGTATCAGAAAGTTTCTCAATGGTTATAGTCTCGCCCTTTGAGACGCTATATTGCTTGCCTCCAGTCGTGATAATAGCAAATTCCTTGGTTTCCATAGTGGGAGTATTATTGCATAAGGTAATAAAAATCGCAAGCCTCACCCAGTAAGCGGTATTTTGTCCATGTTTGGTAAGTTGGACCTTTTCTTATTCATCATCCGGCTTTTCTAGTACTGGCACTTCCAGTCCTGGACTGTCACCAGTTATACGCATCACATCTTTGTCTATCTTTTTGAATTCTTTGCCAGCAAGATTGTATTGGTTCACGACGGTACCGAGATGTGTACCCATTTTCATATAATAATCCTCGAATGATTTCAGGTGGTTACCGAGCTCGCCGACACGCTTAACGATGTCTTTGGCTGTCTCTTCAATCTTGAGTGCCTTCAGACCTTGTAGGACTGTCTGCAAGAAAGCTAGAAAAGATGTTGGCGAAACTATAAGCACATGCTTGTCCTTGAAGGCATATTCAATAAGATCGCGAGTATTGATCTTCATGCCACCAACCTCAGCCACTAAGAGGTCGTAATATATAGCCTCATGAGGAATGAACATGAAAGCAAAGTCCATAGTGCCGTTCTCTGGTTGTATGTATTTAGCGGTTTCGTCTATACGATTCTTGAGGTCACTCTTAAATAGCTTCTCCAATCTATCTCGTTCTACTGGGTTTTTCTCTTCTACTAATCTGTTGTAGTTTTCCAACGAGAACTTCGAATCTATAGGTATAACCTTGTCTTTCACAAATACCACCGCATCAGCGATGACTTTTGCACCACTGTCACTCTTCGAAGCCATCTCATATTGCATAGCGTAACTTCCTGGCGGTAGGACATTTTTCAATAGAGTCTCCAGATAATACTCACCAAGTATGCCACGCTGTTTGGGATTCTTCAAAATATCCTGTAAGCTCTGCAACTGGTCAGCAAATGATATAACCTGTTTACCAGTCTCTTTGACTTGCACGAGTTCGTTGGTGATATCCTTTATCAGCCTGGCTGACTCGCTAAACTGTCTATGTAAAGCCGTATTCATCTCTTTGGAATTGGCTCCGAGTTTCTCATCGACTGTGCGTCTAAGATCGTTGACTTGTTCCGATATAAGCTTGAAACCTTCTATGTTTGGTTGAGGGTTCTGGCCTTGTGTAGTAACGTCTCCACTACGACGTCGTAGTGCAAAAACCACCACAACAATATTTGTGATAACTGCGACTATGATGAAAATAGTGAGTATAGTATACATCTGGTAAGATATCTGATGTTGCATGCTAATCTTATAATGGTATCATCGTATATACAAGAGCTTAAATAACTAATAAAATATGATTCACAAAACCATAAAAGACCAGATTAAGGATGCCTTACGTGCGAAAGACACTATAAGACTAGATACTTTGCGTGGACTCAATGCCCTCTTCATAAATGAACTACTTATGGCAAATACTACTAGAGCAAAATCTGCCGGAGCTGAAGAATATGTAACCGACGAAAAAGCGCTAGCCATCATAAAGCGCAGCATCAAACAGCGCAAGGATTCTATCGAACAATTTACCAAAGGCGGGCGTGAGGACCTAGTAGCAAAAGAGAAAGAAGAGTTGGCGATATTGGAATCGTATACCCCGATGCTTATGAGCCGAGACCAGATCAAACTAGTCGCCAAAGTCCGTATAGACACGATTAAAGCTAGTGGAACTATAGACCCCAAAGCTAGTGGAAAGATCGTTGGTATGATTTTGAAAGAACTAGCTGGTAAAGCTGATGGTATGGATGTGAAGGCAGTAGTTGAAGAGTTACTGACTACAAAGTCTTAAATCTCATCACGGCATCTATGGGATTATCCGTCTCAAATATAGCCGAGCCAATAACTAGCCTATTGGCTCCAGCAGCGATAAGTCGTGGTGCAGTCTCTAGAGATACAGCACCGTCTATGGATATAGGAATGTTTGGATATTTGGTTTTAGTGGATTTGATCTTCTCTATAACTTTTTCGTCAAACTTCTGTCCTTGATAGCCGACACGGTCTATACCCATAAGTTGGATAAAATCGATACATGACAAACCATCTAGACTTTCTTTTACACTGGCTGGAATTACAATGTCCGTGTCTATATTGAAAGCCAAGCCGACTTCTACTCGACCACCGAGCGCATTTATAGCACCAACCACATCACCTTTTGCTTCAGCGTGAATAACTATACGTGTAGCCCCAACCATAACCCAATCCTCGATAATTTTTTCTGGATGATCAACCATAAGGTCGAATTCGTAATCTAGCTCTTTCCAAAATGGCAGACCGTCTTCTTCGTGAAGCATTCTCTCATAAGAATCATCGTGCTTTATATAAGGCCAAGTGAACGATGGCACAAAATGACCATCACATATATCTATCTGAATGGTCTTGGTAAAGCCCTTCACAAGATCGGCCTTTTCCAGAATTTCTCTGAAATCGCTTGGTAGTATGGCTGGGATTATTTCTATTTTGTGGTGACGTGTCATTTGATTAAAAATATTATTTGGGTTTTGAAGGATCTTATATTACTCAATATTATCTATCTCAGCTATCCTTCTCTCATGACGTGGTTCGCCACTAAATGGAGTCGTCAACCAGAGCTCTATGACATGGCAAGCAACTTTGTCATCTACGAATCTTGCTCCAATAGAGAGCACATTGGCGTTATTGTGTTTGCGTGAAAGCTCTATAATCTCTTCTGTACCACCGTACCATACGACAGCGCGAACACCAGGAAATCTGTTAGCGACCATCGCTTCACCTTGTCCAGAACCACCAAAGATGATGGCTCTTGTAGCACCACTTAGGTCCTCTGCTACTTTCATAGCTCCAGCAGTCATATAGACTGGATAATCATCACCATCCACGAGCTCGTGGGCACCAACGTCGAGGATATTGTAACCTTCGGCAACTAAGAAAGTCTTTACAGATTCTTTGAGTTTAAAACCGGCGTGATCGGCAGCAAGAACGATGAGTGGGTGTTTAATTTGTAGTTTATTCATTGGTCAATGATAGCATTTAGGTGATTATTTTTCACCTTTCAATATAATCATATATACACCATATTTAGAAAATACTTAAAATCTATAAGTGATTTACTCTTATCTTTGAACCATTAATTTTGGCTATAATTTATAGGCCTACACCAACATCCCCGCCTTAACTACATGCTCCACCAACGTGTACGTATACCCCATTTCATTGTCGTACCAGGCCAAAACTTTCACTAGATTGCCTCCGACTACACGAGTAAATGCCAAGTCTGCCATAGAAGCGTGGCGATTGCCGACTATATCATGAGAAACCAACTGCTCTTCTGTCACAGTGAAAATACCATTCCAACGTTTGTCATTGGCGGCTTTTTTCAAAATACTGTTGACCTCTTCGGCTGTTGTAGCCTTCTTAGAAATGAAAGTAACATCAACTATAGAACCGGTAACCACTGGCACGCGTATAGATATACCATCGAACAAACCCTTGAGTTCTGGCATTACTTGAGTGACGGCTATAGCAGCACCAGTAGAAGATGGTACGATATTCTGCGCAGCAGCACGACCTTCACGAAGATCCTTCTTGGAAGGACCATCGACGAGTGACTGACTAGCTGTATAACCATGAACAGTATTCAACAAAGCTTTTTCGATACCGAGTGCTTCGTTCAATATAGCGATAAGTGGTGAACCGGCATTTGTGGTACAGGAAGCATTTGAGGATATCTGGCAGCCTTCGAGCTTGTCTTCATTCATAGACATAAGCACAGTAGCGCCTTGAACCTTAGAGTCTGGAGTGTCCTTGATCGGAGCAGAAACAACTACGCGCTTGGCACCAGCAACTATATGAGCTTGAGCTTTCTCAGAAGAAGTAAACAAACCTGTAGATTCGACAACAACGTCTATATCGAGCTTTTTCCAAGGTAATTGTGTTGGATCCTTCTGGCTTATGAAGAGGATCTCTTGACCGTCTACAACTAGAGCATTAGTCTTTTCATTTATAGAAACATCGAACTGACTGACGCCATAAGCAGTGTCATATTTGAGAAGATATGCGAAATTCTTGATGTCACCAAGATCGTTCACCGCCACGATCTCTATCTCAGGACGATTCTTGGCTACTTTGACGAAAGCACGACCGATGCGTCCGAAACCATTGATAGCTACACGTATTTTTTTCATATTGTTTTATATAAAGTTAGTCTATAGATCCCCTACTTTAAAATGATAAATAACTGTACCATAATTATAACATGAGATATCCACAGAAACCCCTTTATGGCCCGGACCCCAAAAGTTGCACGTTGACCTTGTATAATTAATAGCACTAATATACAAGCATATGACAAAACATCGCATCGCTCCTGAAGTAAAGGAGCAGATTATTAATCGCATCAAGAATGACGGGATCACTGTT
>CAIQCJ010000029.1 GCA_903870315.1 uncultured bacterium | reverse complement strand
TGTTGCACAATATGTTGGAGAACCTCCTGATGCCATACAATCATTGTAGACTTTATTGCCGGTACCACTTGTACCAGCTGGTGCACTTGAGCCTGGTTGTGTTGCACAATATGTTGGAGAACCTCCTGATGCCATACAATCTTGATACACCTGATTACCAGAATCTGCACTCGATCCTGATGTTGATAAACTCGGATCTCCTGGCATATCACCACAAGAAGCAGCATCACCACCAGCATCTAAACAGGCTGTGTAGGGATCGCCTGATGGTGTAGTAGCACCATAGTCCACAGCATTTGGATCTGTAGCATAAGGATCTACGGTGGGTACAGAAGTATCTACAGCTGGTGTCGAAGGTACAGCAAATGGATCCAACGATCCATTCGAAGTATCTGTAGTACCAACATCAACACAATTACCAAATGGATCGTAAGTCACACAAGCATTCGTCTTCTGGCTGGCGATAAACAATGCAAGCACAAAAGCCAATGTCGCTGTTATTACAAGTGCTTTTATATTTTTCTGAAAAGGATTGTTTGTTTTCATTTATTTTTAATATTTTTATAATATTTCCAAAAACTTATATCATTTGAGCAGTGCTGTCGAAGCCGAAGAATTTGATGATATCCAAGTAAGCAACTGATAGACAGCTGCCCAGGCAACCAACATGATAGCGAAGCCTGTGGCACTTTTTCTGAATATACTCTTTGCCTTGGAGACACTGTCTTTTGCACCTGTAAATGAGGCGGACACGTATAGATATCCAGCGTAACAGAAGAGTAATAGTGCCGCCAAGACTCCTAGTATGATAAATATCGTCATCAAGTGTTGTATCTGGTTTATGGCGCCGTTGAAATCACATGGTGTGTATTTGTGTATAGGAATACCGAGAGCCGTGGCTTGAGCATCAATCTTTTTTTGAGCGGCTGCTAATATAGTTTTGTCTGCTAGTTTTGATAAATCGGGCCCATCACAAGAGATAACCTTGAAACCGGTACTGTTTGGATCAGTCGATGGATCGGCTTGTGCTATAACAAATATAGGTGACAGCACAGCGACAATGGTCAGGGCGGCAACTATCTTATTTTTGATCTTGTGTGTATTCATATTATTTTTATTGTGGTGCTACAGCTTGACTAAGCAAAGCGTTGTACTGGTCTCCTGCGTCTTGTATGGCTTGATATATCGACTTTTGTCCACTTGCAAAAGATTGTACCATGTCACTAAATATCTGGCTTGACCCAGCAGGATCAGCGTCCAACCAAGTTGAAGAGACAAGAGCAGCTTTACCAAACAGAGCTATATAAGGATCACCAGAACCGTCCGCCAGTACATCACGACGCACATTTGGAAGATACATACTATCTGAAAGAGTTCCGAGATATTGACTGGATGAAAGAGTGGACATGACTTGGAAAGCCGCAGTAAGGTTTGGTGAAGTCTTGATCATAGAGAATCCATACATACGTCCATATGTCACTGCTGTACCAGGAGTCTTTGGGCCTGGTAAAAGCGCTACATCGAAATTAAGGTTAGGGTTCTTTGTGCGTATATCTGACAATTCTGACGCAAAACCGAAATATGTAGCTAGATTCCCTGCTAGAAAAGCAGACTTAGAATCTGACATGCTTTTGTTCCAAGAATAGTTAACACTTGAAGGATTTATGAATTGTGCAAAAAATGTAACAGCTGACTGGATGCTGGTCGAATAGGCTGACTTGATACCACTTGTAACAAGTCCGTTCTTATCAACAATGGTCACCGGATTCCCTATTTGCATAAGTATAGAACCAAATATTTCACGGGCATTGACTATGTTATCGAACTGACCCAGAGCAACAGCGCTTCTTCGAAGATTGCCGTTGGAGTCTTTGACCGTCAAAGTCTTGTTGAGGTTTTTAAAATCATCCCAATATTTTGGATACGTAGCGATACCAGCGGTGTTATACATATCCCTATTCCAATACATAACTAGAGGATCCACAACAAATGGAAAACCGAGAATGCCGTTCTGGTTGATATATATATTGGCTTCTTGTATGTAAGTATCCATAAAAGTCCTCTGTGTCATGGAAGTAAAAGGTATGAGAGCGAGTTTGTCTTCTAGTGGTAATAGTAGATCTGTTGGGACTATGATGGTATCTGGTCCTTGGCCACGAGCCAGGGCAGAGATGAGATCTAGGTTGAACTGAGCAACGGATTTCTGAACATAAGTTATACTCAGTTGAGGAGAGGTTGTGTAGTTGACCTTGGTTACATAGTCGTCAAACGCATTCTTCGGTATTGTGCCCCAAACTGTTATGGTTGGTAGCGTGCCATCGGTTGTATTGCCTTTGTAGAAAGAGAAAGCGGCAACTCCCGCAACTATGAAAATCCCAAATATTATGAGTATGATTATTTGGAATGAGCTAAATTTTGAATTCATATTTTTATAATGGAATCCTATTGTCTACTAAATACCAAACCGTAATGATGCTCCCCTGCGCCAAATGACTGATCTAGCTTGAAACCAGACTTCTCAAACAATATCTGTGCCTTCGCTGATGAAAAAGGCGTCTTAGGTCCTAAGGAACTTACATCACTCCAGTCTATGACCAGAACTTTTCCGCCTGACTTCAGAATACGTTTAACTTCCAAAGCCAATTCATCTGGTTTCTCTACTTGGAATAAGACGTTCGATACTATAACCCTATCGACCAAACCATCTCTGATCTTGGTACCACCGATTTTCTCTATATTTCCCCAGATAACTTCTATATTGTTGAGGCCTTGAGATTTGCCGGTAGAGCGTATACGTTCCAGAAGATCCTTCTGTACATCTACAGCAAATACGCGTCCGTTGCGACCAACTCTCTTGGCGGCTTCAAGTGTATAGAAACCTGAACCAGCACCAAAATCTATGACTTTCATACCGTCAGTAAGACCGAGTCTGGAGATATTAACAGCTGGGTCAGAAAACATAGATGTATTATAGCGCAATAAGACCAGCTGTTAAAGCTGGTTTATGGTCTAGGTGGGGACAAAGTAAGATTTAAATCCAGAGCCTTTCGTACTTATAGACAAACAAGTGATGCCAACTCATCACCTTCTCTGAGCTTCATGACACGCACACCTTGTGTAGCACGACTCAAAGTAGGAATTTCTTTAAGATCAACACGGATAACTTGGCTCTTCTTGGACATGGCCACTATCTCTTCATCTGTATCTGTAACGACCTTAGCAGCCATAAGTGAACCAGTCTTAGGTGTAACATTCATGGTGAGGATACCTGAACCACCACGGTTTTGTGTCTTGTATTCTGAAAGTTCCGTCTTCTTACCATAACCGTTGGCACCCATCACGAACAGGCATGCTCCTTTGGCGTCTTTCGAAACTATATCAGCAGAGATTACAGCATCAGCTTCTATCTTTTTCTTGGTATCGGCCTCTACCAGACGAATCACACGCACACCAGCAGCATTGCGTCCCATCTCACGGACATCACTCTCCTTGAAACGGATGGACTGACCTTCCTTGGTGGCAATGACAATCTCGTCATCTTTCGAGATGAAAGATGCAGAAATAAGCTCATCACCAGTATCTAGTGTGATAGCTATAAGACCAGAACGACGAACATCCTTGAAATTCTTGGCAGAAGTTTTCTTGCCGGTGCCATTCTTCGTGACCATCATAAGGTCAAGACCTTCAGCATCTTTCTTATTTTTCGGCATAGGTAATATCGAGGTCACACGTTCTCCTTCTGCTAGAGACAAGAAATTCATGATGGACTTACCTTTCGTAGCACGCTTACCTTCTGGTATCTCGAACATCTTGATCTGATAAGCTTTACCCTTGTCAGTGAAGAATAGTAGGTCGTTGTGAGTAGAGGCGTATATAAGGTGCGTGATAAAATCCTCTTCTTTCGTATCTAGATCTACAACTCCAACACCACCCCGTTTCTGTTTGCGATATTCAGAAGGATCGGTACGCTTGATATAACCACCTTTGGTCAGAACAAGTACAGATTCTTCATCGGCTATAAGATCTTCGGCGCTAAACTCCTTCACACCGTGTTTGACTATCCTGGTACGACGGTCATTGCCATATCTTTCTTTTATCTCTGCTAATTCAGCCTTGATAATAGAGCGAACGCGTTTATCACTTGCCAAAATACTCTTGAGATCTGCAATAAGTTCTTCTACAGCCTTGAGTTCATCGAGAACTTTCTTACGTTCGAGGCCAGCAAGCTTAACTAAACGCATTTCACAAATAGCTGTGGCCTGACGATCACTAAACTTGAACTTCTTCATCAGATTAGCATGAGCTTCTATGCCATCTTTGGAAGCACGTATGAGAGTGATAATCTCGTCAATATGATCCAAGGCTTTCTTCAAACCAAGCAAGATGTGCTCTCTGTCTTCAGCGGCAGTCAAGTCGAATTGGGTACGACGACGAATAACCTCTATACGATGATCGACAAATTCCTCTAGAATAGTCTTCATGGAAAGCGTATGAGGAACGCCGTCTACAAGAGCCACCATGTTTACATGGAATGCCTCTTCGAGTTGAGTGTGCTTGTAGATAAGGTTCAGGACTTTCTCTGGGAATGAACCTTGCTTCAAGTCTATAGCGATGCGTATGTCTTTGTCAGATTCATCACGAAGAGCACGGACGCCTTCTATAACCTTGTCACGAACAAGATCTGCAATCTTGATGATGAGTTCAGACTTATTTACACGAAATGGGATCGAGGTGATGATGATCTGGAATTGACCTTTCTTGTCTTCCACAATCTCAGCCTCACCACGAACAGTGATACTCCCACGACCGGTGGTATATGCGTGACGGATGTCTTTCTCACCATAAGCAACAGCTCCAAGTGGAAAATCTGGTCCTTTTATGAAAGTAAAAATATCCTCAGCTGTTGCATCTGGGTTGTCGATCATGTGTGTCGTGGCATCAACGACCTCACGAAGGTTGTGGGGAGGAATATTTGTCGCCATACCGACGGCGATACCAAGTGTACCGTTCAAAAGAAGGTTTGGAACTGCAGTTGGAAGAACAACTGGCTCTTTCTTTGTACCATCATAGTTTGGACGAAAATCGACAGTATTTTTTCCAATGTCGCGTAACAGTTCGCTCGATAGACGTGACATGCGAGCTTCCGTATAACGCATAGCAGCAGCTGGATCACCGTCGACAGTACCAAAGTTACCTTGACCTTGAATGAGTGGATTGCGCATAGTAAATGGTTGCGCCATCTTTACTAAAGAGTCGTAGATTGCAACATCTCCATGAGGGTGATAATTTCCCATCGCATCAGCAACCGGAACGGCCGACTTACGGAATTTTGATTGATATGTTAGACCCTTCTCATGCATGGCGTAGAGAATGCGGCGATGCACAGGTTTGAGTCCATCTCGAACATCTGGAAGTGCGCGGTCTGTGATAACAGACATGGCATAGTCGAGGAATGACTCACGCATCTCTGTTGTGATACTGCGATTTATAACGCCTGCACCTGCAGCTCTAGCTGAAATAGGCGCAGGTTCTGCTGCGTCATTTTTGCTTGTTTTTTTGTCGTTATTTTTTGGCATTGGTAGCTAAAATTCGTTCGAAAAATATGTCTAAATTGCTCGCGAAATTAAAAAGGCGTTCAGCCTATTACCAGCTAATTATAGCAAATATGAGTATGAAAGTCACTTGAAAAAAGTGTGGAGACTACTTCCCAGGCCTAACCTCAACAGAAGAATAAGTTATCTTCTTTGGAGTAAATATAAGATCCTTGATGTCTGTGAATATAGCGCCGACTCCGGCGACTAGAGATTGTGACGGGGTACCGGCTTTGTCTACTACTTGAGCGACCGCTGTTGTTGCAGAACTGGTAGCTGAAGATGTGACTCCTGTGGTAGCGGCCAACCAGAACAAGAAGATAACTACTGTGATACCGACAGATGCCCAGAGAGCGATATGCTTACGGACATGTTCGGGCTTACTCTTGAGATTGGTTACGTATGTTGTGATAGACATATTTCTTAGATTATTTATATACTCAACTATACTACTCCTTCTCCAGAATGACAACCTCTGCGTCTTTACCTTCTATATCTTTCTTCTTCAATGTCAGTTTAGAAGTCGGTGCTGGATTCTCCCCTGCTTCTTTCAAGAAAATCTTCAAAGCATCTTTGGCACCAAGATCACCATAATGTATAGGTACGATAATCTTCGGTTCCATCGAGACAGCCAACTTATACGCTTTTGCAGCATCGAGAACACCGTTTCCACCGATAGGAACAAACAATATATCGACATCATCGATCTCTTCATCTGTCTCTTTTGGAAGATCTGTTTGGTTAAGTCCGCCAAGGAAGGTTATATTCATACCCTCAAGCTCTACTGTATATATAGTATTGATAAATTTATCTTTGCTAGCTGTTGCCCCACCATCATAATTTGATTCCGATGGAAGACCTTTTATGAAAACTCCGCGAACTTCGTACTCACCAGGACCTGTTATAGAAAATGGCTTCTTGTCACCGAAAGTGACTTGATCGGCGCCGTTCATGTCGGGATTATTGAGAGATGACAAAACTATATCTGCACCAAACTTTGCTGACTTCAAAGATGAGTCTTTCGATATAGGATTGAAAGCAAGTATAGTATCGCCAAACTGAACTTTCACAAATTCTCCGCCAAGGTAAGTTATTATCATGATTGTAAGTATTTTATTGTTTGAGTTTAGCAGAAAATTGTTGGCGAGCCAAGTCTATATTCACTTTTACCTGTGGATCTGACGGGAGTTGCACCCGTAAACTCCAACTAGCGGGATTTGTCTATAACTTAAGATGTAGTAGAAATCGTAGAGATTAGTAGTTCATATAGTTAAACAGTTCACGACTGGACAAAAATCCAGCAAAAAAAGTTGTTACAGGGTCGTCGATGGCTCCGAAACACATCACTTTAGAATTGTTTGACTGATATGTAGTCATGTGGACAATATAGCACGTTATGTGTTAGATTTACAGAGGTTACAAATGGCCTCAAAGGGCGGTCAAATTAACAATTTCGCGTTATCCCGCAATTTATGCCAGCTATTTCACGGCTTTACACCGTCAGGCTTGGCCTTATTATTTTAAAAAGCGGAGCGTGTCAAACAAATGTTCAATAAATTGAAAGCAACACTCAATGGTTCGAAGAAGTCAGAAGATACAACAATAGACAGCAAAACAGCATCAAGAGATACATCAGAAGATACTACAAAAGAGCCAAAGAAAAAGTCTAGCAAGTCGGCCACAGTCACAAAATCAAACTCACCCAAAAGAAAGGTGGCTGTTGTTGTAGAAGAAAAGCCAACTGTCATGGGAACTTTGACGTCGAGTGCAAAGAATCCTCCAATCATAGGTGATCTCGTAGAAGGTCCGGTCATCGCCGTTGAGAAGTCAGCAGTATATATAGACTTGGTACCATTCGGTACTGGTATCATATATGGTCGTGAATTCATGACTGCTCGCGACGTTATCAAGAAGATCAATGTTGGCGACGTCATTGCTGCCAAGATAGTAGACACTGCTCACAAAGATGGTTACTACGAACTTTCTCTCAAGGAAGCTCGTACCGCTCTTATCTGGAGCGAAGCTGAGACAGCTATCAAAGAGAAGAAGGTCCTCGAACTTCCAGTCAAAGAAGCCAACAAAGGTGGTCTTCTTATTGAATGGCAAGGTATCATGGGATTCCTCCCGGCTTCACAGCTCAAGGCTGAGCACTATCCTCGTATCGCCGATGGTGACAAAGACAAGATTCTAGATGAGTTGAAGAAGCTTGTTGGTACACACATAGGTGTATCTATCATCACCGCCGATCCCAAGGAAGGAAAACTCATCTTCTCTGAAAAGGGTTCAGAACAAAAAGAAAAAGAGAAGATAGTTAGCAAATACGAAGTCGGAGATGAAGTCAACGGTACAGTCACCGGCGTGGTTGATTTTGGAGTATTCGTCAAGCTCGAAGAGAACCTTGAGGGATTGGTACACATATCTGAGATCGATTGGGGCCTTGTCGAAGATCCTCGCCAATTTGTGAAGACTGGCCAAAAGATCCATGCCAAGATTATCGAAGTCAAGGATGGTAAAATATCTTTGTCATTGAAACAATTGAAGACAAATCCATGGATAGAAGCTGCCAAGAAATATAAAAAGGATCAGACAGTCTCTGGTGTTATTATCAAGTTTAACCGCCATGGTGCACTCGCTTCCATAGAAGAAGGTGTTGCTGGACTTGTCCGTATAACAGAGTTTGGTTCTGAAGAAAAACTCAAAAAGGCTTTGGAACTTGGTAAGACTTATAGTTTCAAGATCGCTTTGTTTGATCCAAAGGAACAGAAATTGGCACTTTCATTTGTAGCGAAGTAAATTCTGTCACAAGTCATATAAAGTAAAAACGGCGCTCTATATCTTAGAGCGCCGTTTTAAATTTGTCTGCCTTATAAATTTAATCTGCACGTGACTGGATTACCCAGCATTGTAAACACTCATCGCCTTTTCGCGGCCTTCGCGTACAAGGACTTCTAAAGCTTCAGCGACGCGCTTCCCCACTTTTTTCAAAACTTTGAGTTCTTCCTCCTTGAACTTGCTCAAAATAAACTTCAGGACTTTTTCATCACCATGAGGAACTTTGGCATCACCGTTGGCTTTCTCTGGAGCGGTACCGACACGGATGCGCACGAAAGCTTCCGTCTTCACAGCTTTGATGATCGACTCGACTCCATTGTGACCACCAGAACTTCTATTGAAAGAGATTTTTATACGACCTAGTGGTAGATTAAAATCATCATAAATAACGACAAGTCTCTCAGCAGCCTTCACACTTTTTACAAGTGGTGCAATCGCTTTTCCAGAATTATTCATGAAAGTATCTGGCGCTACGAAAGTGACACGCTCTTTACCGATCTTTGTCTCGACAACAAAAGCATTGAGTTTTTTATTGAAGACAAATCCATCTCCTTCATGCATAGAATGAGCGGCACCACACTCCTTGGCAACAACTTCCAAAACTATTCTACCAGTATTGTGGCGAGTGTTCACGTATTCTTCTCCAGGATTTCCTAAACCAGCGATGATGTATGGCATGGGACAAGTATAATGGTGAAAGGCGCAAGGTGCAAGGTTGTTATCGAATATTGCCCAATATTTCTACAGACCTCTTTATAGCTACAAATCCATATGACCAAAGGAATAGGTATGAGAGCTATCATCAACCAGACTGGTAATGTATTAAGAAATATATTGATGACCTCATTCATTAGTTTTTAATTGTCGCACGAAAAATTCTATTGTGTCAAACTCATAAAAATGCTAAAATGGCTTCAATATGAATTCCCAAATATTCTGGAAAGGTGTCTGGGAATGGACCAGGGTCATAGCCATAGCAGTAGTCATCGCATTACCAGTGCGTTATTTTATAGCTGAACCATTCATTGTAAGTGGTGCATCTATGGATCCGACTTTCTCTACTGGACAATTTCTGATGGTAGATCGTCTGTCATACCGCTTCGAAAAGCCTAAGCGTGGTGACGTAATAGTTTTCCAATATCCAAACGATCCAAGCGTGTACTACATAAAACGCATAATCGGTCTGCCTGGTGAAATAATAAATATCAAATCAGGAGTTGTAAGTATCCTGAAGAATGTAGCAACTGGAGCAACAAGCACAGAAGATGTTAGTACGACTCTTTCCGAACCATACATATCAAAAAATCATATATCTTATGACAATATGCAGATTGCACTCACTGACACTCAATATTTCGTCATGGGAGACAACCGGGCCCAGAGCGCCGACTCGAGAGTCTGGGGACCATTGGATACCAAATTCATCACCGGAAGGCCTGTTATAAGACTGTTGCCACCAACGGCACTATCAATATTCCCTGGTGAATACAGATCGGTGTCATCGACGAGTTATTAGTAGATAATACAAAGACCGAAGCAAGTCTCAAAAAAATGAAAAAAAACAAAAAGACATCTAACTCGAAATCGAAATCGAAATTCATAGCATATGACCATTTGGACAAGATAGGTGAGATCGCTCTTTACTACGGATTTACTCCAGTGAAGAGTCCGGTCGTAAACGATGCCGATGTAAAAGCCGCCAAAGATATCCTGGATGGAGACTATGTCGACGAGGATACAGAAAACCATGCTAAGTTCCCTCTTCATGCCGAAGAGAAGATCGCTTTCATACGCACGTATCATGAACAAAATATGCACAACTTCAATCAGCCTGTCATGATGTACTACAAAGACACTTGCAGAAGTCCACTCAAAAAAGGTGGCCCTCGATATGCTGATCTAGAAATACTTGGTTCATCAGGAAGTATTGCTGAAGCGACTCTCATACAGACCGCAAGAGCGATGCTGGCAGAAGAAAAATACACAGAAATTTCGGTTGAGATAAACTCAATAGGAGATCGTGACTCTATAACCAAGTTCAACCGAGAGTTGACCACGTATTACCGCAAACATATCAATAACATGACACCGGAGTGTCGCCAGCTTCTGAAGAAGGACCCTTTCCTCCTACTCTCTTCTCATCGCGATGACAGCAAGGAACTAAATAAAGACGCCCCAAAGGCTATAGACTTCTTGACCGAATCCAGCCGACGTCACCTGGAAGAAGTATTGGAATATCTAGAGGCATTGAATATACCTTATTCCATAAACAACAGCCTTATAGGTAACCGAAGATATTGTACAGAGACAATATTTACTATAGTCGGAGAAGGTAAGCATATACTTGCTATAGGTGTGCGCTACAATGGTCTAGCCAAGCGTGCTGGTATGAAGCGCGACATCCAAGGAGTAGGCATATCTCTTCTCATAAAAAATAAAACCGCTGGCCTGCGAAAGCCCCTAGCAAAATCGAAAAAACCGCTGGCGTCGTTCATGCAACTCAGTCCAGAGTCAAAACTAATGTCATTAACTATCATAGAAGTACTTCGCTTGGCAAAGATACCTCTGTTCTTATCATTGGCAAAAGATCGACTCGGCGCACAGGTCTCAAATATCGAAAGGCATCACACCCCTTATGTCATCGTCATGGGTAAAAGAGAGGCTATGGAAAAAACGGTGATAGTCCGCAAGATGGATACTCACGCACAAGATGTTATACCTCTAGCTGATCTGCCAAAGCACATGAAGAGAATAGAGATACAACATTGGAAATAATATCAAAACACTAGAACTTGCACGCCTTAAAAACACGTGCTAATATACTCTCCACAATGATAAACGTAGAAATAAGCCGCAATCCAGGCGAGACAAGCGTAAATATACTTCGCCGTTTCAGCCGAAAAGTCCAGAGTTCTGGCGTTATACCTCGTAAGCGCAGTCTTCGCTACAATAGCCGCGTACAATCTCACTATAAGATCAAGGTCAAGACTTTGAAGTCATTGAACCGTAAAGCTGCTATGGCAGAGCTTATCAAGCTCGGTAAGGCACCTATAGAGACAAAGAGGCGTAGATAGTCAAGCATGTGAAGTAGAGGGTGTATGGCGCAAACAATCGCAAAGATGCCGGAAAAATTCAAGAAAATAAAAAAGATGGCGCTAGGAAAAGACTATGCGCTATCTTTTTCTTTTGCGACCAGTGCCAGAATGCGCAAACTCAATCTGATCTACAGGAATATCAACAAACCAACAGATATACTGAGCTTCCCTCTTTCAGAAAATGAAGGTGAGATATATATATCGAGAGTAGAGGCACGCAAAGAAGCCAAAAAATTCGATCGCTCTTTCGAAAATTTCTTAGACTTTTTGTTCATTCATGGATGTGTACATCTCGCAGGTTATGATCATAGTAAGAAGATGGAACGAGAGGAGATCTTATTGCGCAATAGATTTCGAGTGTAATATAGGCACTACAAAGAATATACACGCATATCCACAATCGTGCGTGACTGTATGAGCTGTGTTATTATTAGTAATAATATGGCACGGACAATAGTCACAGGTATAGACGTGGGAACATACTGTATAAAGGTTGTTATTGCTGACGGTAAAGAAAAGACTGAAAAAGGCATGCCGAAAATCATCGGCATCGGTACGGCCGAATCCCGTGGACTAAGACATGGCTATGTTACAAATGTCCGTGACGTCGCGGATAGTATAAGACACGCCGTCCTGTCCGCCGAAGAAAAAGCTGGCGTCAAGATCAAACAAGCTTTCATAGGAGTTGGTGGCATAGGACTTGCTAGTACTGTAGTAAACAGCACTCTCATAACTTCGCGTGCTGATGCTGAGATAACAGATCTTGATATGAAGAAGATCGACGAGCAAAGTGAACAGGATATACCGCACACCGCAAAAGCCAACAGACGCATCATATACGATATACCGCTTCAGTATAAGATAGACGGCGTACCAACATTAGGAACTCCTGTCGGACTCACTGGAAACAAACTCGAACGCAAAACTCTCTTTATCACCTGTCTCGATCATCATGTCGCAGATCTCATACAAGCCGTCAATGAAGCTGGTATAAAAGTCGAGGATATCATGGCAGCACCGGTCGCTGCAGGCTTTGTTACATTGACCAAATCACAAAAAGTCGCAGGCTGTGTGCTTGCCAATATCGGTTCTGAAACAGTCTCTATCGCCGTCTTCGAAAATAACATACCCACTTCACTAGAAGTGTTCCCTATAGGCTCTACTGATATCACGAATGATATCGCTCTTGGACTGAAAGTACCACTCGAAGAAGCTGAACAGATCAAGGTTGGCGCCATCACTGGAAGTTCATATCCACGAAAGAAACTAGAAGAGATTATCGCCGCACGTCTGTCTGACATTTTCGAGTTAATAGAAGTCCACTTGAAAAGGATTGGAAGAAACGGTCTCCTACCAGCTGGTATAGTCATCACTGGTGGTGGTTCAGGACTCAACGCCATAGACACTATGGGTAAAGTCGCACTCAAACTTCCAGCACGTATAGGTACTATCGGTATCACAAATGGCTCATCTTCTTTCCGAGATGCTACTTGGGCTGTTGCTTATGGACTCTGTATATGGGGATTGTACACCGAAGAAGGTCCTGAAATAGATACCTCAGTCCAGTTCTTGAAGAATGCTCTACGTGCAACCAGACGCTGGTTTGCTAAGTTTTTGCCATAATAAAAAAGCGCCAACTCAATGGCGCGCACATATAAAAACTATGGTTTTACCAGGACATTTGGCAGGAGGATATTTGGTAACATTGGCTCTCGTGAGCATAACTCATGCCGGTTCTAACGGCGTTTTTACTCATGAACAATTAAACGTACTTTTGATTATCGGGACATTAGCTGGAGAATTACCAGACATAGACCTCATCAGAGATTATTTTGAGCAGAGACGTGATGAGAAACATCTCATAGACCACCGAGAATACTTTACTCATGCTCCTTCTTTCTGGCTTGCTGTCAGTTTGGTCATTGTGACTTCTGGATATGTGGCTGGTTCTTCATTCACACAATATGTAGGTTGGATTATCTTGGCTGGAACTTGGAGCCACTTCATCTTGGATTCTATAGAGCATGGAGTTATCTGGTTGTGGCCATTGACCAATAAAAAATTCCGCTTATTGGAAACGCCAGATTCTTTCATAGAAGGACATCCTGGAACTATCCCATATTATTGGAGATTTATAACACAAAAATATTTCAAATATTGGACTTTCTACGCGGAGATCGTCGTGACTATAGTAACCTTGTTCACATTGTTGAAATGGTTGTAATAAAATATATTTTCTTACAAAGGATAAGATAATTAGAACACTTTTTGTTGTATATAAAAAGGCCTTGTATCCTCTCTACTCTGTGGTAATATACAGCGTACATAACTACCCAGTCATATTTTTATTATTTGTATAGAATATTCATCCATATATGCCTAACATAACCCCAGATATCGAAGCTTTCGCACGTATAAAAGTCCTAGGAGTAGGAGGATCCGGAGGCAATGCAGTGAACCACATGATCAACAGCAAGGTTAAAGGCGTTGATTTTATAACTATAAATACAGACTCGCAAGACTTACACAGATCTCTAGCAAAGAAACGTATCCACATCGGTAAAAATCTAACGCGCGGTCTAGGTACTGGTATGAACGCCGACCTCGGTCGGCGCGCAGTAGAAGAGACTCGAGATGAGATACAAGACGCTATCAAAGGTGCAGACATGGTCTTCGTGACTTGTGGTGAAGGTGGTGGTACAGGCAGTGGTGCTTCTCCTATGGTTGCACGTATTGCAAAAGAACTTGGTTGTCTCACGGTTGCTGTGGTCACAAAGCCCTTCTTCTTCGAAGGGCGTCAGCGTGGCCGCATAGCAGAAGCAGGACTAGATGAACTCAAGAAAGAGGTCGACGCTATCATCGTCATACCTAACGATCGTCTTCTCTCAGCTATAGACAAAGGCACCACAGTCAAAAATGCCTTCTCTATGTGTGATGAAATACTCCGTCATGCTGTTGAAGGTATCTCAGATCTTATAACCACACCAGGTATCATCAACATCGACTTCGCAGATATCCGTACAGTCATGGAAAATGCTGGCTCAGCACTTATGGGTATAGGTACAGCTATCGGTGAAAATCGTGCCATCGAAGCCGCCAAAGCTGCCATCAACTCACCACTTCTCGATGTTTCCATCACCGGTTCTAAGGGTGTCCTCTTCTCGATTGCTGGTGGTGAAGATCTCACCATGTTCGAGATCCAAGACGCCGCTAAGGTCATCACCGAGTCTATCGATCCTGAAGCTAAGATTATCTTCGGTACAGTCCGTGACGATAAGCTTAAGAAAAATGAGATCAAGATTACAGTTATCGCTACTGGTTTTCCTGAAGGTAATACTGCTCCGGCTAGACCTTCTAGTATGTCGCTCGGTGATACAACCATAACTTCTATCGGAAGAAGTGGTGAAAAAGAAAAAGGCAAAATCTTCCATTCAGCACCAGAAGCAAAGCGTGATAATTCCAGTTCTGGTCCTGCCGAAAAAGTTGTCGATATAAAGAAGCCCGCTACACCAGCTCCAGCTGCCAAACCTGTTGATGATGACGATGATTGGGGTGCTGTACCAGCATTCTTGAGGAGATCTAGGTTGAAATAGTGAGGGAGTTATTTTTATTTGCTACAATACATACATCATGACTTACGACCTAGCTATTATTGGTGGCGGACCAGCTGGAGCAGCGGCAGCTGTTTATGCTGCTCGTAAGCGCCTACGCACAATAGTTATCGCGAAAGACTGGGTCGGCCAAAGCTCAGTTTCTGAGAAGATAGAAAATTGGGTTGGAACTATAGCCATATCTGGTGTCGAACTTTCTAAGAACTTGGAAATGCACGCCAGGGCTTACGCAAAAGATCCGGTTAGTGGTGCCGAAATCCTTACTTTCAAAAATGGAGAATCATGTATCGAGCTCAGCCGACCAAAAGACAAGACTAGCACTGGCGATTCATTTTCAATAAAGACAATCGGGTGCTCAACCAAAAATACATACAAGGCACGCACAATACTCATAGCTAGCGGTAGCGGCCGTCGTCAGCTTGAGATAAAAGGTGCAAAAGAATTCGAACACAAAGGACTCACCTATTGTGCAACTTGTGATGGACCTATATATGCTGACCAAGACGTAGTCGTTATTGGTGGGGGTAATGCTGCCTTCGAGAGTGCTGCTCAACTACTGGCGTATTGTAAGAGTGTTACCTTATTAAATAGAAGTTCAATCTTCAAAGCTGATCCTGGAACCATAGAAACAGTCAGTAAAAATCCAAAGATGAATATTATCACCAACGCAATACCAAAAGAAGTAACTGGTAATAAATTCGTAACTTCTATTACATACACAGATATAACCAGCAAAAAAGACATCGTAATAAATACAACCGGTATATTTGTGGAAATAGGTGCCATTCCCAATACAGTCTTCGCAAAAGATCTTATAAAACTAGACCAGACAAATCACGTAGTTACAGACTCTCGTAACCAGCGTACGAACACAGACGGCATCTGGTCAGCCGGCGACTGTACTGACGGCTTATACCATCAAAATAATATCGCTGCTGGAGACGCGGTCAAGGCTATAGAAGATATATACCTTTATCTACATACATAGCTACCATAAAGCCTCTGGTAAACAGACGCGGCTTCATAACCAGATACCTCACTTCGCTTTCACACAAGCACCCCAAAGGCCTAGCTTATTTTTCTGTGCCAAAGCCTCGGCTACACGAAATTCCTTTTGCATAGAATAAGCTAAACCATAAGTATATTCTCTGGCAAAACCTTCCTTAATCATAATCTCGTTGTAAAATAGGCCGTCATCACGATAGACATAAGCCAAATAACGATCATATTTGTCTTTGAGTTCCCTATTTGGATTGAAGATCAACTTGACCTTGTGACCATTTAATAAATCCTTAGCTAGAGCAGAGGCTTCTGATCCATAACATTCCACAGGCTTTCGAGGATCGACCGTCTCTGGAGTGTTAATACCGAGAACACGTATGGTGATGATTTTCGGAGTTAGATGAGGTGACCATTTAGTATAAGACTCATCCGAACCGCCAACGTCGACTTTGAATGTGTCGCCATCGACGACATAAGTTATAGGATAATATGCATCCGGACTTATATTTACTTCATCAGGAGCTACACCAAGTAGGCCGAAAACCCTATTCGACCATATAACAAAAACACAGACTACTACAAGCACAAACACGGCTATCAAGATAGCGAATTTCTTTTTTCTTATCATACTTCACACGATGTCCGACAACATCAACTTCCACTGTAGCCCTACGGGGAGTCGAACCCCGGTTAACGGATTGAAAACCCGTTGTCCTAACCATTAGACGATAGGGCCATATACGTGCACAATACAACCAATGTAGACCAGTAGCAATATAACATTTTTTCAGAAAATGGCAAAAAGCTGAAAGTGAAGACGTTTTATGATATTGTAAAACGGCTTATAGACAGCATGGCTTCCTGGAGAGGTGGCTGAGTGGTCGAAGGCACCGCTCTCGAAAAGCGGCGGGGGCGCAAGCTCCTCGAGGGTTCAAATCCCTCCCTCTCCGCAAAAAACTGAAGTCGGTTTCCGTAAGCGGAATCGTGTCGTCGCAAACCACAGATTGAGGGCAGGGCGACATTCCTCCCCAGACCCCTCCTGTCGCCCTGCCCGCATTTTGCTTGGCGTTTTGGTAGATTTCGGGGAC
>CAIQCJ010000028.1 GCA_903870315.1 uncultured bacterium | reverse complement strand
TAGATGGAGAAGTATGCTTAGTCTTCTTGGTGTTGGTGTGTATATGGAGAAAGGACATATGGGAGATGTTAAGAGGTTGATATACAGGTAAGTATACCCCCCCCGCATACTGTGAGCAAATAGAGGTGGGTGGGGATAAGAATAACTTTATATCCAAAAGACTTTATCATCGCAAACCCTGTAAGGCATTTATCTTAGACTGGACACTATTAGATGAAGTATACGCCAGCGACAAGACACTGTTGGCATAACTAGTAGCTCCGGAGACATATCCGCAGGCACGACCAGAATAATATTTACAAGCAGCAGTCTTTTGTGCGGAATAACTAGGTGAACCTGCTCCAAGATCAGAAAGATATATACCAGCAGCCATAAAAGCCGCTTGTGGGTCCCATGGACTAGGTGTGCCAGATATACCAAGCACCGAAGCTACACGATCTTCGAATAGTACCCAGGTTGAAGCGATAAATTGTGCAGGACCCATACCACCACCCCAACCTATAGACTGAGGACACGAGACTACCGCCTTATATGGATCATAACCAAGACCTTTTACTATAGATATGAATGGTGGCACATCACGTGTAGGATTCATGACTTTGGCAACAGGAACACCAGTTCTTACATTTACACCACTACCGTTTGAAGTGTTACCTAGATAACAAGTACCGACATTACCACCAAGATTAGTCTCCTGAGTCAAAAGTGCTAGCAAGAAAGCTGGTTGCACACCAGTCTTCTGTGCGACAACTTGTGCGTATTGGAAAGCTGTTCCAAATGGTATAGCTTTTCCTCCACCAGCCAACGGGAACAGTGCAGCCTTTATCTGAGCTGCAAAAGCAGATTTAGCAGTTACAAGATCGGTATAAGCCTTTTCATCCTTTTTACTTATAGACAAAAGCTGCTTTTGTTCGGCTTGATCTCTTTGTATGGAAGCTTGTTGTTGTTGTATAGCATAACGCGCATCTATCTCTGTATTTTGTCTTTTTGTTAGAGAGTCTTTCTCTACAGTAGTCGAGGCCTGATCACTCTGAAGCTGATAAAATGTTCTCTGTAGACCATCTTGTATGGATTGAAATGTATCCACATCAGTAAAAAAGCCGGAGATGCTCGACTTGGACAAAAGCACTTCCGGCATAGAATAAGTATCGAGCTCACCCATCTTGCGCATAAGATCAGCCAGGGAATCCTTGCCTTTATTTATATGACTTTCTAAATCGTCGATATGACTTTGTCTGCTGGCTATATCATTACCAAGAGTCAAGATAAGAAGGTTCTTGGCCTTTATATCAAGCTCAGCAGCCTTGACCTTAGCCTGCAAGACTGCGATATCATTGGTGAGAGACGAGCTCTTTGCTTGAGCAGTAGCAAGGGCTGCATTGGCTTGATTTAGTTCAGCGTTGACTTGGTTCAATGCATTCTGACAAGCCACCTTCTCTGCTGATGTATCACACTTGATGATCTGTGCACTGACATATCCTATATGAACAACAAAGACAAAAAATGCCACTGCGATCATACTTAGAATTGGCTTTTTGAAGTAAACCATGACTATCATTATACCAAAAAAGCGCCGTTTGGCGCTCTTTCTTTTTACGATTTAAATGTTGTAGTTAGCGACCAGAGATTATTTCTTACTATCGACTTTCTTATCACCACCCTTAGCATCGGCCTTACCGGTAGGAGCGGCGCCCTCTTCACCTTCCTTCACTTCCTTACCCTTGGCTTCGACTTCGATAGAAGTCATATCTATAGCTTCTGGAGCCTCGACAACTTCTTCCTTGGCTTCAGCGATAGAAGCGATAACATCTTCTGGGTTGATCTTAAGGTCGACACCAGCTGACAAAACTATATCCTTAGCCTTGATAACGTCTGTAAGAGTGACAAGCTTCGTGATATCAGCAGAGACTTCATGTGGAAGATCGCGAGGAGCAGCTTCAATCTTGAGTTCACGATGAACCTTGACCAAGATACCGCCAAGATCCTTCACAGCTGGAGCAATACCAGCAAAGATGATAGGAACAGAAACTTCGATCTTCTTGCCTTTTTCAATAATATAAAAATCCACATGACGAGGTTCTCCACTCAAAGGGTGAACATCTACTTCGTGTATGAGAGCTTCATGTTCTGTACCTTTTTCGTCTTTCAAGATGATAACTGAGGATTCACCAGCCTTTTTCCAGACTTTCTTGAAGTCGATATTTGATACAGCGGCGTTAGTACTGGCCTCTTTTGGACCATAATAAACTGCTGGAATCTTACCAGATGCGCGTACGCCATCTAGCTTTCCTGTCTTTTCTCTCTTCTCTATAGCCAATGTAAGCATGCGGACTATTATACACAAGTCTCAGAAACACGCAATGGGTTGTATCGGGCTTTACTAGACTGGCCAAACCAAGTTTCGCGGTTTAATCCCGCCACTGCTTACACCATCTCCAACCAAAACATCCACAATATTCTGTGCTGATATACGAGCCATATCATCACGTGAGTCGATAGAAGCCGAAGCGATATGGGGAGTCAAGACAACATTTGGCAGATCGGCTAAACCGGAAGCAAGTTGTGGTTCATTTTCGAAAACATCAAGTCCGGCACCTGCTATGGTGCCATTTCTCAAAGCTGTAACTAAGGCCGATTCATCTATAACTGGACCCCGTGATGTATTTATAAGATACGAACCTTGTTTCATAATCTTGAAATGTTCTTCACACATAAAATGTTTCGTTTCTGGTGTCAGTGGTACATGCAGAGAGACAACATCGGCTTGTTTCAAGACATCCTCCATGGTCGGCCAATACGTCGCATTGTGAAGACTTTCTATTTTCTGATTGCGGACAATGTCATGATAAGCAATACGCATACCAAAGCCTTTTGAAGCAATGTGAGCTACTTCTGTACCGATACATCCAGCACCTATCAACCCAAGAGTCTTACCGGCTATTTTTATACCAGGTAGAAGCATAGGATCCCAACCAGCATATTTACCAGATTTGACAAAGCGATCACCCTCGACGACGCGACACGTAAGTGCCAACAAAAGAGCCCAGGCATGTTCAGCGACCCTGTCAGCTCCACCACCCGGTGCATTAGTCATATAAACACCACGCTTCTTCCCTTCGACAACATCAAGGTTGTCGAAACCGATCGTATAGTTAGCGAAGATCTTCACTGAATGAGCTGCGTCCATGACTTCAACATCTATCTTGTCTGTAAGTAAAGTTAAGACGGCGTCATATTGCTTAGATTTCAAAACTGCAATAAGTTCAGCTTTTGTTAATGGTCGATCAAGCTGACTGACGTCGACTTCACAGCCATTGGCTTTGAGTATGGTCACACCAAGCTCTGGAATTTTTCTAGTTATAAAGACTCTCCTATTCATTGGGCTTATTCAGCTTAATATAAATAATTTGCTACAAACTCTAGAGCCTGTTAAAAATACGCAACTTCTCTTCTACAACTTTCTGCATAGCCAGCTTGGCTGGCTTCAAGAACTTATATGGTGCGACTTCATCTTGATTCTCAGATAGAGATTTCATAAGACCACTGCGATATGCCACACGGAGTTCAGTATTTACATGGACTATAGCAACGCCATTCTTTATAGAATTCTGTATATCTAGAGCAGTATTTCCAGAAGCGCCATGCAAAACTAGAGGAATTCCGACAGCTTTTGATATCTCACCAACCCTTTTTGTATTCAAGGCTGGTTCACCACCACGAACCATACCATGGATATTTCCAACCGCTGGAGCCAACATGTCTATGCCAGTCTCTTTCGCATATTTGACAGCATCTTCAGGCTTGGTGAGCATTGCATCTCCTACAGCAGCACCAGCTGGGATAACGTCTAAGAGTTTCGAGGAAGTACCGATAAATCCAAGCTCGCCTTCTACCAAAATATCTCGAGGGGAACCAGAATTCTTGGAAGTTTCTATGACCTGCTTCGCGTACTCCACACATTGTTTCGTCACGCGAATATTTTCCTCTAGTGAAAGCTGAGCTCCGTCAAATATGACCATATCAAACCCAGCCTCTATCGCCTCTTTCACTCGATCAAAAGAGTAAGTATGATCTGCGTTTAGGAAAATCTCTTGGCCACGCTCTTCACGGATAGACTTTACAATAGAGGCAGCCTCACGTACTCCAACATAATCACGTTCACCCTCTGAGACTCCAACTATAACTGGAACCTTAAGCTCACGTGCAGCGTCAGCTATAGCCCATATACCATCCAGAGTAGATACATTGAAATGCCCGACGGCTACCTTCTTCGCTAAGGCCGATTTCACATGTTCACGTAATGTCATGTGGATATTATACAGCATGTTAATAAATATGGACATGGTATAATCCATGCATGTTCGGCAAACCGATTGATATAATCTCTATAGGCGACACAACGACCGACGCTTTCATTCACTTGAAAGATCCCCACATACACTGCACCGTAGACAAGTATGGTGAAGAGATCTGTATGCCATTTGGAGCCAAAATACCTTTCGAATCAGTGACTGTCGTCAAGGCTGTCGGCAATGCAGCCAATGCTGCGGTATCTGCTGCTAGGTTAGGACTGCACAGCGCTCTATTGTCTAACCTTGGTGATGATCAAAACGGTAGAGACTGTTTAGTGGAGCTGAAGAAAGACAAAGTTGAAACGTCCAATGTTAAGATCAACAAAAATAAACCTAGCAATTATCATTTCGTACTATGGTATGACACCGATAGGACTATATTGATAAATCATATTGAGTACGAGTACAAGCTTCCTAAATTCCAAGAACCGAAGTGGATATATCTCACTTCACTACCACCAAATACCAGGATGTACCATAGTGAGATAGCCGACTATCTAGATGAACATCCTAACGTTAAGCTCGCCTTCCAGCCTGGAACATTCCAAATCAGCCTTGGAGTTGATGAGCTGAAGCGTATATATGCTCGCACCGAACTCTTCATAGTAAACTTGGAAGAAGCTCAGACAATACTACAGACAGATAACCGCGACATAAAAGCTCTTCTGAAAAAACTTGCTTCTTACGGTCCAGAACTCGTCGCCATAACTGATGGTACAAATGGCGCCTACCTGTTCGATGGTGACCACTATTACTTTATGCCAATGTATCCAGACCCGAAACCTCCATACGAAAGAACTGGTTGCGGCGATGCTTGGGCATCCACCTTTGTCACCGCTTTAGCCCTAGGTAGACCACCTCTAGAAGCCCTAGTCTGGGCTCCTATAAACCCTATGTCGGTAGCACAGTTCATAGGTGCACAAGAAGGACTGCTGACTAGAGAACAATTGACTTGGTGGTTAGAGAAGGCGCCGGCGGAATATAAGCCGAGGGAGATCTAGAAGGAATCAATATCTACTTATTTCTGATAGTCCTGGATCGTCTACATTATCATCTTCATCGTCTCCTCCTTCACCTTCTCAAAATTTCCTTCAATAATAGCCTGACGTAGCTTCTTGACCATATTCACCAAAAAATAAAGGTTGTGAATAGAAAGCAAAGTCGCTGACAACATCTCCTTCGCGCGACATAAGTGCGCTAGATAGCACCTAGAATAATTTTTGCATGTATAACATTCACACTCTGGATCTAGTGGTCCTGTATCAGAGATGAATTCAGCGTTAAAAAGATTGAGACGACCTTGACTTGAATAGACCGCGCCATTTCTAGCAATACGTGTCGGCGCCACACAATCGAAGGTGTCTACCCCATTTTCAATACCCAAAATAAGATCCATAGGCTCACCTATACCAAGAAGGTGTCGTGGTTTATCTTCTGGAAGCTCTTCATTGACCCAGCGTACTGCGGTGCCAACATCACCCTTATCAAAGGAACCACCGATACCAAAACCATCGAATTCTATATCGCCTCTTCCAGTAGAATCCTTAATTTTCATTGAGCCAATCGCACGCGCACTTTCTCTACGTAAGTCTTCATGACGACCACCTTGAACAATACCCAGGAGGGCCTGTCCTTTTACGTATGAATTATCACTAGCAAGAGCTGTCGTCTGATTCTTCTTATGTTCGACCAAACACCTCTTAGCCCATTCATGTGTTCTATTCATAGCTTTCTTCTGGTATTCATAGTCAGCGTTTGGTGCAGCACATTCATCAAAAGCAAAAATAATATCCGCACCAATATCGCGTTGTATATCCATAGAAACTTCTGGAGTAAAACGGTGAGTGGAGCCATCTATGATGGATTTGAAGGTGACGCCATCATCGTCGACTTTTGCGAGCGCGGCGTGATTAAACGGTTGTTCATTAGAAAGAAGTTGCGATGAATCTTGAGATGACCGGGGACTGTCTGAGCGTAGCGCAGCGGAGCGAGTTACGCAGGTTATCGATGGATTTATCGCAACTTCTTCTAAACCACCACTTGCTAACTTACTAATACTTGTACCCCAAGCCGCACCGAGTGAAAAAGCTTGAAAACCACCAGAGTCGGTAAAAGTCGGACCTGACCAATTCATAAACTTGTGGAGACCTCCACATTTTTTTAAGATTTCTGTGCCTGGCTGTAAATACAGATGATACGTATTCGCTAGTACAGCTTCTGCGCCAACTAAGTCGCGCACTTGTTCCGGAGCAAGCGCTTTCAATGTCGCTTTCGTACCAACAGGAATAAAGGCCGGCGTCTCTATATCGCCATGTGCAGTATGTATAGTACCAGCGCGAGCCAACTTGCCGGGCACTTTAGCTTGTATAGTGAATTTCATTAATTGATGATCCTCCACCACTCAGATACAGGTGCTTTGCGGATAATATCAATCGTATCGTCTATAGAATCAGATATCTTGCATAGATCAAAATCACCAGGTTCAATGGTCTTGTACTCATTTAACATCAATTCGTTTAGATTCTCAATGATCGGATTCCAGAAAGCTGAACCGAAAAGGATTATGGGTACATATGGGATCTTCCCTGTCTGGATAAGAGTAAGGATACTGAAAAGCTCATCGAATGTCCCGAAGCCTCCAGGAAAGAAAATGTATGCTTCTGCAGCAAAAGTAAGCATGGTTTTGCGAGAGAAAAAGTAAGCGAATTTCATGTGGTCAGTTGTGTAACTGTTTGCACCGTGTTCGTGTGGCAAGCTGATATTCAGACCAACAGCTTGTCCTCCAGCTTCTTTGGCTCCCTTACTACATGCTTCCATAATACCGGGCCCGCCTCCGGTGATAACAGCATATTTAAGATCGCGTACTATGGCACCAGACAATGCTTCAGCCGTCTTACATGGCTCACTATCTAGAGGAAGCATGGAAGATCCAAATATGGTAACTGACTTTGGGTATTTCTGTAGAAAATGAAAGCCACCTTCGAACTCGTGATGTATACGCTCCAGATGTGAAGCTATATCCTTATCATGTATGTGCTTTCTAGTAAAAAAAGTATCATGATCAACCGCACCAGATAAATTGCCCTTATAATGATTTTTTGCCATGGAGGCATTGTAGCAAATCTCAAGCCATCGCGAAAGTTATTTATAATCCGAACAAAAAATCCACCGTCTTGCGACAGCGGATTTTTTGCAAACACAGCCGAGTATAATTGCTTATACGCGGTCTGTCTTTGGACGAGCTTCTGATACGACGATCTTGCGACCATCGAGCTCACTGCCATTCAGCTTTGAAACAGCTGTATCGGCATCAGCATCATTTGACATGGTCACGAAGCCGAAGCCACGTGAACGACCAGTCATCTTGTCAGTCAAGATGTTAGCCTCTTCCACTGCACCGACTTGCTCGAAGTGCTTCTTCAAGCTGTCAGATGTGGTTGCCCATGCAACGCTACCGATGAAAAGTCTTTTTGACATTTTCTTCTTTACCCGCACAACGATCACTTTGTCAGTCTCTTACGAGAACCTACGAAAGCTTACGCTTAAGCGGAACTCTCGTACGTTATGCTAACGGTAAGGACGAGAAACTTACGTAGCCAGTAGGATAGCATTTTAAGCTAAAAAGTCAAGATATAAAGAATGCCTTTAATCCTCCAAATGTAGATACTGTCCTTTCTTTACAACCTCAGCAAGCTCATTTGCAATTATTTGCATCTCAGCTTCAGTAGTAGACTTTGACCAATTATCAAGTGCGGCCATGATAGCGATTTGATCTTTTTGATTAACCCCGACACCTCTCATTAAGGTATCTGCTGTAGTTGGGCTAATATTCTCTATACCACCCATCTTTAAAATATCTATTATCTGATTTCTCTGTTGTTCTTGTGGCTTCATTACAGTCGTATCCATTGACTCATTGTTTGGATTCATATTGTTTTATATTAATGACTAATGTACTGCCATAATACCACTCCTTTATGCTAATATAAAGCCCATGGAAACTAAGACAAAATACGTACCGACTATCGGCCTTGAGATACACGCTGAGCTGAAAACGGCCTCAAAGATGTTCTGTTCGTGCAGGAACAATCCTGACGAAGAAAAACCAAATGAGAACATATGCCCTATTTGTATGGGTCATCCTGGAACTTTACCAGTATTGAACAAACAGGCTATTAAACATGTCCTCAAGATGGGTCTAGCTGTTGTGGGTGATTTGGCAGACTTCACCGAATGGGATCGTAAAAACTACTTTTATCCAGATATACCAAAGGGTTATCAGATCAGTCAATTCAAATTCCCTCTCATATCAAACGGCGAACTTGCTGGTGTAAAACTCGAACGTATTCACCTCGAAGAAGATACCGCTCAGTCCACTCATGACCAGCACGAGAAAAGCTTGGTCAATTTCAATCGTGCGGGTGTGCCACTTATGGAGCTAGTTACAAAACCGGTCATACACGATGCGGAGACAGCCGTGCGCTTTGCAAAAGAATTGCAATTACTTTTGAGATACCTAGGTGCCGGAGAAGCGAACATGGAAAAAGGTGAAATGCGTGTAGAAGCCAATATCTCTGTTGCTACTCCAGAAGCAACATCTGCTGGTAAATTTGGCACAAAGACTGAAGTCAAGAACTTGAATTCATTCCGTTCGGTAGAACGCGCCATCGCTTATGAGATCCGAAGACAGAGCGACATATTGGAAGCACTCGAATCAGCAAAGACTGACATTGAAAAAGCTGGTCTAGAAAAAGTCGTCCAAGAGACTCGTGGTTGGGATGACACCAAACAGAAGACGTTCTCACAACGCAGCAAGGAGAGTTCACATGACTATCGTTACTTCCCCGATCCAGACATACCAAAGATGAAGATCTCTGAAATAACTGGGTTCAGCGTGGAAAATCTAAGCAAGGATATGCCGGAGTTACCATGGAAAAAGCGAGATAGATACCATAAAGACTATGGCATGACAGATAAGGAGGTGGCTGTATTTGTGGAAAATGCAGAACTTGCCAAGTATTTCGAATCCATAATTACTGAATTATCCAAAGGCTTAGGAATAACTGACCAGAAGAGAGTAAAGCTTGTCATAAACTATATACTGACTGATTATCTTGGGCTCTTGAAGACATCAAAGAAGGATATGGCATCCGATGATTCCCCTATTTTTGATATAAAATCCGCCATAGCACCAGCGTCATTTGCTGAACTTATCTCAATGATTGCTGTTGGCGAGATTTCTTCACGCGGTGCCAAAGACACACTAGCACTACTTATCAAAGAGACTGCTGCTAGCATTTCTGATAATTCTAAAGGTGCCATATCCGCTCGCACCATAGCCGAGAAAAATGGTTTACTACAAAAAAGTGACGCCGCTGACATTGGCCCTACCATAGATAAAGTCATCGCCGACAACACTAAGGCTGTCGATGAATATAAGGCCGGTAAGGTCGCTTCTATACAGTTTCTGATCGGTCAAGCTATGAAGTCTACGAGGGGTGCCGCCAATCCAGATCTTGTGAAAAAACTTCTCACTGAGAAATTGGGTTAGAAAAGCAAAATACTATTTATTTGCTGCTAACAATATCTTCACCAACTCCTCCCCAAGTTTCTTGATAGCAACATCGTCCAGGACAGAGACTTCGAAAATCTTACCTATAACCTTGCCTCCTTCATCTTTCTTCAAATATTTCTCCATCTTCTTGTGAGCAGCTGTGACAACTTTCTGAGTCACTGTATCAGTCTTAGATAAGATCATTATTTCTGGCTTTTCAGCCAATCCTTCACCATATTTTTTGAGTTCATCACGGACAGTCTTGTAAGCTGCCACCAATGCATCATTTTCTAGAGAGATCAGATGTATCAAAACTTTCGTCCTCTTCACGTGCTTCAGAAACTGTATACCAAGACCTTTTCCTTCTGCTGCACCTTCAATAAGTCCTGGAATATCAGCTAGGATATAACCTCCATGCAAGGCTCCCAAGTTTGGATCAAGTGTTGTAAAAGCATAACTCGCAACCTTAGCATGAGCATGTGTGAGAGCGTTGAGCAGACTGGACTTGCCTGCATTTGGTAGACCTATGAGACCAGCATCAGCGATAAGGTTCAACTCCACTACAAAATCCGCCTCTTCACCAGGATATCCTGGAGTTGACTGCTCGGGCTTAACATTTGTAGAAGCCTTGAAATGTTCATTGCCCAAACCGCCTTTACCACCATGTAAAATCTTTGACTCTTGACCTTCTTCTAGTAGCTCAACTGTACGTCCAGTTTCTAGATTCTTCACAACAGAGCCTATCGGTAGATCTATGAAAAGATCCTCACCAGACTTCCCTTGCATGCTCCAATTCATCCCATCTTGACCTTTTTGGCTTTCGAATTTCTTAACGGTCTTATAGCGAGACATGACGCTTATGTCACGGACAGCGCGGATATATATATCTCCACCACGACCACCGTTACCTCCAGCGGCACCAGCAAATTCTTTCCCTTTCTCATGCCTCCAGCGGACAACACCAATACCACCGTTGCCGGCTTTGGCATGAAAATGAATTTCGTCAGTTAAAGACATTGTTTATATATTATAAGAATAAAAAAAGTTTCAATAATATTTGCTAGCTTTCTCTATGTGAGCAATAGAGCGTTTACCATCTAGGAATTGATGAAAAGTTAATCTTTCAGGAAATGTTTTGCCAGCTTTGGTTGTTGTAAAAACGATAGCACCTCCTCCTTCTACATCAGGGCTCATCACTATATCTTCGACTATTCTACTAGTTCCACTCTTCGAGACTACAGTGTCACCTCGTCGAATCATATTTTCAATCTCTTTCATGTTAGCATCAAACCTACTTCTTCGATCAGGTCCAGCCTCCGGATCTTTTGTTTCTGGTTCAGAAGTTTCCGCTTCACTTTTTTCACTTGTTTTGCTACTTATCAAAGCTGCCAATCTTTCAACCTCTGCGCGGTCGGCTGCAGTAACATCTCCGAACATCTCCATCTGCTTGCGCAAATCAGCTAACCGCACCCGCAGCTGATCGGCTGTTGGCTCGTTTGATTCCGGGGTTATTGGGGTTTGATTAAATCCTTCCATATATTACTTCTTATACTTCGCATTGATCTCACTTTCGATAATGCTCCTTTCTTGACCATAAGTCAAATAAGATAATTCTTTAAGTCTACCAGCGACATCACGATCACCTTTAGGAATATTTTGTGCGAAGATGTTGAATGGTTTGACTGGCTTACCTTGCGCCAACATCTTGATATAACAATTGTAGTTGTCTATGTTAATAATGTCTTTCTCTGTAAATACCGGTGCAAACTGCTTGGCCAGGAATTCACTATCTTCTACACCAACACGGAATACGGCCATAGAACCGACGTTACCGAAGACGGCATTCTTGATCTTCTCATCCAGCTGTTTGATGAACTGATGGGCTATCGTCATAGAGAGTTTATACTTACGAGCTTCCGAAAGAATGGTGGCAATAGATTCTGTGGTCACGTTTTGGAATTCATCAACATATAAATAGAATGGTGGTAAATCTTTTCCAATAGAATCTACACGTGACAAGGCCGACATAAGTATCTTACCAACCAAGATAAGACCAATAAGGTTAGCATTGATGTCACCAAGGCGACCCTTAGAAAGATTTACCAAAAGTATCTTCTTATTGTCCATAATATCTCGGAAATTGAAGGTGGACTTTTCTTGAGCAATAACTGGACGCATGATGTCGTTAGCCAAGAAATTGTCGAACTTAGAAACTATGTAAGGGACAATGTTGGCGAGAGAAGCTTCCCCACCAGCCTTGTCTGCCACCTCTCTCCAAAACTGTATAACTAGAGGATTGGTACATTTTGAAAGTTTCATCTCACGAAAAGCTTTGTTGGAAAGCACGCGGGAAACATCGACAAGAGTATTCCCTGTAGTTTGGTCATCTATAGTCAGTAGTACGGCATTGCGGAAATATTGCTCGAACATCGGGCCACCAGCGACTTTCATATCGAAAAGTTTATTGAATATAGAAAGCATCTCGTTCACCACGAAAGTCTTCTGTTCGGGGAAACGGGGATCGTACTCCAGCATATTGAGCGCCATAGGACGAGCTGTGTAAGCTGGATCGAAATATATGACATCTCCATATCTCTCTGGTGGAACGATTGCCAAGATATCTTCAACATCTGAACCGTGCGGATCTATGAAACAGACTCCGTCACCACGTTGCATATCCTGCAAAATCATATTCTTGAGAAGTGTCGTCTTACCAGTACCGGTCTGACCGATCACATAGAAGTGTCTTAGACGATCCTCTGGTGTCATATATATACTAGTCTCACGTCCACGATCTGAGTTTATACCGAGCAAAGTACCTATCTGTGGTAAGCCAAGCGGCGCAGCCGATGTACCAGACTTGGTAAGCTTGACTTGAGAAGTCGAAATTTTTCCGGCTACTGGCATATGCATGATTGTCGCCAATTCCTTGAGAGAAAGTGGACAATTTTGATCATCATCGAAAGATCGATAGGTAAAATTTTCCAATTCTCTTTGCAATTTTGACTTGTTCACACGGACAAAGTCTAGACCATTACCATTCACATCTTCGAACTGATTGAAGGCGGCTTCTAGATCACTCAATATAGACTTGGCTACAGACTCATCTTTCGCTGAAGCTATTATTCTTATATTCGTAGACAAGACCATGGTAGTAGTCTTCTTCTCTATTTCCTTTGAAGCAATCTCATTCTCCGGACGCATACCCTTATCACCAGCTTCTTGGCGCTTCTTCTTGTCTTCTTGTTCTTTTTTCTTAGGATCATCTTTCTTATCTGAACCACTAGCCAAGTCACCTATGAGGTCGAAGGCTCCTTGAAAACCAGCTTCAAGGCCTTTGCCAATACCCTTCAATACCTTATCACCAGTTGTATAAGCTATATCTATAGCTTCGTGGAGTTTTTCACCTTTCTTGATCTTCTCGAGTGCTTTCTTGTATTTACTATTATAAAAGTCCCCGACAGGTTTGAAGACGATCTGTAAAGAAGCCCCTTCACCGTCTTTGTTTATCTTTGAGAATGAATTCAGAACAGCGTTTATGGGATCGTGGTCAAACTCATCATAAGTCTTAAGTGGAAATATATGGTTCCTTCTCTGATGAGCATATGAGGCTACAGATGTACTGGTATTCGGAAATATATTATAATCATCCTTTCTCTCAGTTACTTTCGCATCTGGAAAAACCGAAAGTATCTGTTTCTCGAAGAGGTTTCTCTTATTGTCTGGGACAGCGCAGTAGAATATGAAATCTTCGCTGTGGTTTGCGACAGCTATCTCGAAGGCAAAGACGTTGTTATCAGAATCCTTATCTTTTACCGAACACATACCAGCATAGAACTGTTCCATAGAAGAAAGTAGTTCTTTGAGAGGTTTGGACGTACCACCCTTATCTGAAGTATTAACCTCTGGAACTAGAATCTCATAAAGAGACATCTTGAGAGAGCGCCAGAGCGGATCTCTATCCTTAAGACCACCAATGACAAAACCCGCACGAATATATTGGACCAGAAGACGATGGAAATCATCGTATATGTGAGGATCATGCATATTTTCTACCATCTTCAAAGTGTTGTGTATGCCTTTCTTTTCCAAGAAGCCCAAGAGCTCATTCATCTTCTCGTCATGTTCTTCTGGAGAGAGTTCCAAGACTATAGCTTCCATCTCTTGAGTTGGTACTATGTACTTGTCATGAAGTATCTGGTCAGACTTACGTTCTGCGTATTTAACCACCTCTTCACGAGCAATATGCTCCGTACTAGCTTCTGGAGTTTCTTCTAGGAGCTCACGCTCTCTACGAGCGATCATATCTTTCAGATAAGCTATCTCCTCATGAGGACTAGTGAATTTTCCTGCGGGATTGTCTATAGATTCCATGGCATATATTATAGCAGAAAATAGATAATAGGTAGATCTGCAAAATTTTATATAAACTGGAAACAAAAAATAGTCCACGTTGGCATGCCATGGACTATTTCGGTTCGGAAACTTTTATGTTGATAAACATCACCAACGCAAGAAGAAACCGACAATGCGGGGATTCTCACTAATCTTCGCAATCTTGCGTACATGCTCAATCGTCATACTACCAGGAGTAACAATATTGGCGACAACTACAGAGATAGCTTCATCCCAATGCTCAGACAAGCCAGAGAAGGTATATATGCTACCATCCAACGCACGCACGCCACCACCGTATTTCTTATTTTTTGCGTCACGTGTCGTCCAGCAAGATATATCCTTTGGATTGGCGGCGAGTCTGACAGCTTTTTCTCTGCTGTTTGTCCAGTAGTTGATCTGCCTGTCCATATCCGAAACTTCACCGATTGGGATGATCAATGGATGTGGCTCGCCATTACCAATCACAGTAAGACAGCCACCTGTCCTGGCTCGACCATCACAACCAGCCGCATCATCGAATAAAGACAATACCTCATCAATTGTTTCCATTACTCTATAAGCAATCATACTAGCCTCCAATTTTCGCGGCTCATGACCGCGGTTTTTGTTCAGGGTTCCTTCTCATACTAACAATGGAACATAAAGCATGTCAACTCGACTATCTAATTATAGAAATATATTTATTGCACCTTATTTCCAGCTCTTATTCTCGACTTTTCTGTCGATGAACCATTCATCATCAGCGTCGAACCACCAAGAATCAGGATCAGTCTCTAGAATCATCTTAGCGAGCTTCTGGGCAGCTTTGGTCTTCAATCGTTTCGTGGCGATAGCAATCCATTCTTTAGCCTTAATGTTCCCCTTAACTTCCTCAGTACGCAAAGTAGCGATCCATTCAAGTTGATCGGCGTCTTTGACTAACTTCGCCTCAAGTGTGACCTTCGCCTGTTCTTCCGTAAAGAGTTCCAATATCTCACCACCAAATGGAACTGACTCTGATATGTCGGCAACCGCGACAGCTTCAGCAAGACGACCATAACGTTGATGGGCATAATTGTGGTCAGAGGTCCTACCTTCCCCTATATCATGGAAAAGAGCCATAAGAACCACTTTCCTCTTATCAGCTTTCGGTTCTAGATGGGCTAGGGCATATGCAATCATAGCTGTATGAAATAAATGTTCCGCCACAGATTGTACACCTGTACCAAGAAGCCAAAATCCAGAGCGTGAAGTTTTACTTATGTTTCCAGTTTCGTAAACGAAATTCGTGATCTGACCGTAGACGTCTTTCTTAGCGATCTTTTCAGGCTTTGCTGGTTTTTTATTTACTGACATATTAGTCTACTTATCTTTGCCATGGCACTTCTTATATTTCTTACCAGAACCACAAGGACATACATCATTCCTTCCAACTTCTGGTTCTTTTTTGATCATCATGTCGTTTGTGCCTTGCACATTTCCACTTGCACTACCGCTTGATCCATCTCCAGCACCTATAATCTGTGCATTTTCATGGATTTCTTTGAGTTCAGCTGCATCAGGATTCTTAATATTAACTGCGCCGCCATTAACACCACCGGTATTATTTACTGGCACAATATGTGGCAAGAGGCGAAGAACTTGCTCTCGCATAGCGACTTGCATCTCCTTGAAAAGACGTAGACCCTCTCGCTTATACTCGACTAGTGGATCACGCTGACCATAAGCTCTTAGACTGACGCTTGAACGTGTATGATCCATAACTTCAAGGTGTTCAACCCAGTACATATCTATAGTCTGCAAAAGGACAATTCGTGCAGCATTTAAGAAATATTCGCGACCATATTCGGAAATCTTTTTTGATATAAGAGCTGCCGCATCAGATGCACTAGTATCAGAGCTTGACCGCACGTCAGCTGTCTTATCAACACCTATAACATCTCTCAATTCAAACTCCACATCATCGATACTTCCGAGTAAGAGTTTTCTACGGCTAGTATAAACACTGGTACGCTGTGTATTTATGATGTCATCAAATTCCAAGACATGTTTACGTGAATCGAAGTTGAATCCCTCTATCTTCTCCTGCGCACTTTCTAGAGCGTTTGAAATAAGCTTGTGTTCTATGGGCTGATCTTCCTCAACACCAAGTTTGTTCATAAGACCTTTCAACATATCTGAAGCAAAAACGCGCATAAGAGTATCTTCGAGAGATACAAAAAACTGTGTAACACCAGGATCACCCTGACGACCGGAACGACCGCGAAGCTGGTTATCTATACGACGAGCTTCATGTCGCTCAGTTCCAAGGACGAACAAACCACCAATCTTCTTGATCTCTTCTGCGGTTTCAGGAGTACTTGGTACACCACCAAGCTTGATATCAACACCACGACCTGCCATGTTTGTAGCGATAGTCACTGCACCTTTGCGACCGGCCTGAGCTATGATCTCACCTTCTCTTTCATGGTTCTTAGCATTCAAAACCTCATGAGGAATGCCTTCAGCCTTCAAAAATTGTGACAAGACTTCGTTTTTCTCTATAGAAACAGTACCAATAAGAACCGGCTGACCAGCATCGTGAACATTTTTAACTTCACGGGCTATGGCTTTGAATTTACCTATTTCCGTCTTGAATATCTGATCATTCCTATCATTACGGATAGTCGGTTTATTTGTCGGGACTATAGCAACCTCCAGACCATAGACTTTGAAAAATTCTTCACCAGAAGTAGCGGCCGTACCCGTCATACCGGAAATCTTCGGATACATACGGAAAAAGTTCTGAAATGTGATCGAGGCATAAGTGCGAGATTCTTGCTGTATACTCACGCCCTCTTTGGCTTCAATGGCTTGATGCAGACCTTCTGACCAACGACGTCCAGGTTGCATGCGTCCGGTAAATTCATCGACTATGACAATCTCATTATTCTTCACAACATACTCTTTGTCTTTGTGATAAAGAGCTTTCGCACGAATAGCAGTTTCTAGATGATGGACGAATTTTATACCTTTGTCTGTATAGATATTTTCCACACCAAGGTCTTTCTCTGCTTTACTAATACCAGCATCTGTTAAAGTTATAGCCTTTCTCTTTTCATCTTTCGTATAGTCAGTATCCTCTATGAAGCCGGCAACCATAGATGAAAATTGTCTATAAGTCGACTCAGCATCGCGAGTCGGTGCAGAGATGATAAGTGGTGTACGCGCCTCATCGATCAAGATAGAGTCAATCTCGTCGACTATGGCATAGTTAGGTTCACGTTGACGAAGATTCTTAGGGCTATATTCTAGGTTGTCACGGAGATAGTCAAAACCAAATTCATTGTTGGTACCATACGTGATATCTGCCACATAAGCTTCATGACGTGAACATGGTCGTAGAAATTCGTGAACAACATGGAAAGCTCCGAGCGTATCACGCTCTTTGTCCAATGAATCCAACTTGTCACTTCCGGGACGAGTGGAACGCTCCTCCACATCCTTTTGGTCGTTCACGAGGTTCCCCTCATCCTTACGTGATATAACAGATGGATCATATAAGAAACTTGATTCGTGGTTTATGACGCCAACAGTAAGACCAAGTGCATCGTAAATCTGGCCCATCCAGACAGCATCACGACGTGAGAGATAGTCGTTGACAGTGACTACATGCACACCTTTTCCAGAAAGAGCATTCAGATATGCTGGTAATGTGGCCACCAAAGTCTTTCCTTCACCAGTGCGCATCTCAGCTATCGCGCCACTATTCAAAACTGCTCCACCGATAAGTTGTACATCAAAATGTCTCTGGCCTAGAGTTCTGTGTGAAGCCTCACGTACAAGAGCAAAAGCTTCTGGCAAGATTTCATTTAAAATAGACTTCTCAGCATCTGTTGCTCCGATAACTTTCGAGTCACCTCTAGCTTCTTGTAGACGCTTCCTGAAAGAAGCTGTCTTAGACTTAAGATCTGTATCAGAAAGAGCCTTGATCGTCTCTTCAAGGGCATTTACCTGCAGGACCAATGGATCAAATTCCTTCAAACTCTTGGTGTTTGTACGGTTGAAAATATTGCTGAAAAATGACATAAAATTGATAAGAAATTCGCTTAACGAATGAAAGCACTCTAACATATTTCATGCAAAAAAATAAGCATCCACGATTACAACTATATCAACTAAGCTGGGGGTCAACACACCCACTCAACTTCCGCTTCTATGACAATACCTGTTTTATCTTTCACACGCCTTATCAATTCTTTAGAAAAATCCAGAACATCTGCAGCGGTAGCACCATCTCTAGCGATTATAACCAGTGCTTGGCTACTATATGTACCGACTTTGCCACCACTAGCTGTATCTACAGTAAGCCCACGTACATCACAGACTTTATCGAGAATCCAACCGAGAGAAACTTTCATATCTCCGGTGGTATTGCTACTATCGCTACTGTTGGTCTCACCTCCGATCTCTGGAAATCCTGGCAGATCTGGATACTTGTCTTTTAGTTCGGCGAACTTCACCACGGTCACGCTTGGATTCTTGAAGAAGGAGCCGGCTGTCCCCCATTCTTTCCAGTCTGGCAATTTGGACGTGCGGATCTCGATAATCGATCTACGTAAATCAGTCAGGGTCGGCACTGTTATGTTCTTCTTATCGAAATACTCACGAACATCTTTATAATCAATTTTCAAGACACCATTCTTTACTAGCTTAAAGGAAACCACCGTTATGATATAACGTGGTTGCTTAGTTACCAAATCACGTTCATGCTTAAAGATACTATCACGATATCCAAACTTACAATCCTCTTTCGATAACTCGACGAACTTCATCATCTTTGTGTCGAGAGCGCGCACATTGGAAATAGTCTGCGCAGCCTCGGCTCCATATGCTCCAATATTCTGAACCGGAGCAGCGCCGACCGTACCTGGTATGGCTGAAAGATTTTCTATACCATACAAGCCATTGCGCACAGAATATTCGACCAGATTATCCCAAGATTCGCCCGCACCAGCGGAGACGAACAAGTCATCATCACCAATATCCTTTATATATTTATCTTCGACCTTAATGCCGCTTATTTCATTCTTAATAACTATCCCATCAAAACCAGCATCGGAGACGAGCATGTTTGAACCGCCACCGAGCACTAAAATCGGTAGACTGTGAGTTTTAGAATCTTTCGGTAATTTCGCAAATTCGACCGCCTCCACCAACTCATCTTCACTAGTCACGACACAAAAAAACCGGGCTTTACCTCCGATCTTGAAAGTTGTGTATTGAGCTAATGATATATTTTCCGATAATTTCATGCTGGATATTTCATCTACTTATCTATGCCATGACACAAACATTGCGCCAACTGACGGCGACGGGTGTGAGCTCCAAATATAATGTCTAAATATAATGTGAGTACAGCCGTCGCCATCACTTGGTACAATCTGAGGTCAATTATAACTCGCAAACCATAGAAATGGAAATATAATACATCACACCATCACGCAAAAAGCCGCCGAGGCGGCACTTTGCGAGACATTTGTTTGGAGAGTGCCCACTCGGGTACTCACGTTGTGATTATAACAATTCCCATAAATCAATTCAAGGATTCATCACGCCGATATGTAAACAGAACTCACTTAGTTTTTTATTTCATCCCTTTTATCGCCTGTTCTATAGAATCAGTATATTCTGGATGATCTTTTTCTATGTCACGTAGAGTCTTAAGAGCATCCTCTTTGAGGCCAGCTGTATATTGTGTCTGTGCCAACATCGCTTTTGCTTGGACGTTTGTGCTGTCAGTAGATATCATGGCATCGTATATGGCAATAGCCTTGTCATATTGCTTCAATGAAGTAAATGCTTGAGCGATAATATCATTATTAAATCCAGAAGTATTGCCTGTGAACAGATCGCGAGCCTCAGCTTCTTCACCACTCAAGATGAGTGCTGCTGCATATGAGATCCTGGCTTGAGGATATTCTGGGGCTGAATAATAAGCTTGCTTGAGAAGCTCTATGGCCTTATCTGACTTACCTGTATTCATATACCCAGAAGCTAGATCGAAATCTATAGACTGTTTAGCTGGTGAAAGTGTGTGGGCAGTCTCAAGTATAGGTATCGCTCTACTAAACTGGTTGACGCTCGTCAGGAATGACCCAGCCAAAGTATATATACGAGCATCTTTCGGAGTTGTGGCGATCTGGTCGTCTATTGCTTGACCAGTTACAGAGAAGAAAGCTTGTTTAGTTGGACCTGGTATTTGTTGACTAGACAAGACTTGTGCAGTACAAGAGAACAACTGCTCTCTGATTTCTTGGTTTGCCATATATAAATCCATACCCAAAATATTCTTGAATAGATTGGCATCAGGACTACCGCCCTGTTGACACTGCTGCAGAGCAGTTATGAGGCCAGTGTTGGCTTGTATAGGGCGTACATTCCAGAAATATATTCCAGACAATAACAAGACAATAACTATAGGTGCAATCACATATTCTATAGCGTCGTTGCTTACAGAGACGGCACCACCCAAAGTCTTATGTTCAGATTCCTTCGTGTGTAGAGACCTGATCATGATAGCCAGTCCTAGAAGTGCGAAAAACGGTACATAGCTTGCTAAGTTATCGAAGACGAATACGTTGTTCAATGCGTAACCAGCCAAGAGGCCAGTCAAAACACTCTTTATAGATATAGATGCCTTAGATTTCCAAACAAATACCAAGAATAATATATACAATGATAGATATGCTAAGAGTCCAACCAGACCAGAAGCGACTAACCAATCCAAGTATACACTGTGGGCCCTATCGAACCACTGCTCCTGGTTCCACATATGAGCATCGTAATTCGCATTGAATATATAGTTAAAATTCTCTTGACCCCATCCGAGAACAGGTCTCTGAGTAAAACCCTTCAAAGCCATAGGCCAGATATAAGAACGACCCTCAGTCTTGAATTCTGATAGAGAAATAGAAGTCATACGAGTCAAAGTTGGGCTGTTTTTCACAAAGGAGCTGTCTCTGTTTAACCAGACACCGAAACCGATCAATATGACCAGGATTATAATACCTCCAGACATAGCTCTCCAAGTATTTGTAGAGAGTATGTGTTTGGAAGAATCATGCTTATGTTCTTTACTTCCTCCGAAGATGGCATACAGAGCAAGAGCTAACAAGATACCACCTAAATAACCGATGATGGCACCACGAGTAGCTGTGCTGAATAGTATCGCACCGAAGAATATCGCAATAACAACATAGACCCATTCTTTCACTATGAAGGCTGTAACTTGATCTTTGGCAGCATTGGCTTTACGTGCAATCTGAGTAGAGATGAATAAGTATGTGGACATGCCAGAACTGATGAGCATATATATAGCCAGATAAGCCGCGTTACCGAGAGTAGAATCTGGGCGAGTTCCTCCCTGTTCTATAGCAATCTTACCAGACCACTGAAGAGCACCTCTGCAGGCAACATAAAATGCTACGACCAAAGAGAGGTTCAACCAACGAAACCACATACGCTTACCTTCTTCACCTTGGCCAAAAGTGTGAGTAATAGACATAAAGAACATCCAAAGATGAAATATCATAAGCCAACCTTCCATACGTTCAAAGTTTGAAACTACACTGCGTATAGGATTCATACCTAGAAGATCAGCGACCAACGCGATCACCATGAAAAGAGTAGCCGCTATAGTAAGAGAATTGATCTTCGGACGATACTTAGCATCTATAGCCGCCAATATCAACCAGCCAGCGAAAGCTACTTCCACCAAAATCCTAAAGAAGAAGGCCTTACCAGTTATAAATGGAAAGAAGTAGGAGTTGGCAACTACTATAGGGAAAAATGGAATAACAAACAAAGCACATAGGGTGAAGAATCTGGTTATTTGTTTTATAGACATGTGTCGTTTTGGCGCAAGACAGTTAATGTTGAGCGCTATTTATTTACTGATAATAACAGTGGAGATACTATAACATATTTCTAAACAATAGCACCCATTTGTGATACCATTGGTGAACTATGGAAAGCATCAGAAATCTAGTAAAGATAGTGAAAGAGAAAATCCAGCACCCTGGATTCCAAAGATACTTCAAAAATACTGGCTGGGCCTTCGCTGGTAAGGTATTTGCCCTAGCGATGTCTTTCTTTGTTGGGGCTATGGTGGCTAGATATCTTGGACCAGAAAGATACGGGGTCTTGAACTATGTCTTGAGCTTCGTGACTATCATGGCCTTTTTGGCCAGCTTTGGTATAGACAACATCATCCCTAGAGACATAATGAAACATCCAGAGGAAAAAGAGGATATCATCAACACAGCTTTCTCTCTAAAACTTATCGGTGGCCTCGTGGTCGTGATACTGACAAGCATCTTTTCGATCTTTGTCGTGAAGAGCGACAATTACACAAATATTCTTATATTCATATATTCGCTTCAGATGATCTTCTTATCGACAAGTGTGGTGGAATCTTATTTCGTAACTCAAGTAAAAAATAGGTACATTTTCATTGGTCAATTTATTTCCACAATATTGGTCTCAACACTGAAACTCTTTCTCATCTATACCAGCATGGGAACCGGATGGTTCATAGCCTCACTTCTTTTCGAAGGTTTGGTCTACGCTTTAGTCTTACTATTGATCTTCAGGAAAAATGGCCACGTCTTGAAACTGAAGATGAGATTGAATCTAGCAAAAGAAATGCTCTTGGATTCTTGGCCTTTTATTCTGAACTCCGCTTTTGCCATCATATATACCAGAATAGATCAGGTGATGATCGGAAAAATGTTGACGGGACATTCCCTCGGTATATATGCCGCTGGAGTGAAACCTTCAGAAGTCTGGTATTTCATACCCGGACTTATATGCACTTCTATATTCCCCGCTATCATGAATGCCAAGATAGCAGATGAAAAGATATATAAGGATAGGGTTAAGAAACTTCTTTATTTCATAATAGTACTTTCCGCGGCGGTCGCCTTGTTCGAATTCATCTTTGCCAAATCCATCGTATTGTTCTTGTTTGGTGTGGCCTATATGGAAGCTGTAAATATAGTAAGGATATATACTTGGGCCGGAGTAGCTGTTTCTGCCCTTATAATCATTCAACAATATTTGATCATAGAAAATAAGACCGTCATCATCATGGTTTCTTCTCTAGTCGGTGCTGCTGCAAACGTGATCCTGAACATGATTTGGATACCCAAGTACGGCATCATCGGCTCGGCTTATGCAACGCTATTGTCATATACCATAATACCTATAGTGATCTGGATTTTGCTAAGATTCAAAAATATCCGTGCGAAAAATATATCCGCAGAAATCAGTAAAAATACATAAACAAAGCAATATGAATAAAAAGATTATAAAAAAAATCTTGCCCAAACCATGTTATAAATCATTTAAATGGTTATACTTTTATTCGAAATACTTGAAAGATTTTTCCATTTTTAGAAAGGAAAGCACCCTAAGTGACGGACCCCAAAGCCGTTTTACTATCAAGTGGGATGATAGACTTCCGTGCCTCTACGACAATACTCCGTATACATGTTTTGATAGGCATTATATATACCATCCAGCGTGGGCGGCACGGATACTTGCTCAAACAAAACCCAAACTACACATAGATATATCTTCAACGCTAGCATTTAGTTCTATGGTGTCCGCTTTTGTTCCTGTAGATTTTTACGATTTCAGACTAGCCAATCTAAAACTTAGTGGTTTGACATCAAGGCGAGGTGATCTGACAAATCTTCCATTTCCTTCAAATAGTGTCGTATCTCTTTCTTGCATGCATACCATAGAACATGTCGGCCTTGGACGTTATGGTGATCCTATAGATTCAAATGGAGACTTGAAGGCTATTTCAGAACTCAAAAGAGTTTTGGCAAAAGGAGGTGATTTATTATTTGTTGTCCCAGTAGGAAAACCGCGGGTACGATACAATGCCCATAGAATATATTCCTATGAGCAAATAATAAAATATTTCGACGGTTTAACCTTGGTCGAATCATACCTGATACCTGACAGTGACGACGACCCACTTACAAATCCGACGAAAGAACGCGTAGATCAGGAATCATATGGTTGTGGCTGTTTCTGGTTCAAGAAAAAATAATATGGAAGACAATAGTCCTAGTAGCAAACCTCTGGTGTCGGAATTGTCGGTATCGGTTGTGATACCTACATACAATAGCTCCGCCCATATCGGCGAGGCCATAAACTCCGTGTCTCAACAGACGCACAAAAATATTGAGATCATCGTAATCGACGATGGATCTACAGACAATACAAAAAATGTTCTCGGCAGACTTATTCAATCTGAAAAAATAAGATATCAATACCAGAAAAATAGAGGCCAGGCCGCGGCGCGCAATGTCGGAGTGGCTCTGGCGCAAGGCAAATACATAACATTTCTAGACGCCGATGATGTTTGGGCGCCGACTAAGATAGAAAAACAGCTGCATTTGCTGACAGAAAATCCCTTATCTATTGTGCATACTAGAAGATATATGTTGGACGGAAGCAAAGACGCCATCGGAAAAATATATTCTGGAAATATCACTCGCCGACTTATTTTGGAAAATTTCATAGTAAATTCATCTGTTATGGGTGGGGCCACCATATTCAAAGAAAATCATCTCGATGAAAATCCCGGGATGCGCGCCGTTGAAGATTATGATCTATGGCTTCGCCTTAGCCTGAAATATAAGTTCGTCTATATAGATGAGGCTTTGACTGGATACAGACTGCACGTCGGACAATCTTCAAACAATTACCTCCCCGTCTTGAACCGCACCGTAAATCTATACTGGAGACTGATGTGGAAAAAAGAATTTCTCATTTATTTTCCGTTTAGCGCCTACAGATGGTTAAGGTTAAGAATTTATAGTATCATCAAGAAAAACCATGCGGAAAAATCTCAAGGAAATTAAACGTTTTACTAAAACCTTATTGGCAAGGATCGTTTGTCTATCCACAAAAAAGGACTCATCTTATGGCGATATCGGGTATTTTTCCAAAAACAATCCTCAAACCTTTGATTACACTTACGCAAATTGGGGTGCACGTCGCTGGGAATGCTACTATCTTGTAGAGCAGTTAAATAAAATTGGTATCAGAGATAAAGTTGTTGCCGATGTAGGCATCGGAGCACCGTCAGAATCAAATTTCTACACTTTCTATTTAAAATCTGGCTGTAAACTTTTTGGCTTCGACCCCGACGACAGGCTTCCAGAAGTAACTCACTTATCTGACAAATGTAATATCTATAGAAAATCTGGAGAAGATATGTCTGTTCTTGCGGACGGTTCAACAGATGTCGTCGTGGTCTTGTCGGCTTTTGAACATTTCCCTATACAAAGTTTCAAAAATACTCTCATCGAGATAAATAGGATAATGAAAAAAGGTGGCCACCTCCTCATAACACTCGACCTGACATTCGATAAGAAACGATCTGCTCCATGGGCCATACTAGAAAAAACACTGAACAATCTTCCTGAACAAGAAAACCATACTGAACTCAAGGATTCAGACCAACAGGTTACTTTGCCATATTTTATGAAAATGCTAGAGCCTTACTTCTATGCTGAAAATCCGTCTATGTACAACAAAGATCTTATGCCTAATAGGCTCCTTCTAGACAAAAAATGGAATAGCTATATTGCCTACATGCATCTTAGAAAAAAGTAGTATAATCACAAGATGCCACAAAACATCCCTTTTGAAAGAATCGTGATATGGGGACTTCGCAAGAGATATCACACTCATCGCCATATTCACAAGGCATTTTATGACAATGCTATAGCTTTGGGTTATAAAGCTATTTGGGTTGAAGATGAACCCAGTCAAACACATCATATAAAGGCCGGGGATTTGGTGATCGCTTCAGAAGTTTTCGGAAAAATGGTGCCGAAAAAGAAGACTTTTGAAGATTACAATATCCCGATAAAAGACGGTGTGTATTATTGTCTCCACGGCTTTCAAGCTATATTCTCCGATAGATTAAAGAAAGATCGGTGGATAAGTCTGCAAGTTTATACAGATGAAGCGGGGAAATCTAGTGAAAGGTGGGGGCCTGTGACCTTTTTCGATAAGCCGACTCGTACACTCTATCAGCCCTGGGGTACAAATATCCTAGCTCACAAATTTTCAAAACCGACATGGAATAAGCACAAGACCATCTTTTGGGTTGGTAGCGTTTGGAACAACGCCTCGAATCAAGGAAATATAAATGTCATAGCTAAGTTCGAAAAAGAAGTTACGAGAATAGGTTTAAGATTCTACGCTGTCAGATTTGTTCCGGAGTGGGCCAATAAACTCTTTGTGCGATATTCGCGGCTAGCCCCTGCTATAGCTGGAGAATGGCAGGTTGATAAGAATTATCTACCCTGCCGTATGTTCAAAAATATTTCATTTGGTCATGTCGGTTTCAGTAACGTCAGAAAATTTGATGAAATCCTTGGTAAATATGCCGTGACTGGTACTGTAGAAGAAATGACAAAGAAAGTCCTAGCATTATCCAAAGATGAGTACTTGGCACTTGCCTCAAATCAGCAGAACATAATAAAGTCATACACCTATAAGCAGTCCATTGAAAACATTATCCGTGCTTTTGGCATGATCAATAAAAAAATCAAATAAAATGACTATCGGTATCCTATATATATGTACTGGAAAATACAAAATCTTTTGGAAAGGTTTCTATGAAAGCTGCGAAAAAAACCTAGTAACAGAGGCTGAGAAACATTATTTTGTATTTACTGATTCACCAGACATAGAATATGGAAAAGATAACCCTAGGATACACCGTATATATCAAGAGAATATTGGTTGGCCAGGAAACACTCTTATGCGCTTCCATATGTTCCTGAGAGAAATCGGCGGTACGCCCCAAGAGGTAAACACCATAGAAAAAATGGACTACCTCTTTTTCTTCAATGCAAATCTTCTGATACTAGAGAAAATCTCCACTATAGACATTTTACCATCCGGACAAGAGAGACTTGTCTCAACTCTACATCCAGGATATTTCGATAAACCCAGAAAAAAACTTCCTTATGAGAAAAATCCAAATTCAACAGCTTATATTCCACGAAACGAAGATGTGAAATACTTTGCTGGTGGACTTATGGGTGGATATACAAAAGATTTTATTCAGGCCATGCAGGTGATAAAAACTGCCATAGATAAAGACTCAGAAAAAAATATCATAGCCGTATGGCACGATGAATCTCATTGGAATAAATTCTTATTATCACGAGATGACGTGAAGATACTTCACCCTGGATATTTATATCCTGGCAATGCAGAAATACCTTTTCCTAAGATTATCTTGAACCAAGACAAGAAAAATTTTGGCGGACACGATTTTCTAAGAGGTAATAAAAGTCATGTTATACTGGACAAATTACCATTTATAAAAAAGATTATCCAAAAAATATGCGCTTCATAAATAAGATACTACTGAAGATATTTGGTGTACGACTACTAACCAGTCAAAATGGCGAGGACTTGATCATTGAATCCTTAATCCCAGAACAAAAAAAGGGCTTTTATGTAGATATAGGGGCAAATCATCCTATAAAGCTCAATAACACTTTCCTTTTCTATTCGAAAGGTTGGAAAGGTATAAACATAGAACCAAACCCAAATCGCCTCTGGATGTTTAAACTTCTACGTAGAAGAGATAAAACTTTAAACGTCGGTATCGGAGAAAATAAATCCGTATTGCCATTTTACATATTTAAAGACGATACTTTGAGTACTTTTGATAAGGGGGTAGCTGAAAAATATGAAAAAAAGGGACATAAGATCAAAAAAATTCAGGACGTAAATATAGTTCCATTGGCAGATATATTGAATACATACGCCTGCAAAACGGAAATAGATATCTTATCTCTAGACACTGAAGGCATGGAGATGACTATCTTGAAAAGCAATAGTTGGGATATATATCGTCCAAAATATATCATCCTAGAAACTATCGATTATGAAAGATATAAATCTGGCAAAAAAACTAATGATATTTACGATCCTTATATGGAATCTATAGGTTATACCAAGATAGCTGATACAAATATAAATTCTATATACATAAAAAAATACTAAAATGATTATAGTCAAACTCCAAGGCGGCTTAGGAAATCAGATGTTTCAATATGCGTTTGGTAAGAAACTAGCCAAAAAAAATGGTGATACCCTCAAATTTGACATAACTACATACACTAGTGGTGGAGCCAAAGAAGACACCCCACGTACATATCAGCTCGGAAATTTCATATTTCCAATTGAAATAGCTTCAACAAAAGAGACTAGATTCTTTGATATTATATACACACCTAGAGTTATTAGATCTATTCTACGGAGATTGTATCCGAACAGTGAAAAACTGACACATTGGATAGATGAGTCAAATCACAAAGAACAATATGACCTAAAATTGTATAAGCCAGTCTCATTTATAACTGGTTTCTGGCAAAATGAAAATTATTTCAAAGAAATAGAACAGGAGATCAGAAAAGATTTTGGATCATTTACTTGGAAAATGGAGGCAAAATCTGAAGAAATGCTACAAAAAATAAATTCTTCAAATTCTATATTTGTGAACTATAGAAGAACTGACTATATATCCAATGCCAATGTAAAAAATTTCCACGGAGTCCCTGGAGAAGATTACTATGCAAATGCGGTAAAGCTGATCACTCAAAAACAAAAAGATCCTCACTTTTTCGTATTTTCAGATGATATAGAGTGGTGCCAAAAAAATGTAAATTTTGGCTTCCCTACAACTTTCGTGACTCACGAATATGCAGGGAGAGATTATATGGATTATTTAAGACTGATGATAGCCTGCAAACACTTCATTATCCCAAATAGCACTTTCGCATGGTGGGCAGCTTGGTTAAATACAAATCCAAACAAGATAGTTATAGCGCCTAAAAAATGGTTTACAAATATGGCGGATAAATCTACTGTGGTACCACCATATTGGATACAAATTTAGGTTATGCTAGTATATAAATCTTCATGAAAAAAGCCAGTAAGTCCCAAAAGACGAAGAAAGCTCTGGTCACTGGTTCAGCCGGTCTTATCGGCTCAGAATCAGTCCGTTTCCTAATAGACAAAGGTTTCGTCGTGGTTGGAGTAGACAACAATATGCGCCAATATTTTTTTGGTAAAGACGCTAGTACGGACTGGAATAGAAAATCTCTAGAGAAGAAGTTTAAAGAAAAATATATCCATAAAAATATTGATATCCGTGATCAAAAGAAGGTCGAAAAACTTTTTAAGGAGCACGCCTTTGATATTATCGTTCACACCGCGGCACAACCATCACATGACTGGGCCGCCAAAGAACCTATAACAGATTTTACTATAAATGCTGTTGGAACATTGATTATACTGGAAAATTTCCGCAAATATTCTCCAAAAGCCACTTTCATATTCACATCTACAAACAAAGTCTATGGAGACAGTCCTAACAAATTACCACTCATAGAACTCGCAACTCGCTATGAGATAGACCCGTCACATCCGTATGCTGAACATGGTATAGATGAATCTATGAGTATAGATAACTCCAAACATAGTATATTCGGGGCATCAAAAGTAGCCGCCGATATCTTGGTACAGGAATATGGAAAATATTTCGGTCTAAATACTGGCGTATTTAGAGGTGGGTGCCTAACTGGTCCAAATCACAGCGGAACAAAGTTACACGGCTTCCTTTCATATCTAGTAAAATGCATAGCAACAGGTAAAAAATATACAATATTTGGTTATAAAGGCAACCAAGTTAGAGATAATATTCATAGTTATGATTTGGTAAATATGTTTTGGCATTATCATCAAAATCCAAGACAAGGTGAAGTCTACAACGTCGGTGGCTCCAGAAAATCAAATGTCTCAGTAAAAGAGGCCGTAGAGAAAATCGAGAAGATACTAAACAGAAAAGCAAACTATAAATACTCTGAATCAAATCGCTCTGGTGATCATATTTGGTACATATCAGACATATCAAAATTCAAGAAACACTATCCTAAATGGGATTTTAAGTATGATCTAAATAAAATTTTATTGGAGCTTTGTGAAAGAGAGCTCGAAAGTGGTTCAAAATCTAAATAGGGTCTTATATCCTAAATATTCGACGGCGTAAAGCATAAAGCCTCACTAAGTATGAGCTAGCTTTCATCAGTTTATTTTTTCTTCTGGTAACTTGCAAACAGTGTAAACGATAACGGATCAATCTTTCTGGTATATTGCCAACATTATTTTTGAATATTATTCTGGTCCACAATTCATAGTCTTCTACATTTTTGAAATTGCGATACGCACCAGCCTTCATGATTATATCTTTATCGAAAATAACAGTAGGATGTATGAAAGGATTGTGCAGTATGGCGTAATAACGAATTGCGCCGGCTGTGATTGGAGGAAATTTCAATTCACCTATCTTATCACCGTCTTCATCTGTAAGATCGGCCCAGCTTCCACAAACAGCTAAGTTATTGGCAGTGATATATTTTAGTTGTTTCTCAAATCTTTCTGGATAAGCAACATCGTCAGCATCCATGCGGGCTATGTATTTCGAATTGGCTTTTCCTAAAGCAAAATTTAAGGCCATGACCAAACCTTCATGGGATCTTTTGAAATATTTAACCCTATCATCTTTGAATGAGCTCACTACTTCTACTGTCTTATCGGTCGAACCATCGTCTACCACAAGGAGCTCAAAATCTCTTTCAGTTTGTGCCAAAATACTGCCGATAGCTTCGCCTATGTATTTTTCTCCATTATATACTGGCATTATGACGCTGATTTTGGACATGTATTTATTTTATTGATCTTCACATCTTCAAAACCTTATTCAATACCTCTTCAGGTACTTCCTTTGAAGAATCGTTCTGTAGTGCAGATGTCTGTGTAGGTGTAGATTTCTGCGGTGATATTGGTAACACTGTTGGTTGAGTCATCGACGATATATGTTTAGGTATAGTGACTGGCTCTTGTGTTGATATAGTTATAGGTTGGACTGTTTGCGTCTTTATAGTATCAAATTTCGAAATCGGTACCGATTTCTGGCTAACCTTCTCTGCTTCTGCTTTTGCTAAGACAGACGCCAAAGCACTCTTCAGAGCATTTACATTTTTCTGTGTCTGGATTTTTGGATCTTGTTTACTCTGAAGAGGCTTCGAAGCATTGTTGGTAATACTGTATGAAGGTTTGGCTGGCACGACAATTGATGCTGGTGCTACAGATGATTTTGCTGGTGTAACTGGTTTTGTTGGGAGCATCGGTATCTTCAGTGCGGATACTGGCACAGTTGTAATTGTGGGTATGGGTGCACGAGCAGATACAGATGCTGGTGCAGGTGAAGTTGATGGCAAAGCAGATACCGCCTTAGGTATAGTCTTCGATACTACCGGTTGTTTCGGCATACCCTCATGGAACTTAACTATCGCCTCCTCGACTTGTGCGCGAGGATGTGAGAATTGAGTACGCGAAGAATCGATAATCTCTTTCACAAGAGAAACGTCTGGATGCGGTATTGGCATCAATGTCGTAGCAGAGAACGGTGAAGATGTCAGGCCATCGATCATGAGTTTCAAGTATATCTGAGCAAACCCAAGGTTTACCAAGTCTTCTATCTCGAACTGGGGTGCAAATTCTTTTTCCAAGAATTCTGCATCTGTCGCACCAACCCTGAAAACTATCATAGTACCGACGTTACCAAATATGGCTGGCCTGACGAATTCATCCATCTGTTCTACATATTGATGTGCGATAGTGAGATTGAGTTTATATTTGCGGGCCTCTGAGAGGATATCCGCAAAGGAAGCGTTGGCGAAGTTTTGGAATTCATCGACATGAAGATAAAAGTTCGGCAAAGTCTTAAGTACTCGGTCTGACACGTCGGCGCGGGACATAGCTGCTAGATATATCTTAGTCACTAGAAGACCACCCAAGAGTTTCATATTTTCATCACCGATACGACCCTTGGACAGGTTGATGATAAGAATCTTCTTGGAGTCCATAGCCTCACGAAAATCGAAGGAAGATACTGGTTGACCTATCATATTGCGGATAAGTGGGTTGGCGGTAAATTGACCAACCTTGTTCTGTATAGAAGGTACCGCCTCGGCAGCTTGACGCTCTGTATAGTTAGCAAATTCTTTTGTCCAAAAGGTCTTAACTGAAGGATCCTTAACTTGTGCCACAACCTCCTTACGATATTCTTTGTCGGAAAGCATCTTGTTCACACCAAGAAGTGTAGACCCTGGACACTCTAGAAGAGCTAGCAAAGTATTGGTCAATATATACTCCATACGTGCTGACCAAGCATCAACCCAAATCTTCTTGAATGTGCTCATCAAACCAGATACGACTAGATGGCGTTTTTGTGGATCAACGCTTTCTAATACGTTGAAAGATATTGGATATTCCACATCGAACGGAGCGATCAATATAACATCCTTAATCCTCTCTCTTGGAACATACTCTAGAAGCAGGTCAGCTGTCTTGCCGTGTGGATCTATGAAACATAGCCCTTCCCCATTTTGTATATCCTGAACGGCCATATTTTCGAGAAGAGTAGACTTACCCATACCAGTCTTACCGATAACATAGACGTGACGTGTACGATCCTTGGCCTTGATACCAAATTTGACCTTCTTATTTCTGGCGTCTGTTTCAGCGAAATATGTTATGCGATTATCATCCATGTGTATATTGAATAGTCTTGAAAATGGGCATATCCCCAAACTTGTTGTATTTTATCATAAAAACAATGTCTATGTCACAAACAAAAACCGCCCCACACTGTGTGCTCTGTATAAGCAACACACAGCGTGGAAACGGGTTGGCGTCGTGACCAAGTCTATAAAATATCAGACAGTGGCTACGACGTTACGAAAAACGATTACCTTCACCAGCGACTGCAAGAGGATTTTGACTTCCTGTGTACTGACGTGGAGGTACCTTGCCAGGAATCGTAGGTTTTTTCACCTGAGGCATCCGGAACGCCTGATCTTCCTGTGATTCCAATGTATTTACTCCTGTTTGATCCAAAACCGCTCCGCTCTTACCATTTACCATATTGACTCTCCGATCAATACTTATCTCCATAAGCCCTTCAACTCCCCTTGTCGGTTTTTTACTTCTGACAAAAGCGTTTTGTCCCCACCCGACTAAGCTGAATCCATAGATAATAAGCACTTGATTCCAATATGAATACTACCACTAGTTCCGGAATCGTCAAGGCTTTCGTAATGGTTCAATAGCTTGGCATCACCCCGTAGTTTAGGATGATTCCATATGCCATACACAATAAACCCCAACATGCCTCGGATTAGAAGAGAGGCAGCTCAGCTCTTGGTACGCAAGAAGTGGTCGACTAGGAAGGTCG
>CAIQCJ010000027.1 GCA_903870315.1 uncultured bacterium | reverse complement strand
AGTGGTGCTGGTACGTTATTACTTGGAGGATTAGACGGTGCCGCTGTCCATGTACCAGATGTTTGAGCCAATACTGACAGAGCTGATGCTCCTAGAAGAGCTCCTATGACTACTGCTGTGAAGGTGAGTGATTGTTTCATTTTTTATATGGATAATTAATATTATAAAAATTACTTACTACTTCTCAACTGATCAAGAAGTGCTTGTCTATCCGCTGCAGTGACTGTGACTTTCGACTTTGCTAAAGCAGCTATCAACTCTTTTCTCTGAGCAGCGGTGACTGGAGGAGACGAAGCGCTTCTCAGCTCAGCTAAGAGTTGTGCTCTTCCCTTGGCTTGCTGATCTGCTTTTGATATTTGGTCAAGAGTGGGGTTGTTTGACGAGTCATTTGGAATACCACCGAAATAGTATGCCGCACCAAAACAAACCACCAAAACTGCTGCCACCACACCAGAGACTATCTGACGATGGTGTTTATCCGGACTTATAGACTTGTTGCGTGGCAATATGTGAGGATTTATCTCAAATGTGCTCATATTATTTATATTAGCTGAACTAATAAGATTATTATAACATAGTCGAACGTAATCAATACAACAGTAAACTATCCACAGTAAGCTCTTACACACTTAACTATCTCTTCTAGAGATGTTGATGGTTTGACTAGGAATTTCTTTACACCCAAAGCTGTAGCCTCTTCTACATCTGATTCCTTGCTCATGTTAGATAATATGATAACTGGGATTTTCTGTAAGTTTTGATCTTTATGGAGAGTACGAAGTATATCCATACCATTCAAACCGGAAAGTAAAAGGTCGAGGACGATCAGTTGCGGAGTCACTTGCTTCAAATGATACATAGCTTCTTCGCCTGTACTGACATGTATCAAATCGAACCCTTCGGAGATGAGTTTGTTGCCAAGTATAGTACCGATCATCACATCATCTTCAACCCAGAGGATGATTCTCTTCTTTGTAGATTTGTCTGTAGTATCTTCCATTACCAGTATTATAGCATATTTCATCTGCAAGCTCTTTCCGTGCTAAAATCTTACTATGATAACTTACTTACAATCTATCATCCTTGGAGCTGTCCAAGGTATCACCGAACTTTTTCCTATTTCCAGTTTGGGCCATAGTGTTATATTGCCACAAATCTTCGGTTGGAACATAGATCAGCACGCAAATTATTTCCTCATATTCTTGGTTGCTACACATCTAGCTACTGCCCTTGTCTTGTTGGGGTTTTTCTTTAGAGATTGGGCGCTTATAGTAAAGGGTGTTGTTAGGTCTATCAAAATCCGTTCAATAGACTCAACTGACACCTATGCGAAACTTGGCTGGCTGATCATAGTCAGCAGCATACCAGCTGGTATATTTGGATTATTATTAGAAGATAAGATAAAGAGCCTCTTAGCTTCTCCGGGTTACACTGCCATATTTCTCATATTGAACGGCTTGTTGTTATGTGGAGCAGAAGTATTGAGGAGAAATTCTCAGAATAAAAGTAAAATTGGTGATGGAGAAGTTGATATGGAGCATAGCGACATACGTATAGCTCAGGTATCCTGGTCACAATCTCTCAAAGTCGGTTGTGCACAATGCTTGGCTCTTATACCGGGGTTTTCTAGGACAGGTTCGACCATTGGTGGTGGTTTACTCATAGGACTTAACCACGATGACGCCGCTCGATATTCTTTTCTCTTGGCAACCCCTATCATACTGGCGGCATCTGTCTTGAAGTTACCAGAACTTATAGGCGCTGGCGGCACCGGAACGATAGGGCCTATTATTGTTGGTTCTGTCTCAGCGGCTATCACAGCTTTCTTTTCCATACGTTTCCTGACAAAATATTTCCAGTCAAATAAACTTACACCTTTCGCGGTATATTGCGTCGTGGCTGGTATATTGGCAACTGTGATACTCGCTATCAAGTAGTCCCACGAATACTAGGCAACCTGCTTCTTTTTACCAGATTTGAACCAAGCATAAGCGAACAAGGCTAAGCCTATGATAAATGAGCCCAAGCCATGCTTGAAATGTATAGTGGTAGAACCAGCCTCAAAACCTGGTATGTATGTTGGCAATGACCCAGCAGTATGAGACCAATATATCTTCGCCAAAATCAAGAACAGTAAACCAAGTACCATTGATCCATAAATAAGGGCTTTCGCTTTTTTATTTGTATTATTCATAGGACACATAATACCGCAAAGATCATATGAATACAAAAAGCACCTCGCCTTGTGAGCAAAGTGCTTTTTGTTCAAGCATAACCATGGCGGTTTACCGCCATGGAACTATGCGCGACTAACGTTCTTAGCAGAAGGGCCCTTTTGGCCATCTACTACTTCAAATGTCACAGCGTCACCGATATTGAGTTCGGTAAACGAAACGCCAGACAAATCGTTTGAGTGGAAGAAAAGGTCCTTCGTCTCGTTTTCGCGAGAGATGAAACCGAATCCTTTGTCAGAAACGAGAGTTTTGATTGTTCCTTTCATGAGAATGATTTTAGATATAAATGAAGAAAATTCGACAACGCTTTCTTGAATATGAGATTAACATAATCAACTAGATTTTGTCAAGTGTTTTTTATTTTTCACAGACTTGTAGATAACAGACGCCACCAACATCACCAAACCGAGTATTGCCACTATCCAGCCAATCTGATCAGAATATACCAACCAATAGTTACCTAGAAGATAGCCAGCGACCATATAGACGACTATATCTACTATATTTCCTAATGAGTCATACAACAAGAACTCTTGCCAAGAAACTTCTATCAAACCGGCTATAAAATTCACCGCCGGACCAAAAGGGCCAGCTATACGCGTGACGAAAATAGTCACAGCAGTGTAATCGTTGACGTAACGATGAATAGTCTTGATATGACTCTCTTTGATATGGAAAAAGTTGAACATCTTCATACCAAAGGTACGTGTCAGGAAATACCCGGCCATATCACTAGTAATAGCTGTCGCAATAGCCACAGCTATTACTATATATAAATTAAAATATCCTTGACTAGCAAAAGCTCCAGTAGCCAACAATATAAGGTTGTCTGGCAAAGGCAACAAAAATGCCCCAAGAAATACAATAACTACAAAAGCGACGTATTTGTATAAGAGAAGAAACGAGAGAGATGTGACTAAGATAGAGTTCATTTCGAATAATCTCCCACAACCTGCTGAACAGATGAAAGGAGTGTGTTTTCATCTAAATGATCAGACTTGGCGAGATTACGAATAGATATTTGAGGGTAGCCAGCATCATTGATAGATAACTTCCCTTTTAGAAAATCAGGCGGCAACTTAAATAGATTATTTATATAGCCAAAAGTCATCCAAGATCTTATTAGGTGACTGTCTGAGACATTTATCTTTCCGTGACTATTTTGATAGGCCTGGATTAGTCGATGTGGTACGAGGAATTGTCGACTTTTCGGAAAAATAAAATCAAAAATCCATAAAATAGAGACTACGACTACTATACACGCTATAGATAGAACTATTCTCTTGGTATTTCTGGTCCAGAGGTTATTCATAATCAGTCTGATTATAGCACCGCACGAGTATTCTACCGACTTGACTTTTATCGAAAGATAAGATAGAACTTATGATATAAACTCATGAATAACATGCCAAACAAAATCAGTACCCAAATAGGCCTTATAACTGCGGTCTTTTCTGTTGTTCTACTATTCGCACAGAGTGCCCAAGCTGGAACTCCTTTGCCTATACACTATCAACTACCAAACCAACACCCGCCAGTACAGCAACCTAGGGAGATAGCCTATCAGGCACCTAGATATCATTATGATTATAATTACAATAATCATTACAACCAGCATACGCCTATATATCCATATAATTCTGCACCAACATCTTATCCAGTCTACTACCCTGTATATACTCAAGCTTATAGCCAACCTTCGTATTCATATTCTCAGCCTTCATATACATATACCCAACCTTCTTATTCATATTCACAACCTAGCTATTCGTATCCTTCATACTCATATTCGTCAGCCATACCAACCTACACATCTAGTAATTATGGGTACCAAACAAATACAAGCACCAACATCAACCAGTTACAGATAAACTGTTACTCAGACCCCGTAACTTCTACACTAAACCAACCAGTCACTTGGACAGCTCAAGTCAGTGGTGGTATAGCTCCATATAGATATGCTTGGACTGGTTCAGATGGTATATCTGGATCACAAAGTTCTGTCATACAATATTATAATTTTTCAGGAGATAAGAATGCTACTGTCAGTGTCACTTCAAGTGATGGTCTAACCAGTACACACACTTGTGACAATACGTTGACTGTTCAAGTGGCTGGCACATCTGGAGTCATCAACCAAACAAACACTCAAGGCCAGACCACGAATACACAACAGTCAGCAACTACCACTTCTGGTACTAACAATGCCGCGGCCGCAGTATACGCAACTTCTGGCATACCTTGGGGTTGGATAGCCTTCCTCATAATACTCATCTTGATAGCAGCGACGGTATTCCTACTATTTGAACGTAGAAAGGTGTAGACCCAAGAAATCCCACTTGAGATAAGTGGGATTTTTGTTAATAATACTCTTCAGGTCTCTTCATGTTATTATGAGGAGGCATTACAAAATAAACCGATCAGAAAATGATCCAAAAAAATGAATATCATAAATGCACTAAACTGGCGCTATGCCACAAAGAGAATGAATGGAACGGAAATACCACAAACCAAGGTAGATAATATCTTAGAGGCCATAAGACTCGCTCCATCTTCTTTTGGTTTGACTCCTTATTCAGTGATAGTAGTGAAAGACAAAGAGCTTTTGAAGAAGCTCAACGCCGAGGCGTGTCAGCAGCCACAGCTCTTGGAGGGTTCACATTTAGTAGCCTTCGCTATCTGGGACAAGATCACTGAAAAACAAGTAGACGATTATATGGCTCTGGTAGCGAGTACTCGTGGTATACCAGTAACTTCCCTCTCTGATTTCAAGAAAGCTATTTGGGGCACACTCAGTTCTATGCCTGTAGCAGATGTTAATATTTGGTCAGCCAAACAAACATATATAGCTCTTGGTACCGGCCTCACAGCAGCAGCTCTAGAGGGTGTAGACGCTACACCTATAGAAGGATTCAACCCTAAGAAGCTAGATGAGATACTAGGTCTACCAGAAAAAGGTCTGAGGAGTACTGTACTTATGATGCTTGGATATAGAGATGTCACGAAGGATCAACTAGCAAATGCTAAGAAAGTCCGCCGGATTAAAGATAATCTTTTTATCATAAGATAAATAAATACCATATATAAAATGCCAAAAATAAAAGAATTTGAAGAAAGATGCGAGTGCGGTTGCCAATCAGTTACTATCGGAAATACAGTCCCAGATATATCTTTCGAGATATATGACCCAGCTTCAGATAAGACCAAGAAGGTAAAGCTATCTGACTACAGAGACAAGTGGGTAGTAATGTTTTTCTATCCAGCAGACTTCACTTTCGTCTGCCCAACTGAGCTTGAGGAGCTGGCTCATCTTCACACGGACTTCAAGAAAGAAGGTGCCGAGATCATAAGCATCTCAACTGATACCGTATTTGTCCACAAGGCTTGGCATGATCATTCACCTGCTATAAAGAAGATTAAATATCATATGGCCGCAGATCCTACAGGTAATATGTCTAGATTATTTGGAACATATATTGAAGAGGAGGGACTCTCACTCAGAGGCACCTTTATACTAGACCAAAAGGGTGTACTCAAGTCAATAGAGATAAATGATAACAGTATTGGTAGAAAAGCTGCAGAGACTTTGCGTAAACTAAGAGCCGCAAAATATGTGTCCAAACATCCAAGCAACGTCTGCCCAGCTTCTTGGGAACCAGGTGATGCTACTCTTAAACCAGGACTAGATCTTGTTGGTAAGATCTAGGTGGATGACTTGGCTTTATTCATTGTCTTTACAATAATTACCGTAGCGACAAAAATCTCAATAAAGCTGAGTGGTATAGCAAACGCGATCAAACTATATGGCAATATACCAAGATTCCCTATCACAAGCCACATAAGTACAAATACCATAACCCATGACAGAAAAGTTGTCTGCAATAATGTAAATTTTTTGGTAATAAAATAAATAGCTACAGATACCAAAAAAGACCACAGCACCCAGACTATTCCGTTTATCGTTGATGAAGGAAATATTAATCCTAGATTATTATAGTGTTGAATCCAGACAGACTTAAATAAAAATTGATTTCGAAAAAACTCCGATGCCGACACCCATACTGTAGCCAAAATTATTGCAAGTATGTCTTTCTTCATATGCTAATAGTATACCACCCTGGTCCACAACGTTCACATGTTCACCTGATGTGACCACATAGGTTGGCTTTCAGAACTTGGCCCGGACCCCAAAAGTTGCACGTTGACCTTGTATAATTAATAGCACTAATATACAAGCATATGACAAAACATCGCATCGCTCCTGAAGTAAAGGAGCAGATTATTAATCGCATCAAGAATGACGGGATCACTGTTGTT
>CAIQCJ010000026.1 GCA_903870315.1 uncultured bacterium | reverse complement strand
CAAGAAACATTCACGCATTAAACAAAGCCCTCAAGAATTACCTTGAGTACTACAACAACGAACGACTTCACATGGGAATTTCACTTCGCCCGCCGATGCAATTAATCACAAAGTGATGCCAAGCTATTGACTAGAAAACGTTAACCTCTCTAGTATGCCCCAAATAAAAATGGTGGCAGGTCTATGACCTACCACCATCACACTTTTCCTTTCATTCAGATATCTTCTTCAGAAGTATTGGCTAGTCTTGTCTCGCCACCACCAACTCAACTTGAAGAATAGCATGTATAGGAGCGAAAATGGATTCACGTTTTTCACCACATAATGCATATCAAGCGTCATTTCTTTGATGAAGATGATACGGTCGATATCTTCACGCTTATAGTATTCAGTGACTACGAACCAGCCGTGGAATATTGCGATGGTTATCGTAAGTATCATGATGATGATACTGGATACGATCAGTAGTATCTCCACTAACCAGTTCACGTTTAGCGAGAATATTGCCATAGACAACAACACTGACCCGATAAGCAACCATGGCACAAAAAAAGATATGTATTGTGCCAAGAACATCGTCCACCACGGCCAGGCCTTCCCAGATATTTTTTCTTTCATTTGTCCCTCCTTAGGACTTTTGGAACATTGATTTTGAGATCTGTTTAATCTTCTAACTCTACCATAGACTATATGTTATGTTAGTCAGATTTGTCAATGATTTGAGCCACGTTTAGGGTACTTTTCCACTGATTTTTCTCTCGCTTTGGTACACCGAATTTGCTATAATATACCCATAAAAAGCTTGAAAGCTTCTTTATTTTTTACCAAATATCTACAACATGGCCAAAGAAAAAGATAACAAAAAATCTGCTGATAATAAAGGAAATTATGACGCATCATCCATCACCGTCCTGGAAGGACTAGATCCTGTCCGTAAGCGTCCGGGCATGTATATCGGTACGACTGGACCAGACGGTTTGCATCATCTCATCACTGAGATATTCGACAACTCTCGTGACGAAGCGATGGGTGGTTTCGCCAACGATATCGAGATCGCGCTTCTTCCTGGCAATCGTGTACGTGTAGTAGATAACGGCCGCGGTATACCAGTAGACATACACAAACAGACGAAAGTTTCTGCTCTCGAGACGATCATGACAGTTTTACATGCTGGAGGTAAGTTTGGTGGTGAAGGCTATAAGGTTTCCGGTGGTCTTCACGGTGTCGGTGCGTCTGTTGTGAATGCACTCTCTATTTACTTGAAAGTCGTAGTACACAAAGATGGCGGTATTTACATGCAGGAATATTCGAAAGGAAAGAGAAAGGCTGCTGTGAAGAAGATTGGCTCAACGAAGCAACATGGAACTATTGTTACTTTTGAACCAGATACGGAGATTTTTAAGGAAGGTGTAAATTTCGAATGGCATCGCGTCGTTGGACACATGCGTCAGCAAGCATATCTGGTGCGCGGATTGCGTATTAGTATCATCGACGCCCGTGGTCAAGTTCCGACTTTTGGTCAAGATGACGATATATTCTTCTTAAGAGAGACTGGTATAGATGCGCCATCACACACATTTTATTTTGAAGGAGGACTTGTATCTCTTATAAGATTCACAAATCAACTTCTTAAGCCTACGCATAAGAGCATTTTCTATGTAGAGAAGAAAGTTGAAGGAGTGGAGTCTGTAGAAGTCGCTTTGCAATATGCCGACGATGTCTCATCTCGTATCTTGGCTTTCGCTAACAATATCCATACACCAGAAGGTGGTACACATGTTACAGGTTTCAAGACAGCCCTAACTCGTACACTCAACACTTATGCCAAGAACAATAATCTCGCCAAAGCTAGTGAGGAGAGTTTCACTGGTGATGATGCTCTAGAAGGGCTGACGGCTGTTATATCAGTGAAATTACGTGAGATTCAGTTTGAAGGTCAGACGAAAGCTAAGCTCGGTAGCATGGAGGCACAAAGTGCAGTAGCGACGGTATTTGGTGATGCATTTGCTACATTCCTAGAGGAAAACCCCGAAGAAGCCAGGTCTATCATCGGTAAGGTTATCCTTGCTATGAAGGCCCGCAAAGCCGCAAAAGCTGCCAAGGACAGCGTTTTGCGTAAGGGTGCTCTAGAAGGTATGACTTTGCCAGGTAAACTCGCTGACTGTCAATCAAACGATCCAGCCGATAGCGAGCTATTCATAGTGGAGGGAGATTCTGCTGGAGGTACAGCCAAACAAGGCCGTGATCGTCGTACCCAAGCCATCTTGCCGCTACGTGGAAAGATTTTGAATATCGAACGCGCTCGTCTTGACCGTATGCTCGGATCTGAACAGATCAAGAACTTAGTCTTGGCACTCGGTACGGCTATAGGTGATACTTTTGAGATAGGCAAGCTTCGTTATCACAAGATTATCCTTGCTACAGATGCTGACGTCGACGGAGCTCATATACGTACTCTTATACTCACTCTGCTTTATCGTCACTTCAGACCACTTGTCGATGCTGGACACGTATATATTGCTCAGCCACCACTTTATAAAGTTAAGAGAGGAAAAGAGATTTTGTATTTCTACGATGACGCCGCAAAAACGAAAGCTCTAGGAAAAGAATTTGACGATGCTGCTATGGCAGACGCCGAAGCCGAAGCAGCCGAGATAGAAGATGCCAGAAATGATCTACTTAATGCGGCTAGTGTTGGTGGAGAAGAAGCTGGAGATGAGGCTGAAGAGGCAGCAGTCGCAAAAGGCAAAGCTCCAAAAGTTTCTATACAACGCTATAAGGGTCTTGGAGAGATGAACTCTGACGAGCTTTGGGAAACTACTATGGATCCAGAGAAGCGCATCTTGAAGCAAGTCAGTATAGATGACGCTTCTGAAGCAGACAAAGTCTTCGATATGTTGATGGGTGATGATGTCCCAGCTAGAAAGTCGTTCATCCAGTCAAATGCTAAGTTGGCGACATTGGATATATAAAGAATCTTGTTAGATAAAAGCAGTTGATTTAAACCGTCTTGACCTTGAGTCGTGATTGTTTCTTCTTGTCTAACTTAGGAAGCTTCAAAATTAAAAGTCCATGCTTTTCAATAGCTTCTGATTCCTCAACATCTACCTCTTCTGGCAATGATATGGTTCTTGAGAAAGAACCCCAATATAGTTCTCTAGCGAAATAATCCTCCTCTCTCACAGTACGTTCTTCTTCACGTTTGCCTCTTATAGTGACTATGTCACGAGTTATAGATACATCCAAGTCTTCTGGACGTACTCCAGCAATCATGCTTTTTACTACTATCATCTCCGGAGTTTGGTATACATCGACAGTGAGCTCACCGTCTTTGTCTGATTCATCGTCTATCCAAGATGTCACATCGGCCGCATCGCTATGTGGCACGACTTTCTTGTGATGTTTTTCTTCAGTTGAAGATACCTCGTCGTTGTTCATCCGAACAGTTCCAGTTAGACGCTCGAAGAATGATTTTTTTTCTTTTGACATATTGTTATGATTATATTATATCTCTTTCGGTCTAACAAGCTTGATCTCTTCGAACAAGACTATCATAATCACGACCGCCCCCCAGATCCAAGCGAAAGCTTTGAGAGTATTTGTAGGGTCTCCGCCTACGACTGATATATTGAATACAGCATGTATAGCGATACTGGCAGTCAAGCCAACAAGTAGAGCTATGGCCTTGGAGAATCTATTTCCATAGAACACATATCCATATGCGAAACCTATACAAGCTGTGCTTACTGTGTGTACAAGTGTGGCACCTATTGCGCGCATATTGCCAGCGATGAGACCTGCGACGATATTACCACTAGCAAATGGTCCCATAACGAAAAGGGTATTTTCTAGAGCGGCAAAACCGAGAGCAATGGTTATGCAATACATCATAGCGTCTATTGGTTCATCATTTGTCTTGGCATTTAGAGCTATGGTTATGAGTATGATGAATTTTATGACTTCCTCTATGCCAGCCCAAAGCATGTACTGGATGTTTTGGCTGTAAGCCATGTAAGTTATGAGTTTTTCTCCGAAAAGAGCTACAGATACAGATATGGCTCCAGCGAAGAAAAGTGATGCGATCAATGACTTTGGTTCGGGGTTACTGTCTTCTCTAAGCCAAAATGCCAGCCAAGCCAGAGGAGGTAAGATGCCCATCAATATTGCATACAAAAGATTCATGCATTGGAATTATACCAAACTTTTCGTCCCGTTGGCGCGCAGGATGTGTCTTGTCGGTGTATTATTCATGGCCGCTACCAGAGCGATCATCAGTGCATTGTCACCAGATACATGCTGATCTGGCAGGAAAAGTGGAATATTATGGCTGGTGGCGATTTTGTTGAATCTTTCACGTAAGAGATGGTTCGCACTGACTCCACCACCAACGATGATGGCTTTTGCGTCATGTTCAGATATGGCCCGATTGAGTTTGTTTTCCAACACATCAGCCACTGCATCTTCGAACTCTCTAGCCAAACCAGTTCTGAAGTCTTGCTGGATTTCGGTATCATTAACAGTATTTTCAGATGTCGTCTGGTGTGGCATCTTTTTCAGAGCATATAGTACAGCTGTCTTTAGTCCAGAAAATGAAAAATTACAGTCACCACTTTGTATCATCGGTCTAGGAAGTTTGACTGGTGAGGCAATATTTTTTTCTCTAGCCTCATAGGCCAGTTTAGATATGTGAGGACCACCAGGGTATGGCAAAACAAGAAGGCGAGCCACTTTGTCGAAAGCCTCTCCTACAGCATCATCCTTTGTCTGACCAAGCATACTATAATGGTAATTTTCATCGCTTGTGTCTTGTGGCTCATTTCCACCATTTGAGCCACAATGGTCTATCTTGACCAGTTCGGTATGACCTCCACTTATAAGTAAGGATACTGCTGGCAAAGGTAAGGTTTTGAGATTTTGCCAAGTACCATAAGGTTTATCAGATTGGAGTAATGAGCCAACTATATGACCCTCCATATGGTTCACTGCTTTTATCGGTATGTTCCAGAGCTTGGAAAGTATGATTGCGAAGTTTATACCAACCCAAAGAGCTGGCTCAAGACCTGGACCTTCGGTGACAGCTATAAGATCTATGTCGGGTATATTTTTCAAGAAATCAGCGTTATTTTTACATGTCGGATTATTTTCTATATTTGTATTTGTAATCGATGCAAGCAAATCAGAATTTTTTTCAGCGAGTAGTTTTGTGAGTTCTGTCATCTTGGTATCAAACATTTCATCAGCCAAAATTTTCGTTTTAACACTTTTCTCAGTGACGATAGATTCGTATACACCGGATTCATCCAAAAGCTTTTTCAAAAGGGGTATTAAGTTTTTACTATGTTCTCTTTTTGCCAGGTTAGGGAAGACGCCACCATAAGCACTGTGTAAGGCGGCTTGAGAATGGACCAAGGAAGAGATGATACGGTATTCAAGCGTTCCGTCATTACCATCTTTACTAAGAATAGTTTCGCGTGTTTCTATGAGGGCCAAAGCTGTCTCATCACAAGATGTTTCTATGCCGAGAATAATCATATATTTTACCAGTCTGACTGATTGTGCGCGATACAGGATTCGAACCTGTGACCCTCCCCACGTCAAGGGGATGCTCTACCAACTGAGCTAACCGCGCATATGTATTTTATCAATGCAATATTCCTCTATCCACCTCTGGTCTCAGTCTACCAAAACAGCTAACCGCACCTTTGACTAAATATAGCAGAAAATAGGAAAAAATCTATAGTTCGCTGATGTGGTATCATGTTATAGATATGGCTGGTATCTCAGTAAAACTTGAACCATCTTGGAAAGTGGTACTAGGCGATGAATTTACAAAGCCGTATTTTGGTACACTGACTGATTTTGTTAAGAGTGAATATAAGAGTACGTCCATATTTCCTCAACCGAAAGATATTTTCAAAGCTTTTGATCTCTGTCCGTTTAATGAAGTTAGAGTAGTCATTTTAGGCCAAGATCCATATCATGGTAAAGATCAAGCAAACGGTCTCTGTTTCGCGGTTTGTAATGGAATCCGTATTCCACCATCACTTGTAAATATATTTAAAGAGATAAAATCTGATCTCGGTATAGAACCGTTGGTTGACGGCGATCTCTCTCGTTGGGCAAAGCAAGGAGTTCTGCTTCTGAACTCGACTCTAACAGTGCGTGCTGGTCAGCCGGGTTCGCATCAAGGATATGGCTGGGAGGAATTCACAGACACAGTTGTGCGCGAACTATCTAAAAATAAAGAGCATATAGTTTTTATGTTATGGGGGAATTATGCCAAGAATAAAGGTGCGTCTATAGATCGAACCAAACACCTAGTCTTGGAATCCGCACATCCATCACCGTTCTCAGCTTATAGCGGATTCTTTGGTAGTAGACATTTCAGTAAGGCAAATAAGTATCTCAAGGAAAATGGTTTGAGAGAAGTGGATTGGTAGTAGATTCTGCGTTTTTCGCGAATTTGCGGGGTGTCTCGAATTAGAACCTTTTGGTTCATTGCCCTGTAAGGCTTTTGGGTTAGATTTAAAAATATCACATCGACGCATCTCGAGCAGAGAGTTAAAATTATTTTTCTTCTCGTCTAATAGCTTCAATAAAACCTCTAGGATTTATAACTCTCAGTCCTTTTTTATTAAGAATTACAGTTTTGTTTACAGCTTCTGCCAGTACTTCCTTTCTTAGGTTAGGATTAATTTGTAAAGCCAGGGCAAATAATCCTGAAATATATGGAACCGACCAACTCATTCCCCCCTTTCCGTTGTACATATAATCTTCTGGCCCTGTATTAGATGCCATTGTCCTATAGTCAGATGGAATTATTATTTCATTTCGTTTTTCATCCAAAGATTTTTCAATCATTTTTTTTAAATTAATATCTGAAATATGTTCAACTTGTTTACCTTTTATTTTTCTAGTTTTTCTTAATAATCCATCAATATCTCTTTCAGAAATAAGTCTCTTTAATTCCTCATCCTTATCTTCTGTCATAAATAAAGCTATATCGTAACTATCTACATCATTTTTATCACCACAAGTTCCACCTCCAATGTAATCTACACCAGTTCGATCTCCAACATCAGAAACAATAATTCCTTCCGATTCGGCTGTTTTGATTGCTTTTATCCATCTCTCAAGTCCAGGTTCTGGTCTTTCCTCCATATAACCAATAGAACAACTAACTATTCTTATCTTATCCTTTAAGGGAAGAGATTTATTTTGTTCAATGATATCAAACAGTGCATAAGCCTGAAAATTAAAATTTCTACCCGATGGTACTGCCTTATAGATAAGTTCGGCTCCAGGTGCAACACCACATGTTCTTCCGATGAAAAGACTTGCAACAGCTGGACCGTGCATACTTTCACCTTCAGAGGTAGCTGAATCATATTCACGATAATCAGTAATTCTTGATGAATATTCCGAATGCATCATCAATTGACCTTCTGAAGATGAAAGTGTTTGATCAATTATTGCAACTTTGACCCCATTACCCCAACACCTTCTTTGTGTAATTCTCTAATTCCCAAACCTGGATCTTTACTAGATTCCATAAGTATCTTTGGATCAAATTCGGCTGGCATTCGTTCCAAGTTTGGCCACTCAGTCTTTGAGTCAAAATCAACCTTATTCAAGGTGTCGACAGAAACAAATCTAAAATCTTTGTCAACCAAATTAAGACCTCTCAAATCATTAGACTCTGAGAGCACACTTTGTTCATACTGAACTTCATAATTTTTCATGTGTTTATTATATCATTCCAAACCTATTGAGCGCTCGACTGCCTCTAGGTACTCGAGCTAACTCGTGTTGGCGGCGTACAATTCAGCTAACAAGGATGGCGTGCAATGAAAGGGGTCCAGTACAGTATTATGTGGACAACCTGTCTGAAAACATAAAACGTGGTCACAGACAAAAATTGAAAAATGGTATATGGCCACAAAAGGCACCCCTTGGATATCTGAACGACAAGATTACAAAAAATATTTATGTTGATCCGATAAAAT
>CAIQCJ010000025.1 GCA_903870315.1 uncultured bacterium | reverse complement strand
CGGGCGAGCCGATTGGCTCGAACCGTTCCAAAGTTGGATTTTAACGGCCAAAAACACGGGTAAAATCGCTGTTTCAGGTTCGTCAGAAGATAAAAGGGGTCTCGCCTTGAAAATCTTCGGCTCGAACCTAGTTCTCGACTGCAAAAAAGCCCGTGGTTGCTGCGTTAAACCGTGGTCACTACTGGGGGAAAAATCTCAAACTGGTGGAATGGTGCCCGGGGTGGGAATCGAACCCACATGACCTTGCGGTCGACAAATTTTAAGTCTGTTGCGTCTACCAATTTCGCCACCCGGGCATACGAACACTCACGAAAAAATCATAACACTTCTCAACTTTTTTGACTAATCATCTACTATCCTGTCTATGACTTCCATACGATAATCATAAAGCCTTATCGTCTCATAAACCTTCATCTCAACTGGACCAAACTTGGTTACTACAGACAAAATCACTTGACCTATATTTCCATAATGAGCGACTTGATATGTCTGACTAGTGTAGTCCTGTATAGATACATCACAATTGTATTCTGGCAAACTTACTACACCACGTAGGAAATAATCACTAGCGAGCATGTTCTCTGCAATAGGCATACAAACCAACAAACTCTGACGAGTATATATACGCAATTCATACAGATATACACTGTCTACATATCTATCTACAGCACCAGATACAACTATCAGCATAGCAACAATAGAAAATGCCAAGACTGTCACGGTTATAGTTGCCACAAAACCTTTCTGGTTATTTTCTTGGCGTATATTCGGAAACATATTATTTAACATAAGCTTTTGCAACATCTTCAAATAAGCGAAGTCCTGTATCATACATGTAGTATAGATACCTCATAAATCCAGACAAAAGCATAGATAGCAAAGTGACATATATAAGTATCTCTATGAGTGTCATGCCAACAGAGAAACATAAGGCTTTAGAATGTATATGTCTAAAATGTGATTTCATATATGTGGGGTGACGTTCGTGACAAGATATATATCTTATGGCCATCACAAGTTATGGACTGTGGTTGAGTCGGTAATAAGAATACTGAACTGGTAGACAAACTATGGTCGAATATCTGAAACTCGGCACCTACTTGGTTAGTGATGATATAGACATGGTCTTTATCTTGTACAACACCATAAACTCCGCCAGGAATATTTCTTGTAAATAAGCCGCTGGCATTGGATAGTGACTGACTATCTACTATACTTGTGGTCGCAATAGAAAATAGTTCATGATCAGTTGTTATGTCATAACCACCAGATGTTCGACCAAAGACTAAACCGTAGTCTGAAACCGATATAACCTTCCCTGTCTGGCGAGACCAACCTGACAGCAATAAACTGTCGTCTATAACCAGACCATTTTCTGCTATCACAGGATTGACCTTCGACACTATAAGTTGACCTACCCCAGCATTTGCAATATAGACCTTTCCAGAATATGTGGCTATGTCGGCCACTCTAGCTCCAACTTCCAAACCAGTAGATAAGACCGGAAGATGAGGATCTGTCACGTCTACTATAGAAAATTCGCTGCCGTCCCATTTTTCGGTTCCGAGATATAAAAAACTCCGAATCTGAGGGCTAATATCTCCAGTTGATAATAAATAATCGTTTGGTGATTCAGTAGAGCTGAAAGCAATGGCTGTGGCATATGGGAGAGTAGCTGTAGCGTAAGGTGGTGATAACTTGTATTTATTTTCTAAGAACGGATAATCTGGTGACGATGTGCCCGTAAAACCTATAGTATGGACTTGTCCAGCAATACTGGACGCTGCAGCGAATATTCTCCGGCCAGCCAATACGAAAGAAGCTATGCCTGGACCAGTGTTGAGATATGAGACCAGATGAGCATTATATGTCGATGTCGCAGTAGATGAAGATGTGCTCGGGCTTATATCGAAGACGAAAATATCTGGGTCAGCATACACCGGCGAATCAGCGGAGATGAGAGCTAAGCTACCACGAACCTCTAGATGTGTCAGTGGTAAAGTTGGTGGTATCGGCAGGATAATATCTTTGATCGTTGGTGTCGCCAATCGACTGGTAGTGGTCGAGGTGTGTATACTGGAACCAGGACGAATAAAATCTTCGAAATTAGATGAACATACTGGCATACTTGAAACCGGTATATGTATAGGAAAAAGGCTAGGAATGGTGACGGTGTCCAGATCGATAGATACTGACGTGCTACTCGCGGTAAGACTAACTATACGTCCTTGCGCTCTGACAAAAGATTTCTCTTCCATAGAAAAAACTATAGAGAAAATAGATACGAAAAAAGCCGCCAAAGTCATAGCCAACAACACATCCACAAGGACCATACCCTGTTGCTCTGTTCTAGACAAGAACATATAACTAACGTACATGTTGTAATACCTTCGACATATCATATATCGGCATCATGATAGACAAGGCTATAGAACCAACTACCCCACCAACCACAACCATCATGATTGGCTCTATGAGCGAAGTGATCCGTTTGAGTAGATGGTCGAGATCGCTATCTATAATATCCGCAACGCGCAGAAGAGACTTGCCAAGAGAACCGGATGATTCGCCAGCAGAGATAAGTGGAGAGATAAATGTTGGCATGTTCTTGTTTACAAATATATCCTGCGGCGGCAGACCGCTCTTGATATGTTCTGTACCATATCCGACATCGTCTAGAAAAGGTTCAAAAAATACAGAATGAACTGCCTCAGAATACGCTTCGACTATAGGTATACCTGAAGCCACTAAGGTGCCGAGAGATCTGATGAAAATAGATAAGGAATATGAGTAGATCATATTTCCAACAAGAGGCACGTGAAATATCAGCTTATGTGAATATTTTTTAACTTTCGCGTATCTCCTATAGATAAATACGCTCACTAAGATAATTACTAGCAAAAAGGAAAATATATACAACCCAGATGATACGATCGTTTGAGACAACCATATCGTCACCTTGGTCAAGATGGGTAAAGCAATGTGCATACTTACCAACATCGGTACTATAGAAGGAACCACTATACGTATGAGTCCTACCGTCAGAACCACAGCCAAAATCCCTATAACGATAGGATATGTCATAGCTGACGCACATCTCTTCACTAGTTCATCTTCTTTCATAAGAAGGTCTTTGGCCGATCTTAAACTAGCAGCCAAATCACCAGTACGCTCACCGTATTCTATAATACTAGCCAGCGATCTAGACAAACATATATGTCTGGATAAGACCTGAGAAAGTGCTATACCAGATGATACATCGCGAACAGCTTTATCTAGACTGATAAGCACACTGTCACTTCGACCATCTCTCACAATCTCAAGACCGCGTGCTACTGAAAGTCCCGCTGAGACAAACATCTCCAACTGCTCCAATAACAATATTTTCTGGCGTCTATTCCAACGATGTGCAAGGAATGGCCTCATGTCGATAGTACTCGCATCATCTCTTCACGTGACGTTATACCCCAGTCGACTTTTTCTAGGCCGTCATTGTACATAAAATGAAAACCGTGAGCTTTGGCGTAAGAAGTGATGTCAGCCAAAGGTCTTTTTTCAGCGATGAGCTTCTGCATCTTTTCGTCTACCAGACACACTTCAGCAATGATGGTCCTACCATGATAGCCGGTGTGGTTGCAGGCTTCACAACCAACCATATTGCAACTATGGCACATAGTACGGACAAGTCGTTGTGCCACAATAAGGCGAAGTGTTGCTGCAAGAAGATAGTGATCGACACCCATATCTAAGAGGCGCGGAATCGTCTCTAGAGCAGAGTTGGTATGAAGTGTCGACAAGACCAAGTGGCCAGTCAAAGCTGTATGCACTGCCACACGCGCTGTTTCAGCGTCACGTATTTCACCGACCATGATCATGTCTGGATCTTGGCGCAAGACAGAGCGTAGACCTGAAGCAAAAGTAACTCCATGAGTATGTCTTACATGTATCTGTCTGACGCCAGATATTTCGTATTCCACAGGATCTTCCAAAGTGACTATAGAAAGTGGCTCCTTTCTCTTGGACATAAGGCAGGCATGCAAAGTGGTCGTCTTACCTGAACCAGTTGGCCCTGTAACCAATATAAGTCCACTAGACTTTTTCAAGGCTTCACTGATAGCATAAACATGGTCTGGAGTAAAACCTAAGCTTGCATAAGAATGTTGGCCAGTAGATTGAGCCGACAAAATCCTCATAACAGCATTTTCACCATAGTAAGTCGGCATAAATGAAATGCGGATATTGTAAGCATCGCCGTTTATGTGTGCCTGCCAACGACCATCTTGTGGGATAGCGTGTACATCTGTGCGAACTCCAGCTAATATCTTCAGTCTAGATATAAACTCGTCAGCTATACGTTTTGGTAATGTTCCCACTTCATGGATCATACCGTCAGAACGTAGACGCACAACTATGTCAGTGAGCCTCGGATCACAGTGAATGTCAGATGCGTTGTTTGCAACGGCATAAGCCAAGATATTTTCTACTGCTTCGTTGGCAGTCTTGGGGTCTTCTGGAAACTTTATAAGGTTTAAATCTTTATACATATGTAGATATTAATCCGGCCAGATAAAATCTCCATCAAAAAATCTTCAAGAAGCGTTCAAGAAGTTCTCAAGAAGCTATGAAGAAATGTTAGGCTCGGGGAATACTTGCGCTTTTTTCTTTATGTGGTATTATTTTCGACCAGTTGTCCTTTCTAAATAAGGTAGCAGCTAGGCCACAAAAATGGCGTAGTAGAGCCGTTATAGTAGCCTGTAGATAAACCAAACCGAGATTACCTACCAAAATGGTAATCTCAAAAATGATGAGGTAAACATGGCTGAAAATAAGTACGAGGGGATGGTAGTAGTGCGACCAGGGGCAGCATGTATCCAAACACTGTACAGATCACACGCGAAGTTGATAAAGCTGGGTGGGGCGCCGTTTTCTGGAAAAACTTTGGTGGTGCAATGTGTTACGGATCTGCTGTTTGAGGTCGCCGATCGTGTGAGCAATCACACGGCCATCGTCAATGTGGAATACGAGATCGCTCGACAGATAAAGATGGGTGGTTCAACCGGTCGTGAACTCTCGAAGTATGAGAAATCACGACTTATGGGACAACCGATACCAGATCAGTTGATGGCTGGTGTAATGTTGGAAGCGATACACAGAGAAGCTTCCGTCATGGCACTTGCTCCATATAACGAAGAACCGCGTGGAATCATCTTAGATGATTATCCGTTAAACCATACACAAGAGGTGTTCTTGCATACACTCAAGATGCCGTGGTCAGCAGTCTGTATCACCATCCCGAAGGTGTTGTACAAACGGCGTCTAGCAGAAACCGGCCGCAAGAATCAAGGTGACACTGTCGCTACTGAGAAAAAGTGGCATGTCTGGGAAAACGTCACTCTGCCAGCATTCCGACAGATGGAGCGTAGCCATCATCCAGTAAAATGGGTTGACGGTAGCCAACCTCTGAAGGAAAAAGTGAAAGCTGTACTGCAATGCTTGAAGTTGGATAAGAAGCAATACAACTATCTCTGCAACTGTTTGAATGATGACAAACATCCAGCCACAGCCAAGATCATCACGGCTGAGAATAAAGACGAGCATATCGAGCCATTCCATAAAACAACCGTACAAACAAAGATCGGCACGATTGGTTGGGATGGGCGACACTTGGGGATTAACATTCCCCGTACAGAGCAGCTCGGTACATATGTGCCAGCTTGCACACGCAAAGTAGATGTAAGCTAAACGAAGTTCCCTGCAATCGTAGATGCCTCCGTAAGCCAAGGTCAAAAGACCAAGGCTTACGGAGGCATTTTTATTGGATTGATTTTCTGATAGAATAGTCGCATGGATAAAAAAATTCCAACTGACGAAACTATAAAAACGACAAAACTTTCAACGGAATCTTATAAAGGCGTTCGCGACTTCTTTCCTACTGATATGGCGGTGGAAAAATCCATATTCGAGATCTGGAGAAAAACTGCGGAAAGATACGGCTATGAAGAATACGGTGCATCAGTCTTGGAGCCAGCCGACTTATATAGAGCCAAATCCGGTGATGAAATAGTCAACGAACAAACCTACACGTTTACAGATCGTGGTGATCGCGAGGTGACATTGAGGCCAGAGATGACTCCAACAGTCGCACGTATGGTGGCTGCTAGAAAGAGAGAGCTTATATTCCCTTTGCGCTGGTATTCTATACCAAACCTCTTTAGATATGAACAACCCCAGCGTGGACGTGTCCGTGAACATTGGCAGCTGAACGTAGACGTCTTCGGTGTTGATACGATCATGGCTGAGATAGAGGTAATCAATATGGCTTACGATATTACCAAGGCCTATGGTCTCAAAGATATAGACTTCGAGATACGTATAAACAATCGCAAAGTTATGGACTATGTGGCGCGGGACGTATTTGGACTGGATGATATTTCTGCCAAGAAGATATCCAGGCTCATAGACAAGAAAGATAAGCTGGAACCGAAAGCCTTCAAGGCTGGTTTGAACATGATTTTCAGTGATGCTTCCAAGATTCACAGAGCTGCTGGTGGAGATAACTCAACAGATGCAGAAAAAGATGTACAGAAATTCCTCACCTTGCTTAACTCTAAGAATTTTGAGGAATTCGTAGCAAACCTACCACAGACAAAAGAAGAACATAGCGGCTTAGCCGAGATACGCGCCGTTATAGACGGACTAGAGAAACTCGGTATCAATAACGCTCGTTTCGACCAGACACTTATGCGTGGCTTTGATTATTATACCAGTATCGTTTTCGAGGTGTACGATCTCAATCCAGCCAATAGACGTTCAGTCTTCGGTGGAGGCAGATATGATGACTTGTTATCATTATTCGGCAATGAAAAAGTGCCAGCAGTCGGCTTTGGGTCTGGAGATGTCATAGCCAGAGATCTTATGGAGACTTACAACAGCCTTCCAAAGGCCAAACCATCTGCCGAGATAACTATATGTGTCACCGGAGAACAAAATAATCCTTATGCTCTAGAAGTCGCACGGAGTCTACGTGCAAAAGGTAAAAGGGTTGCAATAGATATTTCTGGGAGAAAGCTTGGCGACCAAATATCGAAAGCTGACAAGCGTGGCATACCAGAAATCATCTGTATAGGCGACGAGGAAACAAAAACCGGCCTACTCAAAATAAAAGATCTAAAAAGTGGAAATGAGGCTCCATTGAACTTATAATTTCGGAAAAATACCCAATACTATGCGTAAAATCACTCTCGATCTTGAGACGAAAAATCTATTTTCTGACGTTGGGTCAAATGACCCAACAGCTCTAGATATATCTGTTATCTGTATACATGACTCTTTGGATGACACCTATAAAAGCTTCACTGAGGCCAACCTGAAAGATCTTTGGCCTATCTTGGAGCAAAGCGATATGCTCATTACTTGGAATGGCGACCATTTCGACATACCACTCCTCAATAAATATTACGCCGGTGACATCTCCAAGATCAAAAGTCTAGACCTTATGAAAGAAGTCGTAAAGATCCTTGGTAGACGTCTGAAACTGGATACTGTCGCACAAGCCACTCTAGGCAAAGCCAAATCTGGAAACGGACTTGAGGCTATAGAATGGTGGCTTTCTGGTGAAGTAGACAAGATTATTAAGTACTGCATAGATGACGTACGCCTGACAAAAGAGATCTATGACTATGCCATAGCGAATTCCTCACTTAAGTACAAAGATAATGGTATGATAAAGGAGGTCAAACTGGACACCGGTTCTTGGGAAGTCCCTCAGTCTGATGCTATGACATTTACTTTACCATTATGATGTATGCACTAAATATGTAGATATACCAAAAGTAGTTAATCCTTTATTATCTAAATAAATAACACAAAAACATGTCAGAGAAATCCGAGAGAGGTTCTATAAGTACACCGGCCGCGATTATAGTAGCCGCAGCTATCATTGCTGTAGCGATTATTATCGCTTTTAGGCCAGCCACAAAGACTGTAGTTGTAAACAAAGACAGCTCAACTAATCCTACACAGGGACTGGCTATCAATATGCGCCCAGTGACTAATGCGGACCACATATTTGGCAATCCAGCCGCTTCTGTAAAAATAGTTGAGTATTCCGATCCTTCATGTCCTTTCTGTAGGATATTCTCTCCGAACATAGAGAAGATCGCTGATACTTATGGAGCAAGCGGGCAAGTTGCTTGGGTATATCGTAGTTTCCCTCTAGATAAGCCAGATGCTAACGGAAATATTCTACACAAAAATGCTGGTCATGAGTCCCAGGCTCTTGAATGTGCAAGTAAAGTTGGTGGCAATGACAAATATTGGATATTCCTAAGACGTCTTTATGAAGTGACACCTTCAGTCACCGGAGACACTCCAAATGGCTTAGACCAAACCCAGTTACCTGTCATAGCCAAGTTTGCTGGAGTAGACGTAAAGACATTCAATGATTGTCTAGATAGCGGAAGTATGAAAAGTAAGGTGGAAGCTGATTATACCGATGGAATTAACATTGGCGTCAATGGAACACCTTTCAGCATCTTTGTATTGTCGAAACCAGCTCCAGATACTCTAGATCAGGTCTTATCTAACATTATCATACAGTTACACTTACCTTCTGGATCTTTGTATCTGTCTGACGATAGAACTAAGTTGGCCATGAGTGGAGCGATGCCTTATGAGACTATGAAGACTATCGTCGATGCTCTGTTAGGAAAATAGACTTAAAATCAAAATATATTTTGATTTTAGTCGAGATTATTCTCATTCAATAAGCTTGGTGAAAAACCTCCAAATCTCACACATAACCTCGGTATCATACTGACAGTACTTGAGCATGTGTTTCTTCTTCTCTTCCAACGCCTCGCCAACCAATTCGCCTTTCAAGATCTGTCTATAGGCTTCTATGGCTGCGGTTCCATTTTGTACATCAATAAGTGATTTGTATGAATAATTTGGTGCCAAAACAGGCTGTATCTTCTTTATAGAAGAACTACCCTTGAATTCATGGTGTATATAATACTGATTTTCAACTATGTCCATAAGATCATAAGTACGTCTGACTACATCATTCAAAAAATCTGCGTGCTTGGGAACCATATGTGCCAACTCTATATTGCGTGAGTTTTCAAATCTCTTACTCCAAGAGATGATAGTTCCATCGTCACCAATGTCTTTTCGAAGACTTTCAACGAGACGTTCCGCTGGATCACCGTCCAAAATGAGACATTCTCTGTGTTCCAGTTTGGCATCTTTATTTTTCAAGATATTCAATGAATACTGAAAAACAACGTTTTGATATGGATGATAACCATCAAAAAGTGGTATAGCTGAAGGATATGTTTCGTAGTCCAAGAAATACAATGGAAATTTGAGTCTAGCCAACTCGACTTTTATAGAAGTGATATCGACTATTGGTTGCTTCGTCTTGTATGCGCGAACCTGATTCAACTTTCGTGGTTTCTTGGGTTTTTCACCAGTTTTTGGTTCTTTCGGTATTAGGCGATTATCCTCAGGAACTTGATCTATCTCAAGTATGCCGTCGTCTAGTAATTCTCTGAGATACTTCTTGCTACTACCAATACGATTCAAGTCATGAACACTGTACTTTGGCACTTCCTTATTGCTAAGACTAAAAGACGTACAATGTGAAGACCGTCCTTTGTAATAACAACCGCAATGCCCAGCAGGCATCTTTTCTTCTATAAGATATCCATAAGCACCTTCCATCTCAGTTGAAACTATAGACTGGAAATCTTCACTCAATTTCTCCGTCTTGTCACTAGCATAAAACATCTTATCAGGATTTATGGCGCCATATCTTACATAATTTTTATCTGGTCTTAGTAAGTATTTCTTATGGAATGAAATACCACATAGCTTGGCAACATTTATCTGGAATGCCAAATCATATTCATACATCTCATCTCCATTATTACTAGCTCCGTCACTATTTTCTCCATCTGTAGAAGACATCTTGATCTCATAAAGATCATAAGCCTTTGCGGCAGAATTCCAGACCAAAATGTCCGTAGCCGCAAGATATTTATCAGTGCTAAAAACCGCCTGAAATATGACAGGATAGTGCTCATTTATAAGTTTCAGTGTCAGTTCTTGAGCACCTTTACTTCTTTTGTCTATGAGATAACCACCTGGAAATTTGAGTCGTGCCAACTCTTCGACTTCATTTCCTACAACACCAAGAGATCTTTCAAATTCAGACACTTCAAATTTGGCATATTCTTCTTGCATATGCCATTTGATCCAGACATTTTTGTCACACTCCTTATAGAGTATGAAATCAGACTTGGTGAGTTTTTTCATCATATTTTTATAATATTATTATGTAACGACCTATAACTTTAGACCGAGATGATGCTTAAAGAAAGTAAGTATAAGACTTTGAATTTCGACTATCTTTTTTATTGGTTTACCTGGCCCATGGCCCGCATCAAATTCCGTAAATATTAATATCTTATTATCCTTATTGGCAGCCATAAGAGTTGCAGCCATCTTACGAGCATGCAATGGATCAACTCTAGTATCTTTATCGGCTGTAGTAAATAAAAATGGTGGATATTTCGTACCAACTTTAACATTATGGTATGGACTCCACTTCAATATCCTTTCCAGATCTTCCTTTATATCAGGATTACCATATTCATGAACCCAACGAATGGCCATACCAAATTTTGGGAAACGTACCATATCAGTCAATGGAACTCTGGAACAAACAGCTGCAAAAAGTTCTGGTTCCTGAACCCCTACGGCAGATACCAACAATCCGCCATTACTTCCTCCGATAATACCTAGGTGCTTATTGTCTGTGTATTTCTCAGAAATAAGATATTTGGCTGCGTATATAAAGTCATCAAATGTATTCTGCTTTTTATCTTTTATACCAGATTTATGCCAATGCTCACCAAACTCTCCGCCACCACGAATATTTGCTATAGCAAAAATACCACCTCTTGCAATCCAAGTAATCCAGTTTCTCATAAATGCTGGGGTCTGAGTATTACCAAAACCTCCATAACCATATAATAAAGTCGGATTCAGTCCATTCATATTTATATCTTTTCTATGAAATATAAACATTGGCACATCAGTACCATCATTAGATTTATACCACTCTTGTTTTACTTCGTATTCATCGGGATTTATTGGATTTTCAGTTCTTCTGTATTCGACATACTGCAGAGTAGTTGGGTCATATCTAAAGGTTATTTTAGGAAATAGGAAAGAATCTACTCCATAGAAAAATTCTTTTTCTTCACGATTGGATGAAATGCCTTCGAGACTTGAATACTTAGGTAAGGGTATTTTACCTATTTCGTTACCTTTATAGTCAAAAATAACTACTTCTGAACAAGCGTCAACTAAATATTGTATAAGAATCTTTTCACTAGTTACAGCTATAGTCTCTATGACAGCAGATCTTTCTGGTATAAACTCTTGCCATTCTATCAATGGTTTATAAATATCATCATAAGTATTCGATAATATACGGAAATTATTTGCACCGTAATTGGTCTCCAACAATACCTTGTCTGATAAAAACCTCACGGAAAGAAGTGACTTGATACCAACAAAAAGTGGTTTTACTTCCTTCGTAAAAGTATCGTAGATATAAATATCATTTTCACTCCAAGTTAAGGATATATTCATACCCAGATATCTTCCATCTGGAGACAATGACAAACCAATCATATCTTCCTTTGGTCTATCTTTACCAAAGATAAGCTGGTCACTTTCCTGATCGTCACCGAGTTTGTGGAAATATACTTTCATATGAAGACTCTCCTCATTCTTCGGTACAGTTCCAGGCTTCGGATTATGAGCATAAAATAAACCAGACTCATCAGGAAGCCATCTTATTGGAGAGTGCCTGCAATTAGCTAACACGTCACCTAAAACCTCATTCGTATCGGTGTTTTTTATATATATAGAAGAAACCTCATTACCTCCACTAGATATCCCATATGCTACATACTTTCCAGACTTGGAATTAGACCAAAAATCTATACTTGTTATATTTGATTTATCTTTACTGTTTGGATTGAATATCTCTACAGGTTGACCCTCCAAACCCTTCTTCATATATAGAACACTCTGATCTTGATCTGGTTTACGTTCCCTATAGAAATATCGTCCAGTAGATGGTACTGGATTTGAGAAATTCACAGTTCTGGAATATCTGATTAGCTCATCAGAAAATTTATCGAATGAATCGTCCTTGAGAGATGAAGAGACAATCTTGTTCTGATCTTGTACCCACTTTTTGACTTCAGGGTCACCAAAATCTTCTAGCCAACGAAATTGATCTGTTATTTTGATACCGCTTACATCCTCAACCACACCAGCTTTATTAGTTTTGTGTATATCCATATATTATAGGTTTATATGAACTAATAACTTAGTAATTCTTCAACTTTCCAGCTTGATCGTGCTGACGTATGCGCTCATGCGCCTTAGCTTCGATCTGACGGATACGTTCGCGAGTTACACCAAATTCACGTCCGACTTCCTCGAGGGTGTGAGTGATACCATCGTTTAGACCATGACGCATCTCTAGGATCTTGCGTTCCTTTTCTGACAAATCATTTAAAATAGCATTGACCTGATCACGGAGTATCCTACGCGAAGACTCTTGATCTGGTGACAATATCTTATCATCAGCAATAAAGTCTTGTAGAGTAGATTTACCATCATCGCTATCATCACCAACCGGAGTCTCAAGAGAGACAACGTCTTGTTCGATCTTTTCGATCTGATAAATCTTATCAACGTCCAGTCCCATCTCTATAGCAATCTCATCTGGAAGAGGTTCACGACCTAGGTCTTGCGACAAACGACGTACGACTTGTTTATATTTAGCAATGGTTTCGACCATATGCACTGGCACACGGATAGTACGTGACTGATCTGCAAGAGCACGAGTGATAGCCTGACGAATCCACCAAGTAGCGTAAGTAGAAAACTTATAACCCTTAGTCCAATCGAACTTGTCGACTGCGCGAAAAAGACCGAGGTTTCCTTCTTGAATAAGATCGAGCAAAGTTAGGTCTGGACTGCGTCCAACGTATTTCTTGGCAATAGAGACAACCAGACGAAGGTTAGCTTTAGCTAAAAGGTTTTTGGCTTCAGTATCTTCCTTCTGGATACGCTTGGCCAGCTCCTTTTCCATACTGGCATTGATGAGGGGATATTGACCAATCTCACGAAGATACATCTGTATAGAATCATATGCTGAGTCAGACCCACGTCCTATGTGTGGAGCATTTTTCTTATCTTTGACTTCTTCTACTTCAAGCAGACCTCCACCTTCGAGCACATCTACGTTAGCCGAGGCGAGCTTAGCATAAAGCTCATCCAGGAACATAATATCGTTCTCTATCTGTGGAAACTCCTTAAGAATCTCGTCATATGTCACAAAGCCGCGACTACGACCTTTCTCGATAAGCTTGGTCGATCGCTGTTCGAAATTTTGTTTAGAATTCTTGGCTGATCCAGCAGCCTTTGCAGACTGACCAGCTATGTTGCGTTTGACAGACCTTCTTGGACCAGAAGATTTATTGGACTTCTTGACATTACGACGTACAATTTTGCTAACCTTTTTGTGACCAGCACGACTTGATGAAACAGCCGCTTTTTTTATTTTTGGCATTTAAAAATACGATTAGAGATTAAGAGTGACGAAAAAATACTAACTAACACTTACCAAAACAGTTTCGTATTAATAAAGCCTAAACATAGCCACGGTGGGCATATGGGCAATTAACGCAATGGATAGCATTGTAAAGTAGAATCAAGAACAATGCAAGGGGTTACTGTGAATCATGCTCGGAATCACCATTTTATATGCTAAGATTCCATACATGACACCCAAAGAAACATTATGGGATATAGCTATTATCGGTGGTGGGCCAGCCGGTATGATAGCAGCCGGTAGAGCTGCTGAACTCGGTGCCAAGGTTATTTTGATAGAGAAAAATGCGACACTTGGCAACAAACTTTTAATCAGTGGTGGTGGCAGATGTAATGTCTTGAATGCGGAATTCGATACGCGAAAACTTCTGGAAAGATTCAAGGGTGACGGTAAGTATCTTTTCTCAACTTTTTCACAATTTGGAGTCAGAGATTCTCTCGAATTTTTTCATGCGCATGGAATGGAAACAAAGATAGAGAATGAAAACCGTGTCTTCCCTGTCAGTGATAAATCCCAATCAGTCTTGGATGTACTCATTTCCTATATGAAGAAAGGTGCAGTGACTGTTATGCTAGATTCGCCAGTATCAGAAATAATAACAATAGATGACAAATCTGATTCTATAGATAATAAAGAAAAAAAGATAACTGGAATAAAACTCAAAGGAGGCAAAATCATAAATACTAAATCCGTCATCATCGCCACCGGCGGTACTTCTCATCCAGAAACTGGTTCAACCGGAGACGCTTATGCTTGGCTAAAGAAAATTGGCCACGCTATAGTCACGCCAACCCCTTCGCTTGTTCCAATATCTGTGAAAGATAGTTGGGTCAAGAAACTGTCTGGTATTACACTTCCAGATGTGAAGGTGAAAGTACTTCTGGATGGAGTGAAACAAGATATAGCCGCCAGCAGATTTACAAAAAAAGGCAAAATACTCTTCACACACGTAGGTCTCAGTGGACCAATGATACTAAATATGAGTAAGGAAATTGGAGAGCTCTTGAGATATGGTGACGTAACATTGCTGCTAGATCTTTTGCCAAAATACGACCATGCCAACCTAAACCTCAAATTACAGAATATTTTCAAGGAAAATGACAAGAAGAAGTTCAAAAACTCCCTTGGTGAATTGTTGCCTGCATCCATGGCTCAAGCAGTTGTCGAGCTTTCTGGTATAGATCCAGAGATCATCTGTAACGCTATCAGCCGTGAAGAACGCTTGAATCTCATCAGTCTACTCAAGACTATAATTGTGCACGTCGACAAACTTCTAGGTGCAGACAAAGCCATCATATCAAGTGGTGGTGTGGCACTCGACGAGGTTGATTTCAAGACTATGCGCTCTCGCCTATTTTCCAATCTCTATCTTGTTGGTGATATTCTGAACATAGACCGACCATCTGGTGGTTTCAGTTTACAGATTTGCTGGACTACTGGATATGTGGCTGGAACACATTCAGCTAAATAAATCCTGTTATTTCCAAAATTTTACTTCCCCTTCTTCAAAATCTCAGCCTTTCTGATGGATAATACTTGGCATTTCTTGGCATATTCCTCTGCACGAGCCATGTTGCCGACTTTTTCTGATTGACGAAGCTCTTGCATGGCTTGGAATAAGCCTTCATTTACAACATCTTCTTCGAAGTTCAAAAATAGCTCTTTTGCATGAAGGTTCCATCTAGTTTTGTCCGCACCAAAATAATTCTCAGCCTCAAACATCAAATCACTCTTCAAGGCTTCTGCGCGAGCAAGCCTGTCGACAAATGTGTCGCCAGCGATATTCTTCAAGTTTTCAGTGTATTCCACAAGCTCTTTCGGGTCATTTCCACCATTTGACCCGAATAGGAAGAGCATACCGAAGAGTTGTCGCTCAGCTAAATCTATACGGTGTGTTGAGTTGTTGGTGGCTGAAACATTTTTGATAGATGACACACCTGCGGCCTTCGCGACTGGCGTTGCCACATCTTTCTCCTTCTGCTTAGTTATAACCATTTTCAGATCCTGCCAAACCGCGTCGGTTGGTATTGAGGTTTTGTCGGCAATCATACGCACATAATACGACTGGTCGCTGGCGCTCTCGATGCGTGCAAGCAACGGCAAAACTCGCTCAATAATAGCACGCGGAATTTTACGAGCACTTGCTGGTTCGGCATCGGCAAATTCGCGCACGACATTATTGAGTTCAAATTCTACAACAGGTGTAGCAACACGTAAGACTGTTTTCCATTGCTCAATATCTTCTTTCACAAGATCAGCTGGATCCTTACCACCGACAATATCAGCTATCTTCACATCCATACCCAGCGAAAGAGCTATACCAGAAGCACGTAGAGCCGCCTTACGACCGGCATTGTCAGAGTCGAAAGCGATGATGATGTTTGGAGAAAGTCTACGGACTAGGCCTAGATTACTGACTATGCCCTGCTCATTTACAGCTTCATCTCCTAGAGCCGTACCAGAAGCTGCCACGGTGTTCTTGACGCCAGCTTGATGCGACATTATAAGATCCATCTGACCTTCAACGAAAATAGAATATCCCATGCGCCTGATCTCGCTCTTGGCTTTATCAAGTCCGTAAAGAACCATGGATTTATCGTAAAGAGGTGTGTCAGGACTATTTAGATATTTGGCGGATTTACCGTCATCCTTCAAGATGCGTCCTGTGAATGCGATCACGCGACCACTAGAATCTGTTATAGGAAACATGATGCGACCACGGAAACGGTCATAGTGGTTGTTGGTAGACGAATTCGAAGAAGCTGGCAAAGATGTTCTCTCGTGACCTGCGGAACTTGCTCCGCTTACGCTTCGCTCAGACAGTCCTCGATCACCTGATTCCACTTTGTCGGCCTCCTCTTTCTTCTTAACCAGACCAACCTTTTCCATCATTGCATCGCTCCAACCTTTGAGTTTCAAGGTATTCGCCAAATTTCTCCAACCATCTGGTGCCCAGCCGACACGGAAATCTCTACGTGAGTCTTCGGAGAGTCCACGACTCTTCACATATTCTTGCGCTTCTTTCGACTTGGCAAATTGCTCTTCGAAATATTTCGCTGCAAGTTCCATTAGCTGAAATTGACGATCGCGCTCACTATCAGCTTTGGTGTCATAGACTAGTGGCACGCCGGCACGTTCTGCAAGAATCTTGAGAGCGCCACGAAAATCTAGTCCTTCAAATTGTTCGACGAAAGAAAAAATATCGCCTTTGGCACCACAACCGAAACAATAATATCCACCACGGTCAGGCGATACGAAAAATGATGGTGACTTTTCATTATGAAATGGACACTTGGCCTTGTAGGACTTACCAGCCTTATCCAGCTTCACATAAGAACCGATCACCACATCTATCGGTAACCGCTCCTTGATCTGTTCTACAGTAGTGCGATTCATGAGGCTATTATAGCGCAAAATACTAAGTGTGCATTTTTATCGGAGGCCACGGCGGGAATCGAACCCGCGCATAACAGTTTTGCAGACTGTCGACTTACCACTTGTCTACGTGGCCACTCTCAACGCGCAAATATACCTGTATTCGGCGTTGTGTTGATTCTAGCTATTTTTTGAGTTTAAGTCTACCTTTGATTAAAGTAAGTGTGGACAATAAATCAATTTAGTTTTAGATTCTTCAAATAACTTTTCCTGTGCACATCTGATATCCCATACTTCTTTATGGCTCTATAATGAGCTGCTGTCCCATAGCCTTTATGTATTTCGAAACTATATTGTGGATAAATCTTTGCAAGATTTTTCATGCGTCTGTCGCGGTGGACCTTGGCACATATTGAGGCCAAAGCGATGATAGGTTCTGTGGCATCACCATTTATAATCGTCTTTTGATTTTTGAAACGCGGATGAGCGTGAAGAAGGCCATCAAGTTTGATCTGTACGCTGACATCTATAAATCCATCGCGTTCAAGCCGCTTCAATGCACGATTTATCGCTGAGCGGACCGCGTATGTTATGCCGCGCTTATCTATTATTTTCGCACTGGAGAACGAAACTGCATAAGCGACTCCTTGGGCTTTGCGCCTTGCGTCTTTTATCTTCCCTAACCACTCTTCCCTTTGCTTTTCAGATAATTGTTTGGAATCTTTGGCTCCGTTAAATTTTCGTAAAACTACAGCCGAGCTAATGACAAAAACACCTACTGAAACAGGTCCGGCCAAGGGTCCACGTCCAGCTTCGTCTATGCCAACAATCATTGTTTTTTTCATGCTGCCATTATAACTTGTACAAGGATAAGGTGCATTTGTCACGCCTGCCAATTTGAGACACATTTGATATACTTCAATCCATGGAACCAGCCACAAATACCGATGGTACCGCCACCGTAACGCCATTGTTCACTCATCTCCATACGCACTCTCATTATTCTCTTCTAGCCGCTTTACCGAAGATAGACGACCTTGTCGGCGAGGCCAAAAGGCATGGAATGAAAGCCTTGGCATTGACCGACAGTGGTAACCTCTATGGCACTATCGAGTTTTACAAAGCCTGCAAGAAAAAAGAGATCCGACCGATTATCGGCGTAGATTTCTATGTGGCAGCACGTTCACGCAAAGATATGCAGTCTGGTGTCGATAACCGCCGTACAAGACTGGTCTTACTAGCGCAAAATGAAATAGGCTACAGAAATTTGATTCAACTTGTTACACTCTCTCATTTGGAAGGATTTTATTATAAACCACGCATCGACCGAGAGCTTATAGAAAAATACAATGAAGGTCTTATCGCCATATCACCATCTTTTTCTGGAGAAATCGCTCAATCATTGAAAGGCCGTAACCAGGACAAAGCGCGTGAGATATCAGCATTCTATAAAAAAGTTTTTGGCGTCTCGAGTGGCGCGGTTAATCGTCTCTATATAGAGATCACCCGCCATCCAGAAATAGAAAATCACGAAGCTAATATGAAGACTTTGGCAGAATTCGCGAGGTCACAGAACATACCCGTCATGGCTGCTCATGATGTCTACTATATAAAACCCGAAGACAGATTTGCACGTGAGACTTTGGTCCGCGTAAATTCCCATACAGATGCGTCCGATAGGATTTCTGACAGTGATGAAGATGATTTCTCTTTTATTTCACAAGAACGGGCTTTGGAACTTTTCCGTGATATGCCAGAGGCATTAGAAAATACTGCCAAGATAACCGCCACTTGCAATCTAGATCTCGAGCTTGGTAAATGGGTATTCCCTGCTCTCACTGTAGAAAGTGGACTTACTCCAGATGAAGAGCTGCGACATATCGTCTACGAAGGTTTTGCTCGTCGTAATGTCGAGAAGACTGAAGATATCATCAAGCGCGCTGAATATGAACTGAAAGTCATACGTGACAAAGGTTATTCACCATACTTCTTGGTGGTGGCAGATATGCTTCGTTTCGCTAGAGAAAACGGTATTTTGAGCAACATCAGAGGATCGGTTTCTGGATCTATGGTCACTTTCTTGGCTGGGATTACAAACATAAATCCAATCGAATATGAGATCCCTTTTGAACGTTTCTTGAACCCAGACCGTCCATCTGCACCAGATATCGATATGGACTACGCCGATGATCGTCGTGATGAAGTTATAGAATATGTACGTAGAAAATACGGCGCTGACAAAGTCGCGCAGATCGGTACATTTGGAACCATGGCTGCACGTGGAGCTGTACGTGATGTTGCTAGAGCAATGGGATTTGACTATGCTGTCGGCGACCGCATATCCAAACTGATACCGACGGGTTCTCAGGGATTCCCTATGACTATAGAACGTGCTTTGGAAGAAACTCCTGACCTCAAAACTGCTTATGACAATGAAGAAGATACCAGACGCATCATCGATATGGCAAAGAAAATCGAGGGCTGTGCACGTCATATCGGAGTCCATGCAGCTGGAGTCGTGATATCTCCGACAGCTTTGACTGACTATACTCCATTACAATTTGATCCCAAAGGTGAAGGTAAAATCATCACCCAATATGACATGTACTCTATCGAAGAAGCTGGGCTTCTGAAGTTCGACTTCTTGGGACTCAAGAACTTAACCATCATTGCTGATGCTATAGACCGCATACACAAAATAGATGGTGTCACTTTGGATGTAGACACTATACCAGTAGATGATAAACCGACATTTGAAATGCTGGCACGTGGAGAAACAGCTGACCTCTTCCAACTAAACGGCGATGGTATGACTAAATTCCTGAAAGATCTTAAACCCACAGCTATTCACGATATCAATGCTATGGTAGCTCTATATCGACCAGGTCCTATCCAATTCATCCCAGAATATATAGAACGTAAACACAATCCGAATCTCATCAAATATCTAGACCCTGCTCTAGAAAAGATTCTGAAAAAGACTTATGGTGTGCTCGTTTACCAAGATGATCTTCTTATTATGGCCCACGACCTAGCTGGTTACAGCTGGATCGAAGTGGACAAATTCCGTAAGGCTGTTGGTAAGAAGATCCCAGAGGAGATGGCAAAGCAAAAAGAAAATTTCATACAGGGCTGTATCAAACATAGTGACTGGACTGAGAAAAAAGCCAAAGAGATCTGGAAATGGATCGAGCCTTTTGCTGCTTACGGTTTCAACAAAGCTCACTCCGTTTCTTATGGTCGTATCGCCTATATCACAGCTTATCTCAAAGCTCATTTCCCAGAGATATATCTGTCAGCAGTTCTATCAAGCGAATCTGGTGACACAGAAAAGATTGCTGAGACTATTGCTGAATGTAAACGCCTGAATATACCTGTCCTCCCTCCAGATATAAATGAAAGCTACAGTCAATTTACGGTTGTGAAGAGTACAGTGAATGTAACTCCTCAGCAAACAGTGTCGACTTCTGCTGAAGTAGCACCTCGTTCTCAGCTGCCTTCGCAGCTTCCGAAAGTTGCTTCGGAGACATATTCCAAAACCTCCAACCGTAAACGTATCCGCTTCGGATTAGTAACCATAAAGAACTTCGGTCAAGGTATATCCACGGCTATTATCGATGAACGCAAGCGTGGTGGAAAATATAAGTCACTCATAGACTTCCTAGACCGTGTAAATGATCGTAATCTGAACAAGAAATCACTAGAATCATTGATCAAAGCTGGTGCACTAGATTGTTTCGGTGAAGACCGTGGGACTCTATTGGGAAATATAGACTTATTACTAGACTACAACAAAGAAGGTGCCAAGAAGCCCAGTGACCAAGATTCTCTGTTTGGTATGATGAGTGACACTTCTAGTATACCAATACTCAAACTGATAGACACACCTAGAGCTGATATGAAAGACAGACTTATTTGGGAAAAGGAATTGCTTGGCTTGTATATCTCTGGTCACCCACTAGAAAAATACCGAGACATTATCACAGAGAAAGACATTGATATTAAAAAAGCCTTGGCAACCATGAAAGATGGGCAGTCAGTTGTCTTGGCAATCATCATCAATGAAATCCGCCTCATTCAGACGAAAAACAATGAAACCATGGCCTTCGTCACTATCGCCGACTTCTCTGGTTCTGCTGACTCAGTTGTATTCCCCCGCACATATCGTGAATTCCGCGAACTCTTAGCACCTGACAGGTGTTTGGCGGTAAAAGCCACCGTCAATACCAGGAATGGTGAAAAGAGCTTTGTTATAGATATGATGAAGGGGTTGTGATCGAATTAAGAATCGTCCAATAAATACCTTGTGATAATTACCTCGTCACCCAAGTAGGTGTAGGACTTCCATGTAATGTTCCATTATTACCGTGTCCGGAAATATCACTAAGAGTTGATCCTGATCCATCATGAAAATCATAGTGTGCCAATAACCCATTTGTACTTAATGACGAAATTCCTGATGAATATGCTGTAGCTACCTCTTGAGAAGTTATTGCCCTATTCCATATTGATATATCTGATAATAGACCATTAAAATACCAGCCGTACCCCAAAGAAGTACCAATATTAAATACACCTGTTGCATTTCCACTTAACGAATTGGCGGAGACTTGACTTTGTTGTACACCATCAACGTAAATAGTATCTTCACTAGATGTGTGAGTAGCTACCACAAAATGCCACTGATTATCTAAAACATCTGAAGTTCCAACAACTTGCCAACCTTCCCCAGATCCTGACCCAAATATACCAGTTGGATTATTACCAGTCGAATAAAATCCCAATATTTCTATACTATATTGAGCACCCTCATCACTACCGATGATCGAGGCTGAATTCTGGTAATGGTCAGAAGACTTCATCCATGCGGTAAATGTTACATCATCTCCAGAACTAGTGAAGGCTGAAATTGGCGTACTCACATAATTCTGACTGCCATCAAACTGCAGAGCATAGTTAACAGTCGGTGTACTTCCCCCTCCACCACTACTGCCACCAGTAGGAGATGTAAAGGAGTAACCTGATGGTATAGAGCCTATGAAGGCTAAGGTG
>CAIQCJ010000024.1 GCA_903870315.1 uncultured bacterium | reverse complement strand
TCCTCTTTCCATTCTTCTTTACCTCCGTTTTACCGCATTCAGGACACTTTTTTTACGCATGGTATATAGTTAATTAGGCTTTTACCAATACAGGCTAACACAGAATCATCATTTCAGACTGCTTAAATTACCATTAACTCATCATTTAACACCAAAAGAGACTTCTCTGGGAGATATTTAGCAATATTTGCAAAAATATCTTCTACAATCTCCCCTGTTCTGGTCTTGTAGACCAAAAGCCGAGCCGAATCTCGTGGATCAGCTGGCGTATTTGCTATCAGCTCTTTCGGTAAAAGATAATCGTAAGACAATTTTATAGATAAAAATCTCCACTATATACAAACGGTGTGTTATTCGTGGAACCATTAATATCAACAGGTTGTATGAGTACAGAATATGCTGTCTTTGATATTTTCTTTGGTAGATCGATTGTGGTGCTTCCAAGAGAGGTGGGAACCAACACAGGCTTACTAACAGCTTGGCCTGTATCATCTATAAGTAGTACTGAAAGACGAGATACTGTAGATGATGCCTGGGCATTCCAAATAACTTTGAGTGGAGTCTTTGGATTTATATGGTCACCTTTCTTTGGGGAAACTATATCTACAACACCAGAAGGACGCTGCGAAGTAGTATTTTGGTCTGTACCAGTCAATGGTTGCATTGTACAGTCTGACACTTTACACATACCATGTTCAGATTTGAAGATAGTCTGTTGAGACATGATGGCTAGACTCTCCTGTTCGTTATTTAACTTCTCCGTCAAAATACCAGTATAAAAAGCAAGTGCCGGTAATACACCTATAAATATAACAAGTGCCCAAAATCTTGAATGAGCAGTAACTTTATCCCAAACGATGTTTATCTCTTTCATGCTAAATATATTATAACATTAATAAATAAAATACTTTATACAATCTACAAAATTTACTCAGTCAAACCCTGATCACTCACTCCATTTATTATCTGTTCTGCCCTAGAAGCCAAAGATAGGAATATTTCCAATTCTTTCAAAGAGAATTTGCGTGGCTTGGTATCTTTCACACAAAAGACAGCCACTGGTTGTTTGGTCATATAGTCCAGAAGACCCATACCAGCATAGAAACGTATAAACGGTTTTCCTGTAACCATAGGATTATCAGAGAAGCGTTCGTCTCTTTTACAATCTGGTATAATCATCAGTTCTGATGAGAACAACGCATGTCCACAGAAGGATATTGACCTTTCTCCTTCAACAGCATCAAGGCCTTGGCAAGACCTATAGTGCTCCTTGTTAGCATCCAGAACCGTCAAAGTTGAAATCGGAACACTTAGTTTGACCGTAGCTTCTTTGGTCAGATCATCGAGTCTTTTATCTGACTTTGAATTATCCAAAAGACCCAGTCTGTTGACCGCTTCCAAGCGAGTACTTTCATCTGGTCTAGTGATAGCTAATAGCATGGTAGTATCTATATGATAGCAGATAACTCACAATGAGTAACCACTCAAATCTAGCGAGGCACTATTTAGAGCACCATCTACTACAGATTTAGTCCATATATAAGCAAGCCAATAGGTAATCACTGTAGAAATTATGAGTATAACCCAAGCTATAATACCTATAATCTTAGCCTTTTTGTCCTCTGACCTATAATATTTTAGTCCTGGCCATCTGGTCACCATAATAAAACAAATAGATGGCAATATGGCACTAAATAGGTATATACCTATCTGCGTGGAAATAGATGTCGAAAGTGGTTTAGGATGTAGATTGTTGCCACAATTTGGGCAAAAATAATATTCAGGTTGAACACCTATATGGCAAACCGAACAAATATTTGGAGATAGTTCTGAATTCAAATTATTTACTTAAAGTTTAATCTACTTCACTTATCAGACAGATAGGCTACCCCAAAACGAAACGTATAGCTGCACGACACATGTCTGAGACCAATCCACTCACAAACTGGTTGTTGTCTTCTATTCTGACTTTGGTCCTATTCTTCGGAAAGACAATATAGTCCCCCTCTATATACGCGATCTTGTCGCCGGAAAAGCTGAAAGCTTCTTTATCAGAAAAATAGGCTACCTTTTTACCGGTATGATCGAATATATGGTTCTCTTCGATCCAACCAATCTTGATGCCTCCACGTTTGATGTCATTACCAATTATCTGAATCATGTCCATATTATAACCCTAAGGATGTATGCCGTCCACACATCATTATTTATTTAAATGTTATCATATACTTATGATAGCCATAGCTTCTAGTACTGGAGCGGTCATAACTCTCATCGTAATATTCGGCTATGTAAGCAACTGGTTAAACTGGAGTCTATTAAACTATAAAATTACACACCTCTTGTACTATATAGGGGCCTTCGTACACGAAAGTTCACACGCACTTCTGTGTCTACTAACAGGCGCAAAGATACAAGAGTTCAATGTACTATCAACTCAGCCGCAAGTGACACATGGAAGATCTAAACTGCCATTTATAGGGGCAACGCTGATATCTACAGCTCCCATCTTTGGTGGACTTTTATTTCTATTCCTTGTAAACAGATATCTACTTGGTGGACATTTTAGTATTATCCAATCAAGTACCACCTGGAATACTGCATTCTTTGGCCTTGTCAGCTTCCTCGGACAGATAAAATTCTGGGAATGGCAAAGCTGGGTGATGATACTACTCCTCATAAATACTGGCGCTATGATAGGCCCTTCCATACAAGACGTAAAAAATATCTGGCCCGTACTTATAGTTCTATTCTTCATACACTCATCTATTATAACCAGCTTAGGATTGGTAGCCTTGAGTCTAATCCTGGTAAATATACTCCTCCAGATATTTATAGCTCTATGTGTCTGGATATTCAGGATATTTTAGTGATGATACTTCTCGTTCTTTATGATTGAGATAGCTCTGTATATGGTCTCAGACAATATCAAACGAACTATTTGATGTGGAAATGTTAGACGAGACAATGACCAGACCAGGTCTGCCCTCTCGATAACTGAGACATCTAAGCCGTATGCCCCACCGATTACGAAGACTAAGTTCTTATCTCCAGATACCATCCTCTTATTTAGAAATACTGACAGCTCCGGCGTAGTTATCTCCTTACCAATACCATCGAGAACGACCACAAAATCTTCTTTATCGATCTTCTTCAAAATAGCAACACCCTCTGAAGCTTTGTCTTGAGATGGTATCAAATGCCAAGACACCTTTGTGTATCTAGATATCCTGTCAGAATAATCATCTATAAGACTAGCCAAATCTGGCTCCGTTTTCTTTCCTATTGTGATGATGACTATGGTCATATTGGATCTTTATATATTATTCCTGTTACCAGACCTTAGCTTCTTGTAGTCTTCTGCAAACCAGAAATTTTTGACATAAGGAAACGGTAGAATAAGTATAATGGCTGCGATTATATTAAATATTGCTGCCAATATGAAAAGTATATTGAAGCCAAATGTAAGAGCAATCCATCCACTATTTGAATCATGGTTTTGGTGGTTTTCTTGATAATTTGGAATGGGTAGATTATATCAGGTTGGAATGGAAAATACTCATCAAACATCTAAGTTATTTTCAGTATGATTCAGCATTAAAACTCAACTGCCATAGTCGGCTTCCTCATGTGTTCCAATTTCTTTATACGCAGATACTTGCTGTTTGTCTCCTTCACTGTCTCTGCAAATATATTTCCACCGCCAGTAATTTCGTATAAATTTAAAAACCTAGTAATTTCATCTTTATATACATAGTAAGTATCCCGATTGCAAAACCTGTAACAAAAATAATAGTGCTGTTAAATTTAGCACCACCCTTGATGAAAAATGTGATGCATAGTACGACCGCCAGAGCGACTGCAACAGCAACGAAGAATGTGGGTGAAAGTGTTTTCATCATTCAAGTATACCAGAAGTTTGTACTGGACCCCTTTCATTGCACGCCATCCTTGTTAGCTGAATTGTACGCCGCCAACACTTTTCGCGCAAACTGCATAGGCGGCATTTTCAATACAGAATGGATTCTAGTGTGGTTGTACTGCCAGATGGTCTGATAT
>CAIQCJ010000023.1 GCA_903870315.1 uncultured bacterium | reverse complement strand
ATATCAGACCATCTGGCAGTACAACCACACTAGAATCCATTCTGTATTGAAAATGCCGCCTATGCAGTTTGCGCGAAAAGTGTTGGCGGCGTACAATTCAGCTAACAAGGATGGCGTGCAATGAAAGGGGTCCAGTACAATAGTGGAAGCGGTGTAAGTTTGTAGTTTTTTGCTATACTCAAGGCATGACCCAAAAAGATGCCTTGACGCTTATTAAAACTGGGAGAAATATTTTCATCACTGGTCCAGCCGGTAGTGGTAAGACGCACCTGATGAATGAATATATAAAGTATTTGAAAGAACACAAAGTTTCTGTAGCTATAACTGCATCTACTGGTATAGCAGCTACTCATATGGGTGGTATGACTATACATTCTTGGTCTGGTATGGGCATCAAGTCCGATATGAATGAAATAGATCTAGAGAGTTTGGCTGAGAAAGATAAGCTGGTCTCGCGACTGAAGTCTGCCAGAGTTCTGATCATAGATGAGGTCTCTATGTTGCATTATTATCAACTAGATATGATAGATGCTATATGTCGCCGTTTGAGAAGAGGTATGGTAATAAAGGCTGGTAAAGATAAGATGCCAGATAAGGCCGAGTCTTTACATTTTGGTGGTCTGCAAGTGATACTTTGCGGTGATTTTTTCCAGTTACCTCCTATTGTTAAGAGAAATAATTGGTCCAGCGGAGATTTGGCCGAAACCAATGATCTTCGAGCTGACTACTCGCACGATGGTTTGGATTCTTATTTTATATATCGTTCCAAGGCTTGGATAGAAGGCAAGTTCACAGTTTGTTATTTGTCTGAGAATTATCGCCACAAAGACGATATCAGTCTTTCAGTCTTGAGTGATATTCGTTCCGGAGAAATTTCAGAACGTTCTTACGGATATCTTCTAGCTAGACAAAACGTTGTGCCACCATCTCTACCTTCAGATACTGTAGCTGGTCTACCTCTTGTACAACCAACCCGTCTTTTTACTCACAACATAGATGTTGATCAGGTCAATATTCTTGAGTTGGACAAGATAACAGAGACTGAACATACGTACGAGATGTATTCGAGGGGGAAGAAACCGGCCCTAGAATCATTGAAGAAGTCTTGTCTGGCTCCAGAGACATTGCGCTTGAAGAAGGGGGCCCGTGTGATGTGCGTGAAGAATAATTTTGAAGCGGGTTATGTTAATGGCACGTTGGGTGTTGTAGTTTCCTGTGGTTACGGACTTGATCCTGTCATACAAATAGCTCCAACACCAGAATATCCACAAGGTCGCAAGATAACTATAGAGCAGGCCAACTGGACCATAGACGATGACGGATATATCTTGGCTGAGGTTAAGCAATATCCATTGCGTCTTGCTTGGGCGATAACTGTTCACAAGAGTCAGGGTATGAGCTTGGATGCTGTAGAAGTAGATTTGTCCAGATCTTTCGAACCGGGTATGGGATATGTGGCTTTATCTAGAGTTAGATCATTTGACGGTCTTAAGATACTCGGAATAAACGAGATGGCTCTAAGAGTTCATCCAGAAGTCTTGGAATATGATCGTCATTTGAAAAATCTTTCATCTAAAGCTGAAGCCGTACTATCTGCAGCTGACAACAGAAGTCTTAAGAAAATGCACGAAGAATTTTTGGCTAAGGTGGCGCCACTTTATAGTATAGATAGACCCAAGAAGGCTAAAGGCTTATAATATGAGTATGAATAATAAAACAACTCCTAAGGATTTTTTCCTTCATGTTGCAGCTACTATCGTGCTTTATGTGGCCGTCGGTGCGCTCATAGACCTGGTACTTAGTCTTATAGGCTTTGCTTTACCTGATAGGTTAAGTTTATATATGACTACTAGTTCATTGGTGTGGCCAGTTTCGATGCTTGTAGTCTTAGTACCACTTTTGTATATCCTAGAGTCAGTCATCAGGAAAGATATAGTTTCCATACCAGAGAAGCTGGAGATTTGGGTCAGACGTTGGCGTATATATCTGACACTATTTATCACAGGAGCTACTATGGTGTGTGACTTGATTTCATTGATAAATACCTATCTAAATGGTGAGATCACTCTTAGGTTTGTATACAAAGTCCTGGCTATATTTTTGATAGCTGGAGTTGTGTTTGTATATTATCTATTGGATAGGGGACAGGCACGACCTGTAAAAAAGATTTGTTCCAAGAACATATTTGCTTGGTCGGGTCTAGTTATAGTTATCATCTCTATAGTAAGTGGTTTTATCATCGTTGGCTCACCAGCCAAACAGAGAGCTGTACGCTTCGATAATCAGAGAGCCAGTGATTTAGCTAGTATACAGTGGCAGGTAGTCTCTTATTGGCAAAAGAAGGGATTTTTACCAGCCACTTTGGTAGAACTTGCAGATCCTATATCTGGTTATGTAATACCATCTGATCCTGAAACACAACAGTCCTACGAATATAGATCTCTAGATGTATCTACTGGAACGGCGAAATTTGAATTATGTGCGACTTTCGATATGTCGGCCCAAGACACAAGTGTGGGCGCAGTATATCCGGTTATGTACACAGGTAGTTCCGTGGAAAATTGGAAACACGGTGCCGGTAGGACTTGTTTTACTCGGAATATAGACAAGTCTATTTATCCTGTCGCAGAGATAAATACAATATGAAGCATTTTTATAACAAAAATTTCTTATTTAATATAAAATCTAGTAGATATAGCGCTTTCACCCTCCTCGAAATCCTCCTAGTAGTAGCCATCATATCTATATTAGCTGGTATAGTCATAGTAGCCATAAATCCCGGTCGACAGCTTGGTAGTTCTAGAGATGCTCAACGTAAAAGTGACATAAACACTATATACAAAGCCGTCTACCAATACATTATAGACAAGAGTACTCCACCACTAACTATTACAAACACGTTGTCACCTATATGTGATACTGGAAGCAATATATCTGGGTCTAATGGTAATTTAAGCAGTCTGTTTGCGTAGTATTTCAGTAGCAATCTTCCTGATTCTTTCTTTGCTTTTTCCGCGATGCGCGCCTAAAAGATTCTTGAGGCGACTCCAATAACCGTCCAATGAATTGGTCGTGTT
>CAIQCJ010000022.1 GCA_903870315.1 uncultured bacterium | reverse complement strand
TCCTCTTTCCATTCTTCTTTACCTCCGTTTTACCGCATTCAGGACACTTTTTTTACGCATGGTATATAGTTAATTAGGCTTTTACCAATACAGGCTAACACAGAATCATCATTTCAGACTGCTTAAATTACCATTAACTCGTATTTAGCTACTTCGTCGCCGTCGCGGCTTTGCCGCAGATGTCGCACAGTATATATACTGTACTTATGTTTAAATCTTTTGTCTGTTGAACAAGAGATACATAACTGTAGCAAACAAAACCAAAATGATGAGTATCGCTATCCAACCCCAAGGAACGTTATCGAAGGAGAATATAGCTGAACCAGTCAATTGACTACCGTTTTGATTTGTCTGATTTGAAGGTGCGACCGTATTACTGTTTGTTCCAGATGTATTGTTATTAGAACTTGCACCAGCGACAGAACCTCTACTTGTTGAGCCAACAGTTACTGTATTGCTACAAGAACGAGTACCGGTCTTACCATCAGCTGAAGTAACTGTGACTATGGCGCTCTTAACACCGTTTGTAGAATAATACTTGATAGCATTGACCTGAGCACTATTCAAACCATCAGAACCTGTCCAAGAATATGTGTAAGGAGCGATACCACCAGTGACTTCTACATTCCATGTAACAGGCTGATTTATAGTGCTCGTTATAGGATCTGCGTAACAACCAATATCTAGAGAATTAGCTGTATTTGAGTTTATGACATTATATCCATTTTGATATATGACTCCATATGTAGAACCTACTGTGACGGGGTTAGTACAATAAGACGTGGTAGTCTGACCATTTGAAGTTACTGAGACGTAAGCTGTCTTAGAACCAGGGGTATTGTATGTATAAGCTACTGACTGACTGCTGCCATATATGCCATCAGTACCACCCCAGTTATATGTGTAATATCCGTTACCACCAGTTACACTAGTAGTCCACGTAACAGCAGATCCGAGACCGGCATAGCTTGCATTTGCAGAACAGCTTGCTGAAAGTGGTGCCGTATAATTGTTATAGTTATTGTAATTATAATAGTTCGAAGAACCGATAACATTTACCGTAGTAGAACAATTTACAGACACTCTCTGACTACCAGATAGCACTGTTATACTTGCACTCTTAGAACCTGCATTGTAATACGTCTTGGTGATGACAGAACCGTAACCAGAAAGACCTTCGTCACCCATCCAAGTTATGTTATAAGAACCGATACCACCAGTTACTGAGCTAGCCCACTGGGTGGTACCTCCAGCATAGACTGAAAGAGGTGTGGCGTAACAAGTAGCATTTAGTTGACTGACGTTTGGTTGAACTATAGGATATTGGTAAGTACCAGTATAGTTGTATACCGGAGCCGTACCACAATAGTTATCATAAGCTGAACAACCATGAGCTACAGAAGCGGAAGTCAAGAAGACTATCGCTACCACGGCACAAATGCTGGCTATAGACAACAGACTGTATTTGATTATGCGTGTATTTTTCATATATTTAACGATTGCTCGTGTTTATTGTTAATAGTAGTAGTATTATAGCACTACTGTACCTCTTTTGTCAATAGTCATCATCTAGTGCCTATCGATAGGAGTATTGGCTGTTATTATAGTTATAGATCTGATTATCGTAGTTAGGAGAGCTATAATTTGAATTGTTGCCATGGCTAGAATAGTCATAATTGGAGCCACTATTGTAACTATTATAGCCGTAATTACTATAATTGTTATAGTTACTATACTGATTATTATACGACCCCGACTGATAATAGTTGCTTGAAACTAAATTGTCCATAACATTGATAGAATTTGAACAATTTACAGTAGTAGTCTGACCACCGGATGTGACCTTGATACTGGCAGTCTTAGAACCAGAGGTATTGTAGGTCTTCATTATAGAAGGGCCATAACCATACAAACCTTCATCCCCTATCCAAGTGATATTGTAGTTGTCTACACCACCAGAAACAGAGCTCGTCCACTGGACTGCTGTTCCAACATAAGTAGACAATGGTTGTGGGTAACAAGTAGCAGTTATAGGGCCACCAGTATTTTTGATCGCTGGGTACTGATAAGAACCAGTGTAGGAAGGCTTAGAATAAGAGTATTGGTAAGATGGAGAATATGTATAATTCGACTGATAATCAGGATACGAAGTATATTGATAAGCTGGAGAACTGTAATAATACGCCGTAGAAGTATAAGTCGTACTAGGATTTGAATAGCCATAGGAAGTGTCTGGATATGTAAGATAGCTATCGTTATTGGTATATTCGCTATCTGAACAACCGTCATATTCTGAACATCCATGGGCTTTGCTTGCAGAAGCCAAAGACACCAAGACTACTACCACTGATATGATCGCTATGTTCAGTGCGTGAATTTTGATTGTGTTGTTTTTCATAAATTTAAAGCTGTATTAAGCCACGAAAATCTAAGTGACTGTATTAGACTTTTAACTTTAATAGTATATCACGACAATACCATATCTGTCAATAGCGTTAAAATATCACTTAAATAATGTGCCGAGGACCAGGATCGAACTGGTGACCCTTCCCTCTTCAGGGGAATGCTCTACCAACTGAGCTACCTCGGCATGAGGATGGTGCATTGCTACCAAAACAGCTACTTCGGCGTCTTTTCTCTTACTTCTTCGATGGCAAGACTGACTGCAAAGACTTGAGCTGTTGCATAGCAGCATTTGCAGAATTTACGTCGCCCTGCACTGCACCCATAACGTTCGGTAATAGCTTAACGTAAGGTTCGATGAAATAATACGAACTGACAGTGGCTGCTATTATCAAGACCCAATAGAAAACATGGAAGAAAGTAGAGACTCTGTTGGAACGACGTAGACCTCTCAATATCTTGTTGTTCTCTGCTACTAGTTTCTGTACTTGCTCAAATGATGACTTTTCTTCTGGCGTCATTGGCACACTATAACAGATTTATAATAAAGGCGGAAGTATGTTAATCTTTCCATGTAAGTACCCATATTTACGTATGATTTGATAGGCACGCCCTCGTAGTTAAATGGATATAACTGCCCCGTCCTAAGGGGTAATTGTAGGTTCGATTCCTGCCGAGGGCACAAACTGAAATATGACTTAAAGGCCTAGCAAGGATCTGAGTTTGGAGATTTTTTGTTTGTCCTTGAAAGTATTTTCTTTATCTTCTATAGACTTGATAGCGTCAAGACCTTCTTGTTGAATCTCTGCTACACGAGCATCAGTATCTGCCTTACTTTCTAGAGCATCCTCGAACAATGCAAAGACGATCTTCTTCTGTATATCTTCTGGGAATTCCTTCACATGCTGAGCTAAGAAAGATTTTGCTGCTTTCTCGTCACTGGCTTCGAATAGCTCGATAAGCTTATTATATAGAGCTGTTGTGTTTGAGGTAGTCATTTATTTTTATTTATATTTATAATACTAACTATTTTAGATCTTTCTTCTGATCAAGCAAAAATACTTCAAATATTGAACCCAGGATAAGATTCCAAATACCTCCTTTCCTCTTGGAAGCCTGCTCCGTCTTGATGTCTTCCAGAAAATAATCGCGTGCGCTGTCTTGTTCTAAAGTAGACATCTCATCCCATGACTTATTGCCCCCAGGACCAGAAAATCCTTCTGCTTTTGTGTCTTCCCACCTCTTCTGTATTTCTTCCGGTTTTATCTGCGGTACAGATTTAGCATCTTTGAATCCGAACTGCTCTTTCTTGGTGAATTCTCCTAAGATGGACTTAGCGAGAGCCTCTCGCATATCGTCACTACCCTTTATGGTAGTGACTAAGATCTTACCTATAGATTTTTTCTTTTTGTCTAGTTCTTGGAAAATAGCGTCGACTTCGGGCTTTTTCTTATCTAGTTTTAGAGTACCATTTGCAGAAAAAGCTTTAAACGAAAGCAGATCCAGGAATCTTCTGGATTTACCCAAAAATCCATCACCCCAAGAATCTCTGACTAGTGAGACCAAAGCCTTCTCCCTCTCATCTGGATCTTCTATAGCTAGAGCCTTCAGATATTCACCTCCATCGAGGTTCTTTTCTGTACACATCTTTTCAACGTTGTTTTGTAATTCCTTAAACTTACCCTTCTGGAAAGATTGCATACTCTCTATATTTTTAGCGAGCTTATTGAAACGTTCTGGTTCGGTAACAGACAAATCACCCAGACGCTCCTGAACAATACCGACTATACTATCGGCGCCAACATTTTCCAAAAGTTTCTTGATATCTGGATTCCTCTCAGCAAGCTCTATAGCCACCTCTTCGGTTATTTGTCCTTTGACATTCTCAACCCTTTGCATCTTCACTTCAAACTTCTTCCTATGATTGGATAAGGCGTCAACGTCGGCCTCTTCCAGCTTGCTGGAAGTTAGACGGGCTAATAGATCTTTATATTCTTGACCACCATCATTATCAAGCATCTTAACAAACAAAGAACTCTTCTCTTTGTCTGACATAATCTCTTTCAGAGTCAACGGCTCTGGAGTTTCTTCAATCTCTCCACCGGTAGCCTTGATCTGCTCTTCTTGCTCTTTTTTAGAGTTGTTTTCTTTATCTATTATATATTCCAAAATCCATAGTATTTGGTAGTCTAATTATATCTAATAATAACTTATAATAATCCTATCACAGCCACTAGCCTATTACCACAGACTTGATATAATATCCGCCAATGAAAATACTCTTCGTAGAAGATGACAAGTACATAGCACAAATGGTGCAAAAAGGCCTTGGTGCTTTTGGATATACTGTGGAGACAGCTGAAGATGGTCAAGAAGGTGGCTTTCTAGCCAGAAGTTATGATTATGACCTGGTTATATTGGACAATTCTCTACCCAAAAAGAGTGGCCTGACTATCTGTAAGGAGATACGTGCTAGTGGTAGATCAACACCGATTATCTTTCTATCTATAAACACTGACACCGATACCAAGGTGGCTGCTCTAGAAGCTGGAGCAGACGACTATATGACCAAGCCTTTTTCTATGTCAGAGTTGCATGCCAGGATAAAGGCTATGCTGCGTAGACCAAAAGAGTTACGTAAAGATAACAATATCAAAGTAGGAAAACTCGTCTTGGACACAAACAAACAGACCACCACTTTAGATAACAAGGATGTACCACTGACGCGAAAAGAATTCGGTGTCTTGGAAGACCTTGTACGCAATGTTGACACTATCATGTCCCGTAGCTCTATTATGGAACATGTCTGGACGGCCGATAGTGATCCATTCTCCAATACAGTCGAGGCTCACATAAGAAACATCCGCAAAAAGCTCAATTCCGTAAACGAAAAGGAAATAATCATCAATATGCCTGGTCGAGGATATATCATCAACTCGTAATCTTGTTTTCTTCGTCATTTCTTCATAGTTTCTTGAGAACTTCTTGAACGTTTCTTGAAAATTTTTTGATTAAAATTTTATCTGACGAAGATAGACTTATGATGATTACATGTCGATGTAGTCCTTAATAAAATAGTCTTGATGCGTGACGTCAACTTCCTAGCTGGATAAACCGACTTTACCCAGCAAAATAAACCACTTATGTAATAACAAAAAAACTTAGGCGGGCTTACAAAATAGCAATTGGCGTGTACGGGCAAGTGCGCGCCAATTTGCTTGCAATTTTAACTATTTATGAGCCTTCTTATGCTCTTCTTGAGCATCACGGGCAGATTTACGATAAGCACAATAATCACATGCTTTGCTTGGTTTCGGAGCTGTGCCGGATATTAAACAAGCCTTGATATCCATAAGTGCTTTGTCGATCCAAGCATCATCGCCAGTATATGGTATGAGATCTATATCGAACTCCAACTTAGCATCGAAAGCCGCGCGGTCTGTTTTGCCGTTGCAATATACAAAATAGCCAGTCTTGGAAACTTGAAATCCATTCTGGCGAAATAGCCACTGATACACTTCCATCTGACGCTTGTATCCTATCTGCCATTCTTTATCCAGAGAAACTTTCTCTTCTTTGCTGGTAGCTTTGTAGTCAACGATAATCACTTCCCCGGCTTCATTGATCCAGATATCATCTATGGCTCCAGTTATGAGAAGATTGGTATTTGGATGTCGAAAGGTTATGCCTTTGAAATTACTACGCCAGACATCCATATTCTCATGTTCATAAGGTATGACGTCTTTCAAACCATAAGCTTGCATAAGCGGATGTGGACGCTTCTTGGCTCGGTGTATATCAAATTCTTTTTTCAATAAAGCATCAACAGCAGAGTTCAAATTAAAAGGAAACCCCGGCGGTCTAGCTACACCAAGACGACAGTCCAGATAGAAACAAAGTGGACAGCTCATGAAGAGATCTATCTTGGATCGACTTACCTTGAAAGACACCTCCGACTTAGGATCAAAAAGCCTACTGGTACGACGCGAGTTATAGAAGTCTGACATAGCTATATGATAACACTAATTTGGAGCAGAAGAAGTTGCTACTGTAACGCTTTCTATGACCACTTTCGTCAAGGGCTTGTCATTACCGTCACGAGGTGTGGTTGCTATAGCATCGACAACATCTAGACCAGATATGACTTTTCCAAATATTGTGTAGTTATGAGGAAGTGGTACATCCTTGTGCATGATAAAGAATTGACTTCCATTGGTGTCAGGACCAGAGTTGGCCATAGCGACAACACCTCGAATATAGCCAGCTTTATAAGAAGGAGTGCTTGGATCTAGCTCATCTGCGAATTTATATCCAGGACCACCCATACCGGTGCCAGTAGGATCACCACCTTGAATCATGAAGTCTTTTATAACTCTGTGAAATATAAGACCATTGTAAAAGCCCTTGTTGGCTAGAGTGATGAAGTTAGAAGATGCCTTGGGTGCATCGTTATCATAAGTTTCGAAGATTATGGTGCCTTTATTGGTTTTGATAGTTACTGCATGCATAGATATTGGTGTTAAAGTCTGATTATTGATAATACTTGTTACTGGTGTAACTACACCGAAACGGCGATCTGTGAAAAACCAAGCAGCGGCTATGATGACAATAGTTATAGATACTAATAGTATTCGTTTGGCTGTGCTCATTTTGTGATTGTTTTTATTTTAAATAAAATTGATAATAGACTTATCAAAGATTATACAATTCCTTGGCCTTGCTTACAATAAGTTTCTTGGCTTCTTCTACCCCAGTATCTATAGTAGCACCGGCAGCCGCCCTGTGACCACCGCCACCGAAGGCGGCCGCCAATGTCGTTACGGGATAATTTTCTGGATCATTGGTTCTAAAGCTACATCTGGTTTTTCCAACGACTATCTCTATAAGTGAAGCGGCTATTTTCCAAGAGGATACATTATTCATCATACTTGAGATAGAGCTCGCACTTATATCTTCCTCCTTTATATCCTTGCTGGCTAACTGAATACTAGAGACAGCAGACAAGGCTACTTTGTCACCTAGAAAGACTTCTATAGTATCCAAGGCCATGCCGTAGAAAGCCAAAGCCTTGGGTGACTCGGAGTTTTCCATACGCAAAATCATCTTAGAAAAATCTGGATACAGACGCACTAAGTCTGTCATGATCTCATAAGACTTCAAACTAGTATTCTGGTACTTCAGACCCCCGGTATCCGCATACAGACCTATAAACATATCCGCAGCCATATCGCTCGTTATATTTATATTCCATTCTTTTGCTAGAAGGTAAATGATCTGATCTGTCGCTGGAGATGTTGGTACTATCAAGTTGATATCTGCATAACCAAGATTCGATAAGTGATGATCTATAACGATTGACTTTATTGGCAATGGAAAAATTACTGGCTTTAGCTTAGAAATCTGATTTGGCGAAGCCGTATCTACCGAGATGAATAAGTCGAAATCCTTGAAGTCAATCTCGAAGAAGTTCTTTTTCAAGATATCTTTGGCACCAGGAAAATGTAAGAAGGCTTCTGGTATATCAGAATCCCCTCTTATGACTGTGGCTTTCTTGCCCAAAGACTCTATGATGAGCTTCATAGCCAAGGCTGACCCAACACTATCTGGATCTGGAGATGGATGACAATGTAACAATACAGATGAAGACTTTTTTATCTCAGCTAATATAAGAGGCGCTAACTCTTTTATATCTGATGACAACATAGGCGATATTTTCTGATCTTTCATGGATATATGATGGCACAATGTATAACAATTATCCATACCGCACTTACAAGAGCTTCTAGATAAGTGTTATGATGTTGGGATATGGACAAATATACAGATGAGGAACTAGTCGAGCTGACGAAGACTGGAGATGACGAATCTTTTGGAATATTGACCAGAAGACACGTAGACCATATATATAATTTCGTCAGACAATACTCTTATATCAAAGAAGATGCTGACGATATCACTCAAGATACATTTCTGAAAGCCTGGAAACATATCAAGAGTTTCAAAACCGGAAAGAAATTCACTACTTGGCTTTTTACTATTGCCAGGAATTCGGCTCTAGACCATATAAAGAAACGCAAAGCCTTTTCTTTCTCAGACATGGATTCATTTGGATCTGAGAGTCGGACTAGTTCTAGCTCAGATGGAGACAAGCCATCTTTTGCAGAAACACTCAAAGACCCAGAGCTATTATCTCCAGAGATATTTGAGAGAAAAGAGTTGTCTAAGGAATTAAATGGGGCCATGGAAACTCTACACCCTGACTGGAGAGCTGTACTTATCATGCATTATACAGACGAGATGACCTTCGAAGAGATAGCTGCTGTCCTGACTAGGCCCATGAATACAGTGAAGAGTTGGCATCGCCGATCATTACAAAAAATCAGGGAAACCCTTATGTTGCACCACAATGACAGATAAAATCGTATTATCTACAAAACAAATGAAACAAGAACAATCCATCGAAAATAGCTACAAAATACTGTTCCAGAAGACAGCTTATAAGAAGGCCCCTTATTATGTCTTATTGAACATAGAAAATAGTATCCTAGCCGCAAAAACTAGACATGACACTATAAGAGGTACTAGCTATGCAGTAATCACTTGTTTGACTATCGCCGCTTTTATACCAGCATTCAAATCCATGTTAGATGCGATGGTTGGATCTGGTTTTACTTCTTATTTCTCTATGATACTGACAGACGGAGCAAGTATGCTTGGTTCTTGGAAAGAGCTCAGTATGGCACTCATAGAGACATTACCAGTTCTGAGTATTATGGCTGTATTGGCATTACTTATAGGATCACTATATTCTATGAGCAAAAGTATAGCTTATATAAGAGACTTCCGCGCACTAAGAACTCATTAGAAATATCAGGATAAATTTATCATATTTAAAAATAATAATAGAATAATCATATGAAAGAGATAAAAAAAAGTTTCAGGGATATGGTCAAGCATCCAAGCACGCATAAATTTCTGAAAGTACTCAGTGTAGTTCTTGTTGCTATATTCATATTTTCTCTAGGTATGGCTGTAGGATTCTTCAAAGGTCAATTCTCAGAAAGATGGGACAAACATTATATGGAGGTGCTTGGAGGACCAAGGTCACCACTTTCGGTTTTCTCCGATAGAGATGACCGCGCACCAACCCCTCACGGTACTGCTGGTCAGATCATCTCTTCCAACAATGGCCAAATTTTGGTCAAAGGTCCTGGCGATATAGAGAATGTCGTTATCATAAATCCAAACACCGTCATACATCAGTCCCATCAGCAAGGAACAACGACAGACATAAAAACTGGCTCTTGGGTAACCGCGATTGGTCTACCAGATGAAAGTGGTCGTTTAGTCGCCTCTTTTATAAGGATTATGCCTCCACCTACAGAAAATCCTCAGACCACCACATCGACCGCATCTACTACTACATTATAAATATTTTAAAAGCACAAAAATGAAGAAGAATATATTTGGCAGGATCAAAGACTATGCTGTGACACACAAATTCACAAGCACTATCATAGTGATAATTATAGTCGCTGGAGGATACTACTGGTATCACACGGCGACATCTATAGCATCTTTGCCTCAGTATGCGCTGAGTTCTGTAAGAAATGGTTCCATAATACAAACCGTTTCTGGAACAGGTCAAGTATCGGCTTCCAACCAGACAGACATACAAAGCCAAGTATCTGGCACTATAGAATCTATAGACGTATCTGTTGGCCAAGCTGTATCAGCTGGAGACCTGATAGCAACCATAGATTCCACCGACGCCAAACTGAGCTTAGACAATGCACAAATATCTTTTGCGAAATTAACTGAGCCAGCTAAAGCTACCGATATTTCAAACGCTTTGAACAATCTCGCCAAATCTTACAATGACGGATTTAGCTCGGCCTCGACTATATATCTAGATTTGCCAGCGATAATGTCTGGACTGAAAGATCTTTTGTATGGACAGACCGGATTCTTGTCTGACCAAAATGCTACCTACTTATCTTCAACAGCAAGAGCTATGCGCGATATCTCTGGTGTAGAGTATGATGCTGCTGTCCTCCAATACCAAAAAAGCCTTGCGGAATTCCGTGGACTTACACGCTCAAGCGCTACATCTTCACTGGATTCTGCTTATACAGATACCTTTGAGACTATACAGATGGTGGCCAAGTCGGCTACAGATGCACAAAATGCCATAACATTTATAGTAAATACTCAACCAAACTACCAACCTAAGAGCGTCAGTACCGCTGCTTCAAGTATCAACACTTGGACAGCTCAAGCCAACTCCGATTTATCGAGCCTAGCATCATCACAAAACTCTATTCAGAACAACAAAAATACTTACACAACATTGGTCAACGGAGCCGATCAGTACGATATACAATCAGCACAGGTCAGCTTAGCTCAACAACAAAAAACTTACGCTAACTATTTTATCAAAGCTCCATATGATGGTGTTATCGGCCGTATACCAGTAAATGTCTATGGCCAAGCCAGTGGAGGAACCACGATAGCTACTATCGTCGGGACACAGATGCAAGCAACTATATCTCTAGATGAAGTCAGTGCTGCAAAAGTCAAGGTTGGGCAATCAGCAACTATCACATTCAATGCCATAAGCGGACTTACAGCAACTGGCACAGTAAGCGTAGTCGACCAAATAGGAACAGTGACTTCTGGTGTGGTCTCTTATGGTATCAAGATCACTATAAACACTCAGGATGATCGTATTAGACCTGGTATGAGCATAAATACAAATATAACCACCTACGAAAAAGACAGTGTCCTTATAGTCCCAAATAGCGCCGTCAAGACTCAAGGGAGTACTAACTACGTACAAATATTTGATCAGGCTACTGTAGCCTCTTCACTTGGTGCAAGTTCTACTGGAAGGATATTTGCCTCATCGACTCGTCCATATCAACAGACAGGATCATCTACTAGTTCACCCGCAAATACTTTTACAGGTTCATCGACACGCCAATATACCGGCCAAAATAGTGGTAACGGTGGTGGTCGTGCGATAACCATAACGACAAGTTTACAACCAGTACAAACAACTGTAGTGACTGGGGATTCTGATGACACCAACACTGAGATTGTAAGCGGTTTGACTCGTGGACAGTTTGTCGTAACCAAGACATTGGCCGGATCTGCCACACAAATGAGTACGACAGCGCCAAGCTTATTGTCTAGCTTGAGTGGAGGTCGTGCGGGTGCGACTGGTGGTGGTGCAACACGTGCTCTTACTGGCGGAGGTGGAGGCGCCGCTAGACCAGCTGGAAATTAAAGTACAACCGAAGATAAATAAGATGATAGAAATAAAAAATATAACAAAGACATACAAGAATGGTGACAATGAGACACATGCCCTGCGCGGAGTTTCATTTACCATACAAGATGGAGAATTCGTTGCCATCATGGGACCTTCTGGAAGTGGTAAATCTACACTCATGCATATATTGGGTGCTCTAGATACACCCACTTCTGGAACATACCATCTAGATAAACATGATGTCTCTACCCTATCAGATGATGAGCTGGCCGACATACGTCGCAATCGTATAGGCTTCGTATTTCAATCCTTCAACCTCCTTCCACGTGCCACAGCTCTACGCAACGTCATGTTGCCACTCATATACGCAGAGGTTCCAGAAGAAAAGCGCATCAAACATGCTCGAGAAGCTCTGGCTAGCGCTGGCTTGGATGAAGATCGTTATAACCATATGTCTAATCAACTCTCTGGTGGACAAATCCAGCGTGTAGCTATAGCGAGAGCTCTAGTAAATGACCCCTCCCTCATCTTGGCAGACGAGCCGACTGGAAACCTGGATTCTCATACTGGAGATATCGTGCTCGGTACATTCCAAAAACTAAACAGAGAGTTCAAGAGGACAATCGTTCTCATCACCCATGAACGTGAGGTGGCTGAACACGCCGATCGTATAATATATATAAAAGACGGTTTGATATTGGAAGATGGTCGTAGCCATGACAAAAGGATTATAAATGATGGTAAGAGAAAATCTTGAAGATGTTCATCGTTATGAATCAAGATCTATCATCTATAAACCATAATACTTAATACAAAATATGACAACACGCGATATATTACACGAGACATTCTCAGCTTTGACCGCCAACAAGGTGCGCACGTCTCTTACTATGCTTGGTATTATCATAGGTATCAGCTCTGTCATAATTATGGTGGCTATAGGTCAAGGAGCTCAAGGATCCATACAAGCAAATATCCAATCACTTGGCTCTAACTTGATAATGATAATGCCTGGGGCACAGAGATCTTTCGGTTATAGTGCTTCTGGTGGACGTGGCAATGCGCAGACATTAACTCCAGATGATGCTACAGCTATATCAAATCAGATATCCAACATAGCCAACATATCTCCTGAGGTCGCTGGACGTTATCAAGTCACATCCAAAGGTACAAATACAAACACTACAGTGACCGGGGTTACTTCTGCTTATACTGACGTCCATAACATCCAAGTCAATGATGGTAATTTCATAACAGATGCTGATGGGAAAAATCTCTCAAGAGTGGCTGTCATAGGACCGACTACAGCCAGCGATCTTTTCGCTACTGGCACAGAGCCAGTAGGTCAAACAATAGCTATAAAAGGCATGCCTTTTATAGTTGTCGGTGTGACAGTATCCAAGGGGTCTAGTGGATTTAGCAACCAGGATGACGCTATATATATACCACTTCAGGATGCACAACTCTTTCTTCTTGGAAAGACTACTTATCTAACTACACTCAGTGTATCGGCTACTTCTCCAGATATCATGACTCAATTACAAACTGATATTACAGATCTACTCTTACAACGACACAACATCAGCGATCCGACACAAGCAGACTTCAATGTCATGAACCAAGCCTCTATAGTTTCTGCGGCCTCTAGTGTGACTGGTACATTTACTATACTTCTGGGAGCGGTAGCTGGTATATCTCTAGTCGTTGGTGGTATTGGTATTATGAATATGATGCTAACCACTGTCACAGAACGCACCCGTGAGATAGGTCTTCGTAAGGCTATTGGTGCCAAGCGCCATGATATCAACATCCAATTCATCATTGAGGCCGTGGCTCTAACAGTCATAGGTGGAGGTATTGGAGTCGCTCTGGGTTGGTTGGTCTCATACACTGTAACGACTCTGGGAATCTTACAGGCTTCTATATCTACATCATCTGTTTTTTTGGCTTTCGGTGTCTCGGCTTTTATAGGTATAGCTTTCGGTTATTATCCAGCACGAAAAGCTTCAGGATTGAACCCGATAGAGGCGCTGAGATACGAGTAAGTATGTTCGTTGTAATAGGAACATAAGATTACTGAATTATTTCATGATATAATTCAGTAATGAAAACAGTTCTCATTACTGGAGTTGGGCGCGGCATCGGACGAGCGCTTGCAGAAAAATTTCTCAAAGAGGGTTACGGGGTTATCGGTACTTCAATGACTGGTAAGGTCGATTTCGTGCATCAAAATATGGCAGTTCACCAATTGGATCTAGCATCACCAGAATCTATAGACCAATGTTGTGCTAACATCGCAAGGGCTTGTGAGAAGTCTGGCCAGTCAAATGGTCAGGTCATAGACATTCTCATAAACAATGCCGGCGCACTATTCGACGACGATGAAACTCATGTAATCGTGGATAAGCTACGTAAAACATTGGAAGTAAATCTGATTGGAACCATAGATTTCACAGAACATATAATCCCAATCGTAAATAATTATGGACACATCGTCAGTCTCGCCTCTTCTGCTGGCTCGCTCACCGATACAGATATACAAGATGCTAAGACTTCACATTTCCCTTTCCATTATCCCGCTTACAAGATCTCAAAATGCGCGCTTAATATGTACATGCGCACATTGGCTATGAGGATGAGACATGAAGCTACGGCGAATTCTGGTGTTGCCAACACCGCCGACTCCGCACCAAACTTCATAACCGTCTCTTCAGTACATCCAGGCTGGGTCAGAACCGCCATGGGTGGTGACGATGCTAACATAACCCCTGAACAAGCCGCGGAAAATATCTATAGGCTTGCTATCTCTAAACCCGAGACTGGACAATTTTGGTTCAATGGAGAGAAGTATCCTTGGTAGCCAAGATATCTGGTCATTTACACCTGTATTCTAGAGAACAACCAGGCACCTGTGGCTAGAAAAATAGCAGATATAGCGATCAATACGCCGCCGTCGAGCCAAAGTCCTCCTGGCATAGTGCTGACACCTATGAGAGTAGCGCGAATACCATCGATACCATAAGTCAAAGGATTGAAGCGTGCAATAAAACCTATTACTCCTTCCAATGGAAAAAGTGCACCAGAAAGGAAAAATGTAGGCATGACTACGAAGTTCATTATAAGCTGGAACCCTTGCATGTCTTCAAGTACTGATGCAATACCTGTACCGAGTGCGGTAAAGACGATGGCGATACCAAACATGAAAAGGATTGCTAGAGGAATCGATACAAAGACGGGATGGAATCCTACAAACAAGGATATACACAAAACAATTACTCCTTGAAGTAAGGCGACGGTAGCACCGCCCAAGGTTCTACCTAACATTACAGAAAAGCGACTTACTGGAGCGACTAGAGTCTCCTTCAAGAAACCGAATTGACGATCCCAGATAACCTCAATACCAGAAAAAACGGCCGTAAAGAGAATACCCATAGCGATAACGCCTGGTGCGAGGAATTGGATATAGTTACCTCCACCAGCTTTTGCAAATGTAGGACCGAGTCCATATCCGAGTGCTACTAGAAACAAAATAGGCTGACCAAGAGAGCCTACCATGCGTGCACGAGAACGAAAATAGCGCTTTATTTGGCGAAGCCAAAGGATATATATGACGTATAAGAAATTTGATTTCATGTTTGAATAGATTACCTACGGTTTTTGCCTTGATGCATAGCTGCCATCTTACGAAAAGCATCGGCCGCAGTCGCTTCATCAACGCGTATAATGTGACCAGTCATCTTTATAAAAGCTTCTTCGAGCGACTTTGTACCAGAGTTCGCTATTATGTTCGCTGCGGTATCATTTGCTATTATCTTGCCATTATCTATGATAGCAACCCTGTCGGCTATGCGCTCTACTTCATCCATATAGTGCGTTGTGAAAAATACTGTCAGACCACGTTCTTTGTTGAGTTTTTTGATATATTCCCAAATATGATTGCGTGTCTGTGGATCAAGGCCGACAGTAGGTTCATCAAGGAAAAGTATTGCAGGAGTATGTAGTAGACCACGCGCGATCTCCAAACGACGCTTCATACCACCAGAAAATTTCTTCACCAGATCATCTTTACGGTCCCAAAGTTCGACGAATCCTAACATCTCCTTTATCTTGGCTGGGGTATCCTTCCTTGGCACACCATAGAGACCAGCATGAAAAAACATATTTTCATAAGCAGTCAACTCATCATCGAGACTTGGATCTTGAAAGACTATACCAAAAGATTTCCTAACTTTCTTAGCGTCTTTAGTTGGATCGAATCCGTTAACAGTTATAGAACCAGATGTTGGAGATATAAGTGTCGTCAGCATCTTGATCGTCGTGGTTTTACCGGCTCCGTTGGGGCCTAGAAAAGCAAATGTGCTACCAGCCTCAACTTCAAAAGAGATGCCATCGACAGCAACCAAGGTATGATTGAACTTTTTTGTTATATTCTTGACTGATATAGCTGTAGGCATATGTAAGTATATACTAGCAGAAAGAGCATTCTGGTGCTATGAAGTCCAGATAAGGTGGTTTCCTTTATATGTGCCCCAGAAAAGATACTAACTATTTACTATATGCTCGAAAGCGTATTCGAGGGTCCCGCCAACCTTCTTTCCTGGATTGAATATTCCCTTTGGATCCCAAATCTTCTTTGTTTGTTCAAATAGAGCATAAACTTCTTCACCATATTGCATCTTTACAAAAGGTGTACGGATGATGCCGTCGTTGTGCTCACCAGTTATCGAACCACCAAACTTGTGGACGAGCTTATAAACACGTACAGACAAATCTTCTATAATCTTGTGGGCTTTTGGCTCACGTAGATCCATGAGCGGTATGATATGAAAATTACCATCTCCTACGTGGCCAGCGATAGTATAAGTCAGCCTGTATTGGTCTAGGATATCGTATAATTGTGGTAAGAATTCTGATAGATGTTCTGGTTTAACCACAAAATCATCTATGAAAGGTGCTGTTCTAAGCTTACCAGAGTGTTTACGGAGCATATTGAAACTCTCACGACGTATAACCCAATATTTATCAGTAGCTGAGGCTGAACGTGTGACTTCTGTGCGTATCTTATGACTGAATACTCCTGCTTCTGATAGTTCAGCCAAGGCCTTTTCAGCTTGCATAGCCTCGTATAATGCACCACCGGCAGTTGTAGCTGTGAACTCCGCCATAAGAACCATCTTCGGCACACCACCACGGATAACAGCCCAAAGCTCTGGCAAGAATCCTATAGCCAGCCTGAAGACATTCCCCTTCAACTGTTTGATAAGAGATGGTAAGAATTTTACAGCCACACGAAAAGTATGATCATCATATGATTCGAAGCTCTCAGGTTTGAATTTCATAATCTCAGAGGCGACACGACCAAGGCTTTTCATATCCTTCAAGAAAACTACCAGAAGACGTGAATGTGGATTTGGTTTAACCAGACCAAACTCGACCTCTGTTACAAGACCCAGAGTTCCCTGTGAGCCTACTATCATCTTAGTTAGATCGAAAACTTTCTCGGTGTTTACGGATTTTTCTCCATTTAGGATTGGCCTGTCATACATAACATTCCAAAGATAATATCCGCAAGAATTCTTGGATACTTCTGGTCGAGCCTTTTCCAAAATATCACGATTCGTCGTTATGAGTTCATACATCTTATGATATATATCGCTTTGGAGATTTGGCATACCTTTCTGCTGTTCGAGTTCCATCAATGTAAGAGGTTTGAATTCATATTCCTTACCATCAGCCAGAACCATCTTCAATCTGCGAATATATTTCTCAGTTTTACCATATGTAAGAGTCTTCTCGCCACCGGAATTATTAGCCGTCATACCACCAACAGTACAAAGCTCGCGTGAAGCTGGGTAACTCGGCAATATTTGACCGCCATGAGCCAAAGTCTCCTTATCAAAATCGCGATAGTAAACACCGGGCTCAACCACCGCATAACCATCTCCAACCTCTTTTATGTGGTTGAAATATTTGGTGAAATCAACAATGATAGACTGACCAAGTGGTCCACCACCCATGTCTGTACCAGCTGAACGTGCGGTTATATTCATCCCACCATTACGTCCAAAGCCAATATCCCCATGACCAGATTCATCAGAATGAGTGCTGACATATTGAACCAGTTTACAAAGACTTGCTATATCTTTCGGATGCACAAAAGCCTCTGGCTTGACCTCGAATATACTCGCATCGTGCGAGACATTGTAAAGAGTCTGTGGAAATACATCCACCTCACAACCGGTAAGCTCGGTAATTTCTTTTTGATTTATCACCTGTGTATTATAACGGATATATAGGCTGTTAAGCTATGGCGAGTAATATTAGTGAAGATCAAGACTTTGATGATACGGGATTATTTCCTGCCTGCACGCAATGCATTGACTATAGGTATAAAATCCGTCAGAAAGTTATAAGTAGCAGCACCACCCGGGCCAAGTAGGCCAAGACCAGGTACACCGACAGTGACCCAAACCAAACCGAAAGCATTGGTGATGCCCCATATCCAAAAACTGGTGACCATAACTTTACGGACTTTCTGGGCCATATGGATAATCTCAGGCACACGGTCTATATGATCTTTCATAATGGTGATATCAGAAGCTTCGATAGCCGCATCGGCTCCGATAGCTCCCATAGCTATAGAAACATCCGCAAGAGCCAGACTAGCCGCATCATTAACACCATCACCTATATAAGCAACTACACTCTTGGATGAGCTATGTTCTTTCTCAAATCTACGTATAAAATCGACTTTTCCTTCAGGAGTCAGATTAGCATGGAAATGTTGAAGATTGAGTTCGTGGGCGATGATAGAAGCAGCGTTCTCATTGTCTCCAGTCAACATATGCCACTCATTTACTCCAACCTTTTTTGTATCAGCTATAACGGCAGTTGCATGGGGTCGCAGTTCGTCGACATAAGATAAGAGTCCGGCGACTTCACCATTTATAGAGAGACACACTACACCACGACCAGCATCTTTTTCAGCTTGTATATCCTTTTTAACTACTGCAGATATACGTGAACCTCGAGCTTCCATGAAAGACGAACGGCCCATAAGCATAGCATCTCCATCATGACTGAAAGATATTCCCTGTCCTGGTATTTCTTCAAGCTCGTCTGGAAGATGTGGTTTTATTTTGTATTCAGCCGCATATTCCATGATAGCTCTTGAGACAGCGTGATTGGACTCGGCGGCGCCGCCGACGAAACGTTTTGCAATCTCTTCACGAGTCCAGAGACCATACATCTTCACATCTTTGACTCTCGGCTTACCACGAGTCAATGTACCAGTCTTGTCTGTGAGAATATATTTAACTTTTGAAAGTTGCTCGAAGGCACTAGAACCTTTCACAATAACACCACGCCTAGCGGCATAAGCGATAGCTGCTGTATAAGCAAGCGGCACAGCGACAGCTATATCATCAGCACATACAACTAGAAGTATGGACAATATTATCTTTGGAGGTAACCCGTATATATACATTCCTAAAGATGCAACCAAAGATACAACTATATACCACTGGGTGAACTTATCGGCGGCCAGTTCAGCTTCATTCTTGTCACGACTAGCCTCTTCAACAAGAGAAACCATACGTGCCAAAGTGGTGTCTGACCCAACTTTTTCAGTTCTTACAATAAGAGATCCAGCGTCAGCTACTGTTGAGGTAAATACCTTATCACCGGCTTTTTTCTGAACTAGTTCACTTTCTCCAGTAAGAGAAGCTTCGTCTATGTCAGCTTGACCGGAGACAACTATACCATCTACTGGTATTCTATCTCCTGACTCCACGATGACGAGATCCCCAGGTCTCACTTCATGAATATGAATTTCTTTGACACTGTCACCTACACGTATACGAACATTTTCCACATGATATTTCATAAGACTCTGTATGGTCTTTTTGGCACGAGCTTGTGTGATCTGATCAAATATTCTAGCAAAAGCCAACATAAGAGTGATGAAAGCCGCCGATGACCACTCCTTTGATACCAAAGAAAAGGCTAGGGCTATAGAAGCCAAGAGATCCACTGATATCTTCTTTTCTATAAGAGTCTTGATAGCACTTATGGCAACTGGAATGATACCAAGAAAAGCTAGAAAGGCCATGAGTTGATGCAACCAAGGCATAGATGAAAATATCTCCGCTACAAGTAAAGATCCGGTCGATATGATCAAGAACATGTCGAATATCATGAAAAACTTCTCCTCGAAAAGAGCTAGTGATGGTAGATTTTTCGCTATTTTAGTTGTCATCTTGTTTTATCTCTATATTCTAAATCGTATAGGACTGTCTCCGTCGAAGATTTTGTGGCCTATGTCAGTTTGGTGATGTCTCTCGGGAAAAAAAGTTGGAGAGTCCATTCAAACACTATACGTATACGCTTCTTTGGCGAGGCAAATTTGAAGAGATAAACTGTACGCCACATCCACCAAACAAATCGTCCTTTGATATTTCTTGAAAAGACTTCTCCAACGGCAAACCATTTTCCTATAGACACCAAACTACCGCTTGATTTGTATGAGAACTTAGAAAGCTGTTTCTGCTTTATAGAAGCCATGATATTGGCCGCGACGATACCTGCTTGGCGTACTGCAACCTGTGCCAACATTGGCAATGTACCAGCCGTATCACCTAGAGCAAAAGCTCTTTCATCTCCAGAGACTCTTCCAAACCCATCGGTATTAAGTCTACCGTTAGTGGAAATAGATGTTATCACATTAGTCGAACCATCCTTCCCCATAAAATCAAGTGGTATAGACCTAACTCCAGCAGCCCAGATGATCGTAGATGTTGGTATGCTCGAAGGTACCTCACCTTCTACAGAAAGCGAAAGCGTATGTGAGGTAATCCCAGTAACTTTGGCACTGAGGCGTATGTCGACACCTTTCGTCTTGATATGGTCGAGCACTGACTTACGTAAAGATGGGTGAAATTGTTGCAAAAGCTCAGCTCCAGCGTGAATAAGAGTTATCTTAACTTCTTTCTGATCACAAAAATTGTTGTCTTTATAATATCGATCAATGATACCACTCACGAACTCCGTGAGTTCTGCGACGGTCTCCACACCTGTCGGACCACCACCAACCACGACAAAAGATAGAAGTCTTGCACGTTCTATAGGATCATCACACATCACGGCTTCTTCGAAACAATCTATGATACGAGTACGGATATTTACAGCATCACTAAGACTCTTGAGCGGAAGGCAATATTTGTCAGCACCTGGTATACCATAGAAATTGGTCTCTGCTCCGGTGGCAATAACAAGATAATCATATGGCAATGTATGTTGTGATCCGATACTGGATATACGAACTTTCCTCTCACCAAGATCTACTGATTTCACTATACCCTGACACAGAGTTATCCCCGTACCAGCAAACACTTCACGTAATGGTTCTGCAACACTAGTAGGGCTGAGTGATCCTGTAGCGACTTCATGTAGAAGTGGGGTGAATAAAAAATAATTGGTCTTATTTACAATCGTCACATCTATCAATCCTTTCTTAACATATCTAGCCAAACTCTTGGCGGTATATGTTCCACCAAATCCAGCACCAAGTATAACGATATGCGGTTTCAACATATTTATATTTTATCACATATCAAGCTTTTATAAACTAGCAAATCGTATAGCGACATACATGACAACTACACCAACGATCGTCATAAGTGTTGTCAGAAATTTCGGATGTGAATGATGGCTTTCTGGTATAAGGTCACTAGCACCTATATATAAGAAAAATCCAGCAAATAAAGCCAGGATTATACTTAATCCTTGTTCTGGTACTTTGAATAGTAGCGTAGAAGCAACTCCGACAGCTGGAGCGATAGCATCTGCAATAAGCCAACGCAAAGCATTTCTAGAACCGCTCTTGAGAATCATATTCACTGTGTTTATACCATCAGAAAAATCATGTACCAATACAGCTACAGCGACTATAGACCCTATAGCAGTCGATACTTGAAAAGCTAAACCTATTGCTACACCATCTAGAAAGCTATGAAGACAGAGACTACTGGCTCCCAATATGCCATGCGACTCATGAGTTGTGATCGGTTTGTCTAGGTGTTCCTGAACATGTGAATCATGTTCATCGGAATGATCATGAAAATGTAGAAAAACTATGCGATCAAGCAAAAGATATACAACAAAACCTAGAGCCGTTATGGCGATAACGGTGTTCGTGGAAAAGAAATGGCTGCCGAGATTTATCGACTCTGACATAAGATCGAAAAAAGCTACAGCGATAACGGCACCAGCAGAAAACCCAAGGATGAGATGGAGCTTGTCTTTGAGCCTTATGGCAAAAAGACCACCGAGCAAAGTAGCAACAAAAGTAGCAAATGCTATGAAGAAGATCATGTATTTTTGTCTATTTTATAAAATAATATATTTACACCGCGGTCTTATTCATATCTAAGTGCCTCTATTGGAGACTTCTTTGAAGCTTTACTTGCTGGATAACCGCCGAAGACAAGGCCTATGACAGCTGAGACGCTAAATCCTAAAGCTGCACCACCCCATGGAAATATGAACTGCCAGTCTACCCCTAAGCCCCTCGACAATATGAGAGCGATGATAAAAGCTAGAGATGATCCGAGTATGATGCCGATAACACCACCCAAAACAGTTAACATAATAGCTTCTATGAGAAACTGCCATAGGATATCGCTGTCAGTCGCACCAATGGCTTTACGCAGACCTATCTCACGAGTACGCTCTGTAACAGCGACCAGCATTATATTCATAATACCGACTCCACCAACAAACAAGGCTATAGATGCCACCGCCACCAAGAACCAAGTCAAAGCTCCGGTTATGGTCGACAGACGGTTCGCTAAATCTTGTTGTGTCTGAACAGTGAAATCATCTTTGGTTGGATCGGTTATGCCATGTGAATCACGTAAGGTCGAAGAGATATCGTCAGCAGTAACTGTGACAGCCGCATCTGAGACAGCTTGTATTATTATACGTTGAAAATATTTTATACCGAGAAGATAGTTCTGAGCTGTGGAATATGGCATGATCGCCATACTGTCAAAGTTAAAGAGTGAACCACCACCAGATGGTGGCAAAGAACCGACAATCTTAAAGTTTCGCCCTTTAATCTTGATTTTCTGACCGACCGGATTTGCATCTGCATTATCGAAAAGATGTTCTACAACCTTGGAGCCGACCACAACAACGTCGTTACTCGAGACAACATCATCTTGTGTAAAGAAAGATCCGTATGTTGGATTGAGATCAAATATACTAGCCATAAGATCTGTTGCACCAAATATACTTACTTGGTATGTGTTGGAACCATAAGAAGCTGTGTCTGCCCCGAGGACTGTTGGCATTATGGATTTCAAACCTGGAACATTTGACTTATTCTGCAAAGCAACTAAATCTTTTACTTTCAATGAATCGCCATACAACTGAGCTGTGTCAGAGGGTCCGGTCGGTGCGCGGCCAGGTATGATGGCAATAGTATTCGTACCGAGGCCTTGGACCTGACCTAGGATCAAAGCTTGTGCACCAGCACCGAGAGATACGACCAGCATGATAGCTGTGATCCCGATAACAATGCCTAGTATCGTCAAGAAAGATCTGGACCTGTTAGTGGTAAGCCCTCGTAATGCTGTTGTAAATCTGTGGCGTATAGTCATGTGTTATATATGGATCGTGGATTATTATATTGATATCTGATTACTTGATATATTCAGCATCGGCAGTCATACGATGCGCAACTAACTCTTCACTATCTATGACACCATCCATAAGTCTTATAATACGTTCAGCATGTTCAGCTGTAGATGTCTCGTGTGTTATGAGTACTATCGTCTTCCCTTCATCTTCATTGAGACGTTGTAATATGGACATGATATTTTTTCCTGATTTGGAATCCAGGTTTCCAGTTGGCTCGTCAGCGAATATGATATCTGGATTGTTTATGAGTGCGCGCGCTATAGCTAGACGCTGTTTCTCTCCACCAGAAAGCTCAGAAGGTTCATGGTGTAGTCTGTGGCCAAGCCCAACGGCCTCTACAACTTTTATGGCTCGCTGATTCCATTCATGCTCTGGTACATCCGAGTATATGAGAGGTAACTTAGCATTTTCCAATACAGAAGTACGCGGCAAAAGATTGAAAGATTGAAATACAAAACCTACTTTGTTATTTCTTAGAGCCGCCAGTTCATCTCGTGAATAAGACCCTATATCCTTACCATCAAATATAAACTTGCCGCTAGTAGGATCATCCAACATACCGAGGACATGTAGAAGCGTAGACTTTCCGCTTCCCGAAGGTCCCATGATTGCTAAGAACTCACCTTTGCGCACAGAAAAAGTCACGCCGTCTAGAGCTTTCGTATCAGTCTCACCATCAAGATAAGACTTCTTAAGATTTTTGACTTCTATGATGTTCATACTATTTCACATAAGTAACAACGTGATCACCAGCCTTAATACCAGATATTATCTCAGTCGTGCCACTAGAACCCTTGAGACCCAGGGCTATAGTTGTAGTAGCAAAAGTCTTTCCATCTTTATTCAATATACGCACTGACTTGGTGCCATCTGCATTTATCAAAATAGCTCTCGTAGGTATATACAAGACGCTATCATGTTCATGAGTTAGAATGTCTGTGTTGGCGGTCATACCAGAGCGTATGCGAATATCTTTCTTAGTGAACTGTAATGTGACTTTATAAGTAGGAACGCCCTCAAGAACTGTCTCCGCTGGATCTATAAGTGTCACTGTAGCCTCGAAGATTGTATCCGAACCATAAGCATCCAAGGTTACAGAAGCATTGTCACCTATAGCGACTTTGGCTATATCAGCCTCTGGAACATATGCCTCAATCTTGTAAGTACCTTCGCTTTGTACAGCAAATCCAGATATTCCAGGAGTAGTATATTCTCCTTCATGAGGATCTACACGCGTAACTATACCGTCTATAGGAGAATAAATAGTGCCCTTGTCGACTACTGCGGCCAAGGAATCAACTGTCGCCTGTTGTGATCTTATGGACTCGACTGAAGAGCCAGACTTTTGGAGTACAAAATTGCTATAAGCTTCTGTATAGCCAGTCTGTGCTTGATCTAGGTTTGTCTTTGCAGTAGATATGGATGCTATAGCCTGATTCAAAAGATTTAATCCCGCATTCATGGCTGATAAATATGAATCTATGATCGGCTGTTGTAGACCAGAATTGCCGGGGCTGAGTTGGTTCACTATAGTAGAAAGATCATCCATAAAAGTCTTCACCTGAGTAAGTGACTTGTCGGCATCCACGAGTAATACCTGTGCATCATCTGTGCTTGTGGAAATATCTAGGTTTGATTTCCAAGACTTCAAATTGTCTCCAGCTACTACCCTCTCGAAATCTATAGCGGATTTGGTGGTGTTAGATTGTGTGTTTATATTTATCGTCGGATTTGCAGACTGAGAATTTGTGAAGAAGCCGTCAGTATAATTCACTAGCGCACCCTGTGTCTGCACATAAGCATTGCGAGAAGCATTTATGGCAGCGGTTTTAGTGTTGACGAAATTGGCACTTGCGATATCAACTTTGGATTGTTCTAATTGCAATTCTTCTGGACGTAGAGATCTTGTGAGGTCATCTAGCTTTGCTTGTGCTGAAGCTAGAGATGCGACAGTGTCAGCGTTGTCGAGAGAAGCCAAAATGTCACCTTTACTGACTTTATCTCCAACTTTCACATATATCTTAGAGATAGATCCGCTAGTATCGAAGGAGAGGTCAGCTTTGTCTACTGGAGAGATTTTACCAGTCACACTAACTTTCTCTATAACATCACCAGCTGTTACTACAGCAGACTCGATAGTAGTAGCAGAACCACCACGTAAGAAAAAATATACGATCAATATGACCACTATAGTCAAACCTATGAGGAAATATTTATTTTTGAAAAGACGTTTGAACATATTTATGTATTGTATATTAATTTATTATTATTGTTTTTGTTGTAGTTCTTGTTTTGGTCGTGTTTGTGGTTTCTGTGATTCTTCAGCCATCTCAGTAGTGTTCTTAGTTTCCCCTTCGACTACTTGGACACCAACTCTCTTCTGAAGCATATTTCTGACTTCTTCTGCCAGATCAGAGTCTATGGGGTCGAAAACTATATCCGTACCGTCATTGCTCTTTTCAGAATGTCCAGCTGTTACCAAGACCAGACGACTTACTCCGAAAAACTGATATACCAAAGGTTTGGTTATGTCGACATTCTGGATCTGACGATACGGTATGGAAACTTCTTTGATGTCAAAAATACCCTTCTTGAGTTTGAGATCGAATTCTTCAAGAGTGAACGTGTAGTTGCGATGTTCTATACGAGCGATAATAAATCCGCCAATAAACCAGAAGACTCCTAGTACAAGAAAGACGACAGCAACAAAAGATACGAAAGAGGAAATGGCATGCTCTGTCGAGACTCCACCAAAAGATAAATAATTGAAATACCCAGCCAAACCTCGTCCAACGAAATCCTTGGATGAGCCAATCAAGACAGAACCCAACAATAAAACTACGGCTGTCGTCGTCTTCTTTGACAATAACAACAACCAAGTCCTACGACCCAGATTTTGCTCTACGTTAGGAACTATCATAGCAGTATTATACCACCATTTGCAGAGATTTATAATATGAAAAATATCCTAAAACTAGTCTACGAAGGTTATGGCTTTACCCTTCTTACCAGCACGACCCGTACGGCCTATACGATGTATATAATCTTCGTAAGTAGCTGGCAAATCGTAGTTGATGACATGACTTATATCTGAAACATCTATACCTCGAGCAGCTACGTCAGTAGCAACCAAAACTTGCAGATGACTAGTCTTGAAAAGGTCTAAGGCTCTTTGGCGTTTGGATTGGTTCTTGTTGCCGTGTATGGATTCAGATTTGAAACCACGAGCGACGAGAGCATCCTTGAGACGTTCAACACCATGTTTAGTCTTACCGAAGATGAGCACTCTAGAGAAATCCGTCTGACTCAAAAGATCTTGTAGAACATCGAGTTTGTTACGAGGACCAACACGGACTATGTCTTGGTCGACACTCTTAGCTGTGTCTCCCGTCTTCACTGATATAGAAACTGGATTACGTAAGAAATTCTTGACTAGTGCTTGGATATCAGAAGACATGGTAGCTGAGAAAAAGAGGGTCTGGCGATCGACTGGCATCTTAGAAATCATATACTTCATATCGTGAATGAATCCCATATCAAGCATACGATCTGCTTCGTCCAAAACGACAGTTTTGAATTGTGAAAGATTGAGAGCCTTTCTCTCTTCGAGGTCCTTAAGTCTACCAGGAGTCCCTATGATGAAATTGTTACTGCGTCGCAAGTTGGACAATTGGCGGCCTATCGGAGAACCACCAACGCAACAGACTGAGAACATAGAAAGCATACGAGAAAATTCTTTGAACTCGTCATCTATCTGTGTAGCGAGCTCACGTGTAGGAACCATGATCAAAATCTTTTCTCCACGATTCTTCATGACTTTGTCTATGAGAGGTATGAGGAATGCGGCTGTCTTACCAGTTCCAGTATTAGCGATACCGACGACATCTTGATTGGCTAAAATATGAGGTATAACTTTGTCTTGTATAGGAGTCGGAGCATTGTATCCTTTCTTCAAGATATTAACCTTGATCTTTTCGTCTATTTTGAAATCTATGAAGTTGTGCTCTGGTTTAAAATTTGAAGTTTCTTCAGTAATAACTGCCTTGTTAACAAACTTTGAAACATCTGAGAATGAACCAAAGCGACCTCCCCTATTTCCACCACGGCCAGATGATTTGCGTGGACCACCATGAAAGCCTCCGCGACTACCACCTTTGAATCCGCCAGACTTTCCACCACCAAAAGAAGGTTTGCGTGGACCTCCTCCATGAAAAACATGCCCACCTGGGCGGTGGGATGAGGATGCACTACCATTTCTAAAATGTCTTCCTTCCATATGTGTCGCTTATACCTACCTTGTTAGAGCTTAGGTTTAACGTACATTAACAATACACTATTGGAAAACAGCTGTCAAGGTATACTGATGTATATACCTAAAACAACTGTGCCAAATCGTACAGATTATTTCTGATAATACCTCGCATTCTTAGCCGCAATACGCTTCCTAGTCTTGCGAGAACGTGATGTCTTATTTTTTATGTCCTGACTTGCTCTTTTTGCCATAGATTACAGTATACACTAAGAATACATAAATGCCTACTTCTTATTTATTCGATTTATTTTATCTTTTTGGTATAAGACTTCTTTGCCTTAACTGGTTTTTCTGTAGCTTTATCGGCTATCACCTCAGCAGAAACCACTTGTGTAGAAATGATCGGCGCAGATTGCCCAACTATAATATTTGTTAGTTTATCCAACTTAGTACTGATTATTTCTAATTGTTTCTTCAAGGCAGCAATGTCACCGCTATTGTCGACTTTTGGTGAGGAGTCAAATCTCTTCGGAGCAAAATCTCTCTTCTGGAAGCTCTTCTCGAAACCTCTACCTGAATCTGTCAAACTAGCCTTGTTCTTACCAAAGCAGAGATTACAATACACTGGCTTTTCACCATTTGGACGAAAAGGAACCTCGCAAGGTTTTCCACACTCGGCACATACAGTACTGAACATCTGTGGTTTTCTAAATTCCCCAGCACCAAATCCACCGGATCGACCACCAAATCCTTTGCCACCAAACTTATTACCACCAAAGCTACCGCTATTCCCTCCAAATCCTCCACGTTGTTTATATTCTCCCATAAAATTTATAATTTTAAATTATATTAATAACCACGGTATAACACGTATATACGTATAAAGCAAAACCTTAACCTCCGAGTTCAACAATCGATTGCAACGTTTGTTTAAGAAGCAAATACTTCCCCGGAAAAACCAACGGACTTCTCATATGACATATCATCACGTATAAGCATATATTCGAAATCATATCTACCAGATAATTTCTGCATAAGCTCATGAGCCGGTACAAAGAACAAACATGTCGTAAGTGCATCAGCAATAATAGCTTCTTTGGCCACTACCCAGACAGCCAATATATCTTTTGCTGAAGAAAGCGTCTTAGGATTCATTATATGATTGAAATCTCCCCACTTACGACGATTCCCGGCCGATCCACAGATAGCGCCATTTTGAAGATCGTAAACCCCAACTACTTGATCTTTATTTATTGGATTCTCGAGCCCGATACGAATAAGTTTACTACCTTTGTGGAGAATATCTCCTCCAGCATCTATACAATATTCCGAGATACCATCAGCTTCCAGAACTTCTACAACAAGATCTATTAGATAGCCTTTCCCTGCAGCACCAAAATCCAACTTAACTGGCTGTTTGACTGTAAGACTCTGATTTTTATAATCTATCACATCATCCCAGGCTGGTGGAGATTCCAATACCCCTTTCTGCTGCAAAGAATATTTGGCATCATAGCCAGCATTAGATAGAAGCTGACCGATAAGAGGCGTAAAAAAACCACCTGTGGCTTCATAAAGATGACGATATATACTAAATAATTTCTCTGAATCAGGCTGGAACTCAAATACCCCTACTTCATTTCCTATCTTGGTAACAAGTGAATCTGGTCGAAAGCGCGAATAAATTTTGTCGAAAGATTCTATACGCTCTTTTATATCAACTAAAATCTTTGATTCCAAACTAGACTCAAGTTTTTGATATATATCTATATGCCAGGTCGTGCCTATGGCCTTGAAATCAAATCCAGCCATAGATATACTACGCCTTAGCTTGAGCCCTTATCTGAGAGATCGCGTTGTTGAAACCGATAGGAGTGAGTGATGATCCTGAGATACGACCAAGAGACAGGGTGGAAATATCCTGACCGACTACGTACTGCTGATATCCAGACAAAAACTTACTGATATATCTCTGTGATGTTCTATCACCCGCTTGTGGAGTAACCGAGACTGAAGTGATGATATCGTTTGCTAGAGTCAAAGTCACAGCAACTTGATCTTGTCCGCCTGGAGAACTATAAGAGCCGGTTGCAGAATAAGTACCATTCCTATAGACATAAGAAGATTTATTTGTAATAGCTGGTGGTGGTGGAGTAGAAACTGAAGCGGTCTGCACTGGTGGTACTTGGCCACTAGAAGTGGTGTAACCTACCCCCTCGTCATCACCACTACCCTCGTTTTCTCCGGAACCACTCTGATAAGCATTAGTAGTCGAAACAGTTACCTTTTTGTTAGTTGTACTAACTGAAGGAGATGGGGTCGTTGGCTGTATAGGTATAGAAGAAGATGTAGACTGATCAGCTAAGCTGGTACTGGAAGACTGCATATTGAAAAATATAGTAGATGCAATAACACCAATGATAACTACCATGCTTATAACTATACCTATATTCTTTTGGGGATTACCTTGTTCCATATGTTTAATATTGTTTTAAAATTTGTGATGATTCACTCTTTGGCTGTATACAAAGTGTATCTGGACCATTCATAAAGACTACGAAAGTCGCTACAGCAAGCCCCAGATCACGTACACCGATTTCGCTATAGCCGACAGCCCACATAATATCAAAAAGGTGCAAAGACAACAAAAGGGCTGCTAACCTTGTCTGCCAGCCAAATAGAAACATCACACCAAACACAAGTTCAAACAAGGCATTGAAATACACAAGGGTGGTCGCATTCATGTGTGATAATGAAACAACTGAGTCTGGCACAAAAGCTGTCCAGGCGCTGGCATTGATGAATTGTTGAAGACTGAACCATAAAATCACAGCGGCCATACCATAACGAAGGACGCTCGGACTGTATAATTCAATGAATGAAATAAATTTTTGCATATATTTATTGTACCACATATGTACGAATTTTTACCAAAAAAGGTGCAAATATGCGCGGGTGTCCTGTTGCACCGCCATATATATGTAGATCGTATAAATAGACATGATGATCGATCGAGGTCTTCATTATTTATAAAAATAATAAAAAATATCAGATATTAAAAATGAACTCAAAGAAAACAAACTTAGTAATAACTAGTGTGGCTATAGCCGCAGCACTGACTCTAGCTGTACCCGCTTTTGCACAGACGACTGACAAAAATACTGGCCAAAACGACGGTTGGAATCAAGGTCAGACACAGCAAGGACAAGGTCGTGGTAATACTAGTGCAAATAAAAATAAAGGCATGGTCAGACCAGGTGTTGTAGGAACAGTTACATCTATAAGCGGCAATATTATCACTATAAATGGCAGACAAGGTTTTGGAACCACTACTGCGACTGTCGTGTATACCGTAGATGTCACAAACGCAACTGTTAGGAAAAATAACTCTACCAGCACAATATCAAGCATATTGGTTGGAGACATGATATCAGCAAGAGGTACAATCTCTGGCAAAAACGTGACAGCGACATCAATATCAGATGGTGTCATGATGGGTCCGGGTCGTGGAGGTCGTCCAAATGCAACATCTACACCGCAAGTCATAGGTAATGGCCAGCCAGTAATAGCTGGTAGTATCGCTTCTATAAATGGAAATATACTGACAGTCACAACAGTTAGTAATGTCACCTATACAGTAGACGCTACAAACGCCAAGATATTGAAAGGTCAAAGTCCAATCACATTATCAAATATAACAGTCGGCGACAGAGTCGTAGTTCAAGGTTCTATAAATGGAACGTCTGTGACAGCTTCAACAGTAGTAGATCAACCATCTCAAGCCAACAACCAACAAGTTAGCAGCAATGGTGGTGATAACAATCAAGGTAATCCGCCTCAGAGCCAACCCCGTGGTTTCTTCGCAAACATAGGCCACTTCTTCACTCACCTGTTTGGATTCTAAAAGGCCGATAATTTATAAATAATAGAAAAACCTCACAACCTTGTATTGTGGGGTTTTTTGCGATATTCTGCTTGGTACTGGCCAATGTGGCCATATTATTGCGGGATCATCTAATGGTAGGATGCGACTCTCTGAAAGTCGTCATCTTGGTTCGAATCCAAGTCCCGCAGCAAAATAATTTTAGTATGAAACTATTGGAGTAAGTTGGTGATTTCATAAGCCTGAGACCCTTGTACAAGGTAAGCCATTTAAGGTTGTCATTAGACCTATAGATTTATTGAATACTATACAAGAATACTTCACCAAAAATGCTATAATCATAATATGAAAGGTTATGATTGGTATAAAACTATGTTGAAGCCGAAATGGGCGCCACCAGCTTGGCTATTTGGACCAGTATGGACAATACTCTACGTCCTTATCACAGTCTCGTATGGATACGCTGCTTTTATATATGTAGCAAAGCAAATTCCCTTTTTGGTTTTACTTCCATTTGTCTTAAACCTTATTTTCAATTTTATCTTCACGCCGATCCAGTTTGGTTTACGTAGTAACCGTCTTGCTGCAGTTGATATAACCTTGACTCTAGCTACACTGGTTTGGGTACTGGTCGCTATATATCCATATGCAAAATGGGTGTCTTTCATCAACGCTCCATACTTGCTCTGGGTATGTTTCGCAACGGTCCTCCAATTTACTGTCACCTTTTTGAATAGAAATAGACAGTAAGATTTCCAAATATGTTATGATATTTAAGCATGGTGATTTTTTCATGGTAGCATGCTATGCTGGTTTCATCATGAGATATTTCGTCGGAAGCTTACTACGAGGAGAAGTGGCTGAATACTACAAGACTACTTGTGCAGATTTGTCGAACCGTTTCGGTATAGTCAACGTGGCTGACATAGTACCGCCACATATCACCGTAAAGACTTCATTTGAAAGGATTAACGCCGAGACTATAGATGAATGCCTAGCCCTAAACACAGAGGCTCCTGTATTTCCTATATCTCTAACCAACTGGAACCATTTTGGTACGAGAACGATCTTCATGGAAGGTACCAAGCCAAGCCCAGATCTGAAAGCCTATATAGATAGTATCATAACAAAACTGCGTGCTGCCGGTATACCTTCTACTATAGAAGAAAAGGAACTACAGATTCGTATGTCTATAGCTCGCTTCTTGAAGCCTCAAGAATACCAAAATGTCTGGAGTTATTTACAGACTGTACCAGCGCCGAAATTTGACTTAGCATTTGACAACCTGACTATATTCTACAAAGAAAACAACGATGATAAGGCCTGGAAGGTTCTGAAGACTTTTCCTTTGACTGGTATCAAGAAATAGATCTATTCTTGGCAGCTTTCATAAAAGCTGTAAAAAGTGGATGTGGTGAAAGTGGTCTAGCTAAGAATTCTGGGTGGAATTGTGTACCGAGGAAAAATGGGTGTTGTCCAAGACCGGTTCCATGTGGTAATTCGGCTATCTCCATAAGCGAGCCGTCTGGAGATTTACCAGAAAATACAAGACCTCCCTTCTCCAGTCTCTCAACATACTTAGGATTGACCTCATAACGGTGGCGATGACGCTCTTGAATGATGTTGCTATGACCGAGCCTACCAGATTTTTCATAAGCTAAATATGAAACTGTACCAGTAGACAATTTCGTAGGATACAGACCAAGCCTCATAGTGCCACCATACTTACCTTCAGCGATCTTCTTTTTCTGGTCTGGCATAAAGTCAATGATAAGGTGTGGTGCCTTCGGATTTATTTCTGCTGTCTGAGCGCCGTCGAGACCGAGGGCATTGCGAGCATATTCTATAGTCATGAGTTGCATACCATAGCAAAGTCCGAAATAAGGTATCTTCTTCTCACGAGCATAGCGGATCACATTGAGCTTACCTTCTATACCAGTCTCGCCGAAACCACCAGGGACAATGATGCCAGTATATTGGCCCAATGAAGAATAGTCAGGATTCTTAACCTCGAAGTCTCGAGAATTCACTGTGTGTATAACAGCTTTCACTCCTACAGCGTAAGCTGAGAATTTGATAGCTTCGAGCACTGAGAGATATGCGTCAGAAAGTATAAAGTCGCCAGTATTGAAATATTTTCCAACAACACCTATGTGAATCTCTTTGTGTAAATGATTCTTGATACCTTTTGCCATCTTTATCCAAGCTTTGAATGATTTGTCTGTCCTGGTCTTAGGAAGGCTCAACACTTCCAGCACTTGTTCTGCCAGATAATCTTTCTCGAAATTCACCGGTACGTCATAGATACTCTTGATATCTGGAGCAGAAATAACTCTCTCTACTGATATACTACAAGCCGACGCGATCTTCTCCTTACGTTTCTTGTCTATAGGACTAGAGGCTCTAGCGATAATGAAGTCGGCGTTGATACCATATGAAGCCAACTGACGAGCGGCATTTTGTGTTGGTTTGGACTTCATCTCTCCCAAGTTCCCTGGGGTTGGCAGATAACTAACCATCATAAAGGCTACATCGGCTGGATGATACATCTTGAATACACGTGCTGCTTCCATGAACATCACATTCTGATAGTCACCTATAGTTCCACCGATCTCTATAATAGATATATCGGACTTATTGACTTTGGCGGCATGTTCTAGACGATGAACAATTTCGTCGCGTATTTGTTCAGCATCAACACATTTACCAGCATAGCCAAGAGAACGCTCCTTCTCTATAACATGCTTATAGATCATACCGCTGGTCATATAGTCATCAGAAGCCAGATCGTGTCCTAAGAAACGCTCATAGTTGCCCATATCTTGATCGGTTTCTAGGCCAGAGTTCAAGACGAAGACTTCACCGTGTTCAGTAGGATGCATGGTACCGGCGTCGACATTTAGATAAGGGTCAACCTTGACTAGGTTGACCTTATATCCCTTTGCTGTGAGTAATGTCCCGATAGATGAGACAGCGATACCCTTTCCTACTCCTGACATCACGCCACCGATGACGAAGATGTATTTGTGTGAACGTTTTTGAGAGACCGTCTTTTTGCTAATAGATCTTTTGGTTGGCTTCTTCATCTGTTCATTCTAATAAAACGCACCAGCATTTGTCCAATAGACAATAACAATGTAATAGTGTCTGATAAATACGTCTAGGTAAGACTAAACTTTCAGATATCTTCTAGCTGCTATGTAGCTAGACAATCCGCCGAGGACGACTCCTGACAACATGATGATAGAAAATATCTGGCCGAAATTCTTGGCGAAATATGTAGAAAATACATTGACCATAAGTTGGAAATTGGCAGCCACATCTACACCGGCCAACTTCAATATGAGTGTATCTCCCCAATAAGCTCCAACAGCCATGACTATAAGGGTAATGATACCCGATATGAAACCATACATGATCCCAGAGACTACAAAAGGACCTCTGACAAAAGTATTGCTAGCACCGACCAACTTCATAACTGATATCTCATCTCTGGCGGCGTATATAATAAGACGGATAGTATTGAACACAACTATCATAGCCACTAAGACAAATATGATAGCAATAACCGACCCAGACTTTTCAACTGTCGGTATAATAGAACTCAGACGATCAATAATAATCTTATTCTCGGCATAATTGACCTTGTCTATAATCGGCACACCAGAAGCATCTATAGGATTCTTATTATCCAAGAAGCTGGCAATACTGCCATACTGACCAGGGTCTTTGGCTTTGATATTTAGAGAAGCTGGAAAAGGGTTGGTACCGATCTCATCTAGACCCTGCATGATAAGTGTATTGTCTCGCCAACGCATCTTGAAACCAACCAAGGCCTGATCGCTAGAAACATATGATGTACTGGCTACTTGTGGCAAAATGTTTATATCCTTCTGTAGACTCAATATATCCGGCTCTTGTGCGCTAAGTGTGAAGTAAACATTGATATCTACCTTGTCTTTCACTTCTGAGAGCATAGATCTAGCAAAAGCACTGGCAAATATAAGGCCACCCAAAGATGATAGAGATAATGTTATAACCACGATAGCCGCAAAAGAAAGGAAGCCGTTGCGCCAGAAGTTTATAAATCCAGTTCGAGTTATGCGTTTGAGTTTTGTGATTATCATATTTTTATAGAATATATTTACCAGACTTATCGTCTCTGACGATTTTGCCTTTCTCCATAGTTATAACGCGGCCACCAACTGCATCTACTACTCCCTTGTTGTGAGTGGTTAAAAGTACCGTTGTTCCAAGTTCGTTAATCTTCTTCAAGATACGGATCACCTCAAAAGTATTTGCTGGATCTAAGTTACCTGTTGGCTCGTCAGCTATGATGATCTCTGGGTTGTTAACGATAGCTCGCGCTATAGCTACACGTTGACTCTCACCACCAGAAAGTTCCTTCGGAAAGGACCAAATCTTATGACTAAGATCAACCAACTCTAAAACGTGCGGTACGTCGGCGGATATCTGGCTATCGCTTCGTCCAGAAGCCTCCATAGCAAAAGCTATGTTCTCGTAAACGGTCTTGTTGGGGATGAGACGAAAATCTTGGAAGACCATACCAACTCGCCTACGTAGCTTATTCAGCTGTTTTTTGTTCAGTTTGTTGACATTCAATGATTCAAAGGAAATAGTACCACCCGTCGGTTTGTCTTCCGCTATAAGCAGCTTCATAAGGGTCGTTTTACCAGCACCAGAGTGGCCGACTATAGTCACGAACTCCTTAGGCTCTACACCGAAACTTATACCATCCAAAGCTACTGATTTGTCTGGATATATCTTTGATACTTTATCATAATAGATCATAGGAGTTATTATAGCATTTTACAATTCTTTTTCCGCTTCTATAAAATCATCCAGGTCACCGTTTAATACCTTATCAACTTGCGATGTTTCCATATCTGTACGATGATCTTTCACCATCTTATATGGGTGGAGAACGTAAGAACGTATCTGATTCCCCCATTCTATAGAAGTTGTAGATGACAGCTGCATACCACGTTCTTTTGCGACACGCTCCTCTTCCATACGCTTCCAGAGCTTGCCGCGCAATATATCGAAGGCTTTCTCACGATTTTGCGCCTGAGATCGTTCAGATGTGACGTGGATGGATATACCAGACGGCTTGTGAACCAAACGTATGGCCGTTTCGCGCTTATTCACGTTTTGACCTCCTGGACCTCCGGACTTGGCAATGGTTATCTCAACATCACTATCTGATATAGACAGATCAGCCGACGTAGCTTTTTCTAACTTTGGAATAATCTCCACCAAAGAAAAAGATGTGTGACGTTTATCGTTAGCATTGAATGGAGATATACGTACTAGACGATGGACTCCAGATTCATTTTTCAAAGTCCCATAAACTCCCAAACCACTATTGAAACCAGACTTTCCTGTAATCTCAACTGTCACATTGCGATAACCACCGTGATCGTTTGAGTTCGAATGGACCACTGACCAACTCCACCCTTTCGTATCAGCGTATTTGCTATACATACGAAGTAATATGCCAGTGAAATCTTCGGCGTCATCGCCACCAGCACCAGAAAGTATAGTAAGTATAGCGTCTCCTTTGTCATATTTACCAACACCAGATAGCTCATCTTTCAATACTTGAAGCTCTTTTATAGTTGCTTGTGCACGAGTCTTGTCAGCCCAAAAATCGGAAGAAGCCATGTTTACTTCGAGTTCTAATATCTTCTCTTGGATTTTTTCTTTTTGTGGATTTGACATATCAGTATACTTGGAGCCAAAGCCCGGGATCGAACCGGGGACCCTCGCTTTACGAAAGCGATGCTCTACCAACTGAGCTACTTTGGCAAACTAAACTACTGGAGCCAAGACCGAGGATCGAACTCGGGACCTCGCCCTTACCATGGGCGTGCTCTACCAACTGAGCTATCTTGGCGATGTTCTGGTGTATACAACTAAAACAGCATAGTACTATCTTTTCTTACGTTTTTCAATCATAAGTCCTATGAAAGCACCTATGAAAAAATAGTATGCCAGTGCAGCCAAGACATATATGAATTGGTAGTTGAGCATAAGGTTTGCCAATGGAGACGACCATAACGGCATCAAAGAATTCGTAAAGATGTTTTCAATAAATCTGGCTACAGGCATCATACATGCAACTGTTCCACATGTCTTATAGAAGACATGTGGTACCAATACAAGCTGGAAAACTATAAAGCCAAGAGCCACAGCTATAGATATAGAACCGCCTTTTGCCCAATATGACCAGGTCTCCCAATGGTTGTGGTTATGTTCAGGATTCATAGACATTGAAATGCAATATAAACACTAAGGAATAACTTCAGTCAATGTATCCTCAACAATATCAAACCTCTTGGTGACACACATCGATGGTTTAACAGTGAAAGGTTCATCAGCTTTACGATCGCAGAAATTGAAAGAAGCTATGTGGTTAGATATATCTATACCCTGTGGAGCTATACGATCACCAAGTAATATCTGGTTGGTATTAACGTATTTGTCGACCACTTTCATGAAAGCTACTGCATAATAAAATGTCCCGCTACCACCTGATTGTTCAGTTACAAAAGCTACTTTAGTATCTGGACCGACTCCAATATCTCCGACAACTGGAGTACCAAATATCTTAACCACAACAGATTGAGTTGTAGATGCTGTATCTGATGTTGTTGTAGAAATATTTGTCGGTGCGACTACCGTAGGATGATTACTAAATATATCTGTGATACCTACCACATACATACCAGTGATGACTACAACAAAAAATAGTAAGACCATATAATAATGCGATCTCTTGTAACCATGATGTATCACCATAGGCTATATAATAACATATAAATCTAGGATCGATTTTCCACAGATTCAAATGCGCGGCCAAGCGGGGTCGAACCGCCAACCTCTCGCGTGACAGGCGAGTGCTCTAACCAGTTGAGCTATGGCCGCAGCTAGTACTTGTAAGTACTGCAATAATGTAGCAGAAAAAGCGCAAAAAACAAAGTGTTGTTGTAAGACGATACCTATGTGTCGGCGGAAGGAATTGCACCTTCGACCTTGGGCTTATGAGTCCCACGCTCTAACTAACTGAGCTACGCCGACGTCCTTAGAGAATAGCAAATCATTGGCTCTTGCACAATAAGCCACACTATGGCAAAATGGTCTATCATAGCTTGCATAGGCACGTTATACCGCGGGGTAGAGCAGCGGTAGCTCGTCAGGCTCATAACCTGAAGATCGCCGGTTCGATTCCGGCCCCCGCAACAAAGTCAGACGGGTTAGTTAGAAACCCTCCATATAGCTTGAAGATAGGCGACACAATCGTGGTTCCAAACGTCTCGGCTGTTTTTTGGTAGGTGATTCCCTGTGGTAGAACCACCTTTTGGAAACGTTGTTGTTTGGGCGATTTTATCATCATCCATTCATCTGCGGTGTTACTAATCAATTTCGTCGCAACTGATATAGCCGTTTCCATGTCATAACTGTTATCTTGTGGCTGTATTTTGGTGGCTAATTCTGCAATCTGTCTATCGATAGTCTCTTTCATCTCCATATATTCCTCCTTTGAAATCTCCTTACTCATCCTCATTTCAGTCAATTCCTTTCGGCGGTCTTCAAGTTTTGTCGCTTCACGCTGACGATGTTCGCTTTCCTGTTGGGTCGCTACATGCCTATCCTTATAACAATCTATTACGGTCTGCTTAAACAACTCAACAAATTCAGGTGTTGGAGATATTTTCATAAGGAAAATATAAAATTTTTCTTCAATGTCTTCTCTGGAAACAGAAAGGCCATAATGAATACATTGCTTGTTACGACAATGATATGAAGGATATTTCTTACCATGCCTACCCGTGTTCCATGACGCTGTATAGAAATGGCCACATTCACACAGAACAAAGCGACGAAGCGGAAAGTCGGGATTAATAGACAGCCTTGGAGCTGTAGCATTGTTAGACATCCTCTTTTTTACTTCTTGAATCTGATTGTATTCATCACGAGTAATCATCGGGGTATGTAAACCTCTGTACTCTTCGTCCGTCCACGGGTCGACTAGGATGCCCGCATAAAATTTATCTTGAAGTATCACATCCCATAATTGTTTACGTATAGGCTTTCCTGTTCTCGTTTTCAATCCCCAGTCCGCCGTTTCTTTGGCTAATGAGGTGACTGTATGATTCCCTTTCATGTAAAGTTTTAGACCTTTTTGAATAAGATAAAATCTTTCTTCATCTGGAATATCTGGCATAAGCTTGCGACGGTCTTTGATTCTTTTTGAATTGGTATAACCAATCGGTGGTGACCAACACCAAACACCCTCTCGAAGCCTTGCTTGCATTCCACCAGTACACCTTTGTTTTCGTACTTCATTGTACTGGACCCCTTTCATTGCACGCCATCCTTGTTAGCTGAATTGTACGCCGCCAACACTTTTCGCGCAAACTGCATAGGCGGCATTTTCAATACAGAATGGATTCTAGTGTGGTTGTACTGCCAGATGGTCTGATAT
>CAIQCJ010000021.1 GCA_903870315.1 uncultured bacterium | reverse complement strand
CTTCCACAATCTCATTAAAAACTGGTCTTTGACCAGTTTCCTTAGCTGAATGTGACTCTTTCTTAATCTCCACTATATCCAAATTCTCACGTTCGGCTAGCTGTAACATCTCCTTAATCTGACTATCTATTGAAAGCACCTGCTGTTCCTCACTTTCTGTACTCTTACGAGCGTATAGACAGTACTTGGGCTTACTAATGGCCAAAGGCGGTCTACTCATAGTTGTCTGTATTTCCATGTATACATTGATGACAGACTGGTTGGGGAAGTAAAGGAGCTAAGTGTTGGCAAGATGTTGGCAACTAAATCGCCAGAAAGTGACAGTCATCTGTAACTATATACCTCATCCTGTGTCACTTTTGTCACTTTTTGCCAATGCCTAGACCTCTCGAGAGGGTTCGACCAGATTCAGTTTTAATCACCCCAAAGCCTTACGGGGCTTGGTACCAAAAATGCCGAGACCGAGCGGGGGGACATTCATAAGAGACCTACTGGGAGGGCTCAACAGAGCCATTCTAGCGGTCTATCAAGCAAAAACTACCCATTCTAAGAGGGGTAGTTTTGGTATAAGTTTTCGTTGTTTTGTTACAACTGATTTACAGCAAGTTAGTACGTGCTATACTTAACAAAGTAAGGTCTATATTTATTAGCAGTTAATTAATTCATAATAATATGAAAACAGTACACGTTATCGCTTTCATCCTTTTGGTGATTGGCGGTTTGAATTGGCTCTTGGTTGGTTTGTTCAACTGGGATGTTGGTGTCTTGTTTGGTGGCCAGGCAGCAGTAGTTTCGAGGATCATCTACGTTCTAGTTGGTCTCTCAGCTATCTGGCTCGCTGTATCTCACAACAAGGACTGTAAGGGTTGTTCAGTTCCCGCAACACCAGCCGCTCCTCAGGCATAGTCTTGTTTGGGCTAATTGTGCTAGAGCATAAGAAAAAGCGTCGGTGAAAGCCGGCGCTTTTTCTTATGCTTAGAAGTTTGATACAGATCAGTTACAGTTTTTTGTGCGCCCTGAGGGATTCGAACCCCCGACCTTTTCAGTGTAAATGAATTGCTCTACCAACTGAGCTAAGGGCGCATATGTTGCATATCTACCAAAACAGCTAAGGGCGCATATGTTGCATATCTACCAAAACAGCTAATGGCGGATGGTTAATGTTGCATATTAAAAGAACGATTTTGATTTTAGCACAGATTAGCGTATATTCATCATATGAGCAAATCAATAACAAAGAATAAGGTGGTTTCGAAGAAGGTGTCAAATATAGATATCCTCTACGAAGATACCCATATTTTGGCTATAAATAAGCCTGCAGGCCTTATGGTGCACCCAGACGGTAGATCTACAGGGCCATTCCTCACTGACTGGTTAGTGAAGAGATATCCACGAATAAAGAATGTTGGCGAGTCTATGTTGACTCCAACTGGCGAGCAAATCATCCGTCCAGGTATTGTGCATCGTCTCGATCGTGAAACTTCTGGTGTGATGTTGGTGGCGAAGACCGCGAAAGGTCATGCTTGTCTAAAGGAGCAATTCAAAGCTCGTACAATTACAAAAAAATATCTAGCTTTTGTCTGGGGAGAGTTTACTGAAGACTTTGGAACCATCAGTAGACCAATTGGTCGTTCGGGTAGCGATTTCAGGAAATGGTCGGCGCAAAGAGGATCTCGTGGTATACCACGCAAGGCGGAGACTTACTGGACGAGACTGAAAACTTTTCGTGCGTCGGTGAAATACGACGTCGCCAGCGGTGAGCAAGAAGCTGGCACTGTTCATGATGAGAAATTTACTCTTCTAGAAGCTGAACCGAAGACAGGTCGTACACATCAGATTCGTGTGCATCTCTTGGCGATACATCACCCGGTTGTGGGGGATATGCTCTACGCGGAAAATAGGCCATACGCGCTCGGCTTCGAACGCACCGCTCTTCACGCCAAACATATAGAATTTTCAAATGTGAAAGGTGAGCGTGTGAAGTTGGATGGGCCATTACCGGAGGATTTTGCGAAGGCCTGCAAGGAGTGTGGAGCCAAGACCTCATAATAGAGCTTGGTATGAACTCGACATATTTGACATTCGTGTCTTTTTTTGATTAAATTACACCTCTGCGCGCAAGCGCTTATTATTATGGAAATCCGAAACATTGCTATCATTGCTCACGTTGACCACGGAAAGACGACTCTTACTGATGCTATTATGACGCAGTGTGGTCACGCTGACGAAGGAAGCATGGACTCGAACGCTCTAGAACAAGAACGCGGTATCACCATATACGCCAAGAACACTTCGGTCATGTACAAAGGCACGAAGATCAATATCGTGGACACTCCTGGTCACGCCGACTTCGGTTCCGAGGTTGAGCGGGTCTTGCGTTCTATCGACTGTGTGCTCCTCGTAGTAGATGCTCAAGAAGGCCCGATGCCACAAACTCGCTTCGTCCTGAAAAAGTCGCTAGAACTCGGTTTAAAGCCTATTGTCATCATCAATAAGATCGACAAACCAGCTGCCAACCCAAATCTGACCCACGAACACGTCCTCGAACTTTTCATAGAGCTTGGGGCGCATGATTCTCAGATAGATTTTCCTACAGTCTATGCTGTCGGTCGCCAGGGTACTGCTAAACTCGATCTCAAGGATGAAGGTAAGGATTTGATGCCACTCCTAGACACTATCTTGAAGCATGTTCCACCAGCCAATACCCCAGAGCAAGCTACTAAGCCTCTGGCTGCTCAAGTTTTCAATCTTGGTTATGACAATTTCCTAGGCCGTCTTGGCGTTTGTCGCATATACGATGGCGTCATTAACAATGGCCAGAATGTTTTAGTGAAAGATATAAATGGTGGGACATTTACCGGAAAGATCACCAAACTCTTCACCTTCGAAGGCAAGAAGCGTGTCGAAGTGGCACAAGCCGCGGCTGGAGATATCGTCATGATAGCTGGACTGCCAAATATATATATTGGTGAAACGATCGCCGACTCCGCGGATGCAAAGGCACTGCCGGCTATCAAGATCGACGAGCCAACTATTTCGCTGAACTTTTTGGTGAATAATTCACCATTTGCTGGTCAAGAGGGAACTTTTGTCACTGGTCGCCAGATCCGTGAGCGTCTAGAGAAAGAACTTGAAATCAACGTTGGTCTTAAGGTTGATTTTTCTGCAAATGATTATTTCAAAGTTTATGGTCGTGGTGAATTGCACGTCGCCATTCTTATAGAAAATATGCGTCGTGAAGGTTATGAGCTTCAAGTCTCACAACCAGAAGTCATCGTGAAAAATGTGGAGGTTGAAGCTGGATCGGCAGGTTCTTTCCAAGACAAAGACGGAAAATCTTATATGAAGCTCGAACCTTTCGAAGAACTAACTATAGATATACCAGAAGAATATTCTGGAGCCGTCATAGAGAAACTTGGTAAGCGCAAAGCTCTTATGACTGAGATGAAAACTAAAGAAGGTTTGTCTCGTATGATTTTCGAGATACCTACACGTGGCTTACTTGGATATCGCAATGCATTTACTATAGATACAAAAGGTGAGGGTATACTTGGCAGTCGCTTCATAGAATTTCGTCCATATGCTGGTGAGATACAAAAACGTGAGACTGGTTCTATGACTTCCATGGTCGCTGGAAAGTCTCTAGGGTTTTCTCTATGGAATCTACAAGAACGTGGACGTTTATTTATTGATCCTGCCACTGAAGTTTATCAGGGTATGGTTGTTGGTGACGTGGCACGTGGTGAAGATATGGAGGTCAATCCTTGTAAAGGTAAACAGCTCACAAACATGCGCTCTTCTGGTACAGATGAAGCTTTACTTCTGACGCCGCCTTATAAGTTGGATATTGAACGTGGGCTTGAGCTTATGCGAGGTGATGAGTACTTAGAGGTAACCCCAAAGAATGTGCGCTTGCGTAAGAAACTTCTCACAGTTTTGGATAAAGCAAAGGCACGTCGTAACGACGGATTCAAATAGGAATGATGGGTCTAGATGAAGACTGTGTGGCCACCAGTGAGAAGATCCCCGTAAAACTTGAATTATTTAAGCCCTCGTGTTAATCTATCCCCACTATGACAACCAAGGTAATAACCTCAGCAAACGTTGAATTCCGCAAGAAACTAGACATCCGTCCAGGTGATACGGTTCGTGTCTGGCAAAAGATCGAGGAAGCCAAGGGTAAGTTTCGTCTCCAAGCTTTCGAAGGACTAGTTTTGGCACGCAAACACGGCAAAGAAGCTGGTGCTACATTTACAGTACGTAAGGTTATAGACGGTATCGGTGTAGAGCGCACATTTCCACTATATTCTCCTATGATCGACTCCGTTGAAATGATCCGTCGTTCCAAGGTCCGTCGCGCCAAGCTTTACTTCGTCCGTGAAGAGGCGGCTAAGGAGATTCGTAAGCAGATGCGTCGTACTATGAATGCCAAGTATGAAGAAGAGGTGAAAGAGACATCGGTCAAGGAAGCAGCACCTGTAGAAGTCGCAAAATAATTCGTCCAGAACTTTCTAAAACAAAAAACCGCCTCTTCAAGAGAGGCGGTTTTTGTTAGGCTGGTACCTGTACCTTTCGCACAGTCTTTTCCAAGACAATGTTCTTGATGGGTACATATATTGGATTGGTATTCCAATAGACAGGAACATTTGTGAAGGGAATGATTTCGACTTCCTTAGCGAACTGTGACAGATAGTCGAACGTTATCTTTAGATTCTCTTTCCAGTCACTGCTCATCATAGGGCCGATGAGCGGCTTTGATGCCGGACAGATACGTTCATGGTGAGGGAACCCAAGATCATCAGTTATAGCCCCAGTTATTTCAGAAGCATCATTGATGGTTACAAGAGCGTATCTACCATATGCTACTATCTTCTTGCATACAGGACAGAACATTGTCCAACTTTCATTGATAGGGCACTTACTTATAACTATACGATTTTTCTCTGACATCTATACCACCTCCTTTTCTTTTCATAGACTAGTCTAACCTAGACCTTAGGTCAAGTTGAAAATAAGCCGCATCTCCGCTATGATTGGCGAACAGTAGTTATTGAAAATGCGCGGGTGGCGAAATTGGTAGACGCACTACCTTGAGGTGGTAGCGCCCGTTTGGGCATGGAAGTTCGAGTCTTCTCCCGCGCACATGTTATACACACGCAAAGGCGACAAAGGTACCACTACTACTTTCGGTTGTGATCAGAGTATATCGAAAAGCTCGGCGATTACTGAGGCTCTGGGTGCACTCGATGAGGTGAATTCGTTTTTGGGTGTTGTGAAGACTGGTAGCACTGCCGGTGATTCTAGTCTCGGACAGACGTCCTTCGCAGATATTACCCATCAAGTTCAGGAGGATCTGTTTATAGTTCAGGCAGAAATAGCTGGCGCTGACAAGGTGATAGGGCAGAGTCAGGTGGAGCGTGTCGAGTCGGCCATTGCCATGATAGAAAAATCTCTGCCACAGATAAAGACTTTTTTTGTAAGTGGTGGTACTGAACTAGCAGCGAAACTCGACTTCGCACGGACACTTGCACGCAGGGCTGAACGTAGAGTAGTTGCAGTTTCGGAAGAAGGAAAGGTAAAAATCAGTCCAGCGACACTTGTATATTTGAATCGGCTCTCGTCACTTCTTTATGCTCTCGCTAGACTAAGTAACCATATCTATGGTAAAAATGAGGAATCGCCGAAGTATTGAGATCCACACCCTCGGTGTAAGTATGAGTTAGTTTATATGGTGCCTATGGTGTAATGGTTAGCACTAGAGCTTGTGGAGCTTTCAGTTCGGGTTCGAATCCCGATAGGCACCCCTTAAAGGACTGCTTGCCAGTTCTAAGACCAGATTAAACGGAGAACGCAATGTAAAGGTTGGTTCTTTTGCCTTTATAGTCGGGTTCTGAAGTAGATAGTTCAAAAATACTCGTTTATCTTTGGGTTCAGAACCCTT